>NZ_JBFAIC010000006.1:0-226721 GCF_040654515.1 Dactylosporangium sp. NPDC050688
CGCGGCACGTTCATGCACGCCTGGGTCAGACCCGCGTACTGCGAGGTGGAGGAGTTGGTGACGTCGACCTCGGTCAGCGCCACGTCCACGCCGAGCGCGGCGAAGCTGGACAGCGTGGTCTGGAAGTTGCCCGGCAGGGAACTACCGCCGGTGAAGTGGGTCTGCAGCCCGACGCAGTCGATCGGCACGCCCCGGGACTTGAAGTCCTGGATCATCCGGTACACGCCCTGCGTCTTGGCATACGACCAGTTCTCGATGTTGTAGTCGTTGTAACACAACTTCACCGACGGGTCGGCGTTGCGCGCGGCGCGGAACGCGGCCTCGATCCAGTCGTTGCCGGTGGCCTGCAGGTTCGACTGGCGGCGGCTGCCGTCCTCGTTGAACGCCTCGTTCACCACATCCCAGTACGCGAGCTTGCCCCGGTAATGACCCATCACACCGTTGATGTGATCGATCATCGCCTGCCGCAGCGTGCTACCACTGATCCCACCCCACCACGACGGCTGCTGCGCGTGCCACGCCAGGGTGTGCCCACGCACCTTCATCCCCCGCTGGGTCGCCCAGTCGTAGATACGGTCACCGGCGCTGAAGTTGAACTGACCCCGCTGCGGCTCGGTCGCATCGGGCTTCATCTCGTTCTCAGCCGTGATCATGTTGAACTCACGACCCGCGATCGTCGTGTACGTCGAATCGCCGAGACGGCCCGCGGCGATCGCCGTGCCGAAATACCGGCCCGACTGCGCCGCCGCCGCGCCCAGCGTGCTGGCCGCCGCGTCCGCCGACGGCATCATCACCGCCGCGACCCCGACCGCCACGACCGCGACCACACCGGCGGTCAGCGCCCTGATGAGGGTGGGTCGTCTCCGCCGGGTCCCGCCACGACGGGTGGGAGGTTCTCCAGCCACCTTCGTCTCCCTTACTTCCGGTAATCAATGCATCGCGTGAGCGCTAACATCCTCAACCGGGCGGTGACCTTGACACGCCGGGGCGGCCGGCATCAGCGAGCGCCTGGCGGAACGTTCGCACCTCGGAGCGCGAGGCTTCCAGAACGGTCCCAAACATTCAAGACAGCCGACACAGACTTCTTCCGGAAAACCGGCCGATATCGTGTCGCTGCCCCATGTTCACCCAGGCCACGCCGCTACCAGGTGCGGCGGAACGAAATGGGAAGCTCCGAAATTTTCAGCCGCGACTCGACGGAGTGGTCATCCATAACAGTTTCTGGACAAGCAAATTTGGCGCCCATTTCCGGGCGCGCGAATGGGTTTCGAAAATGTTGACGCCGGCAGCGTCGCCAATCACAATTCATTCCCGCCCCCGAGCGCATCTCGCAGCACCGGCCCAGCGATGCAGAGGGGTCTCCGCGGTGCCGGGTGGTCGCCTACGATCTGGCCATGTCGCGCGCCTGGAGGGTCACCCTCACCCTCTTCGCCGCCGTCGAGTTCGCCGGCGTGCTGGCGTACCTGTGGCTGCCGATCGCGCCGGTGGCGCTGACCCCGGCCGGCGTCCGCCTGCGGCTCTCCCGGCGCGGCCGGGTCATCCCCTGGGACGACCTGGCGCCGGTGAGTGTGACGACGCGGAGCGAGCTCCCCGGCGGGTACCGTCGCAGGATGATCGATGAGATCCGCCGGCTCGCCGCCGAGGTCGACACCACCGCGCTGTGCGACGTGGCCGAGGACGTCCGGGTCATGTCGCCGGCGCTGCGGTGCCGCTCGGCGAATCCCGTCCTGTGCGGCCCGGCCGTCACGGTCCGGTGCCGCGACGACTTCTTCGGCGTGATCCAGGCGATCGAGCTCGCGCAGGCCGGTGACGTCCTGGTGGTCGACGGCGGCGGCCGGGAGACGGCGCTGGCCGGTGAGCTGTTCGCACGGGTCGCGCTCGGCAAGGGCCTGGCCGGGATCGTCGTCGACGGCGGCTACCGCGACCTGCGGTTCGTGGCCGGCTGCCGGTTGCCGATCTACAGCCGGCACGTCACCCCGAAGGCCGGCACCACGGCGAAGCCCGGCGTCCTCGGCGCCACGGTCAGCTGCGGCGGTGTCCCGGTCGCGCCGGGCGACATCGTCATCGCCGACCACGACGGCATCGTGGTGCTCGACCCGGCCGCCGCCGTCGCCCGGCTCACCGCCGCCGCCCAGGTGATGGCCACCGAGGCGCAGGTCGCGGAGCGCCTCGCCGCCGGCGCCACCCTCGCCGACGTGCTCAACACCGCGGAGCACGCCGACCGCCTGGCCCGCGGCGAGCCGTCCCGCCTGCGCTTCACCTTGTGACGCCCCCGGTGTCAGAGTTCCCGCACCTGATGCCGCCAAGGGCACGGACCGTGCCTGAGCAGTTCCGCCTGTGACGCATCTCGGGTTACGTCGGGGCTCAGGTCAGGGGCCCCACCGCCGAGTACCCTTTTATGGAGATCGACGAGGCACTCGTCCGGATGCGTCGCAACCTGGAGTGGGCCGGCATCATCAGCCGGTCTGCGGCGGTGCTGTGGATCGTCGCCGACCTGGCGTTGGTTCCCTCGGCGGCGGGCAGGTCGATGGCCGTCGGGATCACCGCGGCGTTGGCCGAGGTTCTGATCAACATCCTCGGGGTGTACGCCTTGCGGTCGGTCGGCCGCCGGCGGTACCCCCTCCTCAGCGCCGTCCTGCTCACGCTGGACACGGCCGCGATCATCGCCATGGTGTTCGCCTCGGCGAACGGGCCGGACCCGGTGTTCTGGCCGGTGCTCATCATCCCGATCATCGTCGGCGCATACCGGCACCAGCTGTCCGGCGCGCTGCTGGTGTTCGCGGCCGAGGCGACCGCAGGCGTGCTCCTCTACGTCTTCTCGCCGCAGATCATGGGCCACCGGATGGAGAGCGACCTCGTCAGCATCGCGCCCGCCCTGGAACTCATCGTCGCGCTCATGACCGGCCTGCTGTCCCGGGCGCACCGCAACCATCTCGACCAGCTCGCCGCCGCCCGCGCGGCCCTGCGCGAACAGGCACGAGAACTGCGCGAGCAGGCACTGCACGACCCACTCACCGGCCTCGGCAACCGCCATCTGTTGCACGAGCACGCACGGACGGCGCTGCGCCCCGGCCCGCCGGCCTCGGTGCTGGTGCTCGACCTGGACGGGTTCAAGGAAGTCAACGACACATTCGGCCACGCGGCCGGCGACGAACTGCTGCGGGTCACGGCGGAGCGGCTGCTGGCCGAGGTCCGCGACCAGGATCTGGTGACCCGTCTCGGCGGCGACGAGTTCGTCGTGCTGCTGCACGACACGGACACCCACCGGGCGCGCGAGGTCGCCGCCCGCCTGCGCACCGCCGTGACCGCCGCGATCCAGCTCGTCGCGGGCACCGTGTCGGTCGACGTCAGCATCGGCGTGGCATCGACCCGCGACGGCGACCTGGACGCGCTGATGCGTGTGGCGGACGCCGAGATGTACCGGGTCAAGTCCGCGCACCACCTCCTGCAGGACCCGCTCGGGCCGGCGGCGACCGCGGCCGCTGCCTGGCGTCCTGCGGTGCGAGCCGGCAGTCCGGACCGCAGCTCACACTGAGCGTCACGGTCGCCGGCGACGACATCGAGCTGCTGCAGCTCACCATCGAGGGCCCGGTCGTCGCGGCTGCGACCGGGCCGCCGCCGCGCACCGCAGTCTTCTGCCTGCCCGCCCGCCGAGGATTCAGGGCTGGACCCCACGGTGCGGTGTGCCTGCATACCGCCGTCGTCATGGGCCACATATCCGCAACGCCCTGCGCGCCCACGCCATGGACCGATGGCCCGCGGATGTGGTCCACCCGCCGCGACGCGGTTCGAGCCCACCTGGCCCTGCCGCTGGGCGTTTACGTCACCGCCCGTCGACGCAACCGCGACATCTCCATCGGCGACGGCCGCAGACTGCTGCTCAGCCCAGATGGCCCTCATCAAACGCCGCGGTGGGACGACGGAGCCGGCCGTGTCACCGTGGGCCGGACGTCCGGACGGGTGTGCGGGCACGCCGCTGGAGGCAGCGGACGTCAGCGGCCGCTGGCCGCGCCGGCGCGGGCGTCGAGGACCGCGGTCATCGTCGCGGCCGGCGCGGGCCGGGCGAACAGGTACCCCTGCGCGTAGCGGCACTGCAGGTGCTCGAGCAGCACCGCCTGCTCGGCCGTCTCGACCCCTTCCGCGGTCACCTGCAGATCGAGCTGGTGCCCGAGATCGATGATGGCCCTGGTGAACGCGGTGGCGGCGGGCTCCTGCGTGGTCCCGGCGGCCGGCAGGAGGCTCTTGTCGATCTTCAGGATGTCAACGGGCAGGTGGCGCAGCGACGCCATCGACGAATAGCCGGTGCCGAAGTCGTCGATCGCGATCCGCACGCCGTGCTCGCGCAGGCGGGTCAGGCACCCGCGGACGTCGGCGCTGCCGGTACCGGTGAGCAGCATCGACTCCGTCACCTCCAGGACCAGTGCCGCGCCGGGCAGGCCCGCGGCCGCCAGCGCGTCGAGGACGGTGTGGACGAAGTCGCCGTGCGCCAGCTGCGCGCCGGAGATGTTGACCGTGACCGAGACAGCGTGCCGGTGGTACCAGCCGGCCGTCTCCAGCAGCGCGCGACGCAGCACCCAGGCACCGATGGGCACCATGAGGCCGGTCTCCTCCGCGACCGGGATGAAGGCCGGCGGCGGCACTGCCCGGCCGTCGCGATCGGTCCATCGCAGCAGCGCCTCCACCGCCACGCAGCGGCCGCTGTGCAGCTCGACGATGGGCTGGTAGTGCACCGCGAACGCCTCCGTGGCCAGCGCGTCGCGCAGGCCCGCCACGAGCTGACTGTGCGCCAGCCGCTCGGCGCGCAGCTGCGGGGTGAACAGCCTGGCGGTGTTCTTGCCGGCGTGCTTCGCCGCGTAGAGCGCCAGGTCGGCGTCGCGCAGGACGTCGCCGGCGGTGCTGGCGCCGTCGGTCACGACCACGCCGACGCTGGTGCTGACGTGCAGGAGGCGCTCGCCAGTCGAGTACGGCAGCCGCAGCGCCGTGACCATCCGCTCGGCGAGCCCGGAGGCGGTGACCGGATCGGTGTCCTCGACGAGCACGGCGAACTCGTCGCCGCCGAGCCGGGCCACGGTGCCGGCGGCGGCGACCACGTCCCCGAGCCGCTGGGCGACCTCGACGAGCAGCTGGTCGCCGACCGGGTGCCCGAAGGTGTCGTTGACGTCTTTGAACCCGTCGAGGTCGCACATCAGCAGCCCGACCCCGGCAGGACGCAGGCTGAGCGCCGCCTCGAGGCGCTCGGTCACCAGCGCGCGGTTGCCGAGCCCGGTGAGCGGGTCGTGCAGCGCACGCCGGGTCAGCTCGGCCTGCAGTGTCTGCTGGCGGCGCAGGGCGGCGTCGAGGGCGGCACTGCGGGTGGCGAGTTCGGCCGCCCGGGTCTGGGCCAGCCGGGCCACCAGCACCAGCCGGACGATGAGCAGGACCGACAGGACCGCGACGACGCTGGCCGGCACGAAGCGGTCCGCGGCGCACCCCGGTGACGACGGCGACGACCGCAAGGGCGACCGCGGCGAGGTAACAGCAGCGGCACCTGCCTGTACGCCTCACCGTCGTTCCACCGGCAACTCGGGTATCAGCCACGCCCCGGCGAGTTTGTCTTCCAGCTCGCGCCGCCGGAGGATCTGCCGCGGCTGCGGGCGTGGCTCAGGCAGCCGGACCGTGGCGGGCGGACCGAGCACCGGCTGCGGCATGGAGCCGGGGACTGGGTGTGGGTCGAGACGGTGCTGCACCCGGCAATCCTGACGGAGTTCGACGGCGCACTGGTGCTGTCCTCCCGCGTCATCAACGACCGCAAGCGGCTGGAGAGCGAGCTGCACCACCGGGCGTTCCACGATCCGTTGACCGGTCTGGCCAACCGTTCCATGCTCGACCAGCGGCTCGCCGACGCCCTCGTGGCCGACCGCAGCGGTGGCGTCGGTCTGCTCTTCTGCGACCTGGACGGGTTCAAGGCGGTCAACGACCGCTCCGGACACCAGGTCGGCGACGAGCTGCTGTTGCAGGTGGCTGCCCGCTTCGCCGGCTGCCTGCGCCCCGATGACACCCTCGCGCGCTTCGGCGGTGACGAGTTCGTCTTCGTCCTCGACGACGTCGACGAGCTCGCCGACGTCCTCACCGTCGGGCAACGCGTCCTGCGCGCCCTCGAGGACCCGTTCACCGTCCGGGGCGAGCGGGTGACGATCACGGCAAGTATCGGCGGCGTGCTCGGCGCACCCGGCTTCGCGACCCCGAACGACATGCTGCGCGACGCCGACGCCGCCATGTTCACGGCCAAGGACCGCGGCCGGGGCCGGATCGAGGTGTTCGACGAGGCCGCGTCGCACCGGGCGGTGGACCGGCTGGGCATCCGCTCGGACCTGCCGCACGCCCTGGGCCGCGATGAGCTCTCGGTGCACTACCAGCCGGTGTTCGACCTGGCCACGGGCGTGGTCACCGGTTTCGAGGCATTGCTGCGGTGGACGCATCCCGAGCGGGGCATGATCCCTCCGGACCTGTTCATCCCGATGGCCGAGGAGACCGGGGTGATCAGCGCCATCGGCGAGTGGGTGCTGCGGGAGGCGACGGCACAACTCGCGACGTGGCAACGCCGCATGCCAGGTCGTCCCCTCACGATGAACGTGAACCTGTCGCCGACCAGTTGCGGCAGCCGGATCTCGCCGACCGGATCCTCGACGTGATCCGCCGGGCCGGCGTCGCGCCCGGCGACGTGTGTCTCGAGGTCACCGAGAACGGGTTCGTCCGGTCCGATGTCACCGAGCTCGCCCGGGCCCTGCACACCGCCGGCGTGCAGTTCGCGCTCGACGACTTCGGCACGTCGTACTCGAATCTCGGGCACCTGCGGTACTTCCCGGTCAAGGCGATCAAGATCGACCGGTCGTTCGTCACCGGGCTGACGCCCGAGAACTGTGAGCTGAGCATCGTCAGAGGCATCACCGCGATGGCCGCGGCACTGGGCCTCGACGTGGTCGCCGAGGGCATCGAGGCAGCGGAGCAGCGCGCCGCGCTGGTCAGGCTCGGCTGCTCACACGGGCAGGGCTACCTGCTGAGCCGGCCCGTGCCGGCCGCGGAGGCCGCCCGGCTGCTCGATGAGGCCTCGCCCTTGCCCGCCGCCTGACGGGGGCCGCCCGCACACCGGTCGACGCGCGTCTTGACGCCTCCCCACTTCGGCGAAACACTGTTTCTTTCAGCGAAACAGATGGGGGACACACGTGTGGTCGATCATCGTCGTGGGTGCCGGGCCGGCCGGACTGGCGTGCGCCATCACCGCCGCCGACGCCGGGGCGCGGGTGCTGCTGCTGGAGAAGGCGGGCGACGTGGGCGGTGCCCTGCCGTACTCGGGCGGCCACCTCTCCGCGGGCGGCTTCACGCTGCAGCGGGACCGGGGCATCACCGACGACCCGGAGCGTCACTTCGCCGACATCCACCGCATCAGCCGCGGCACCGGACGCGAGGACCTGACCCGCCGGTCGCTGCACGAACAGCCCGCCGTCCTGGAGTGGCTGTTCGACCACGGCTTCACCCCTGACCCCGGTACCCCCCGCATCGTGTACGGGCATGAGCCGTACCTGACGCCGCGGACCGTCCACGCCGCCGACTCCCCCGGCGGGCCCGCGATCCTGTCCGTGCTCCGTCCGCTCCTGCAGGCCCACCAGGCCGCCGGCCGGGTGGACCTGCGGTGCGGGGTCCTCGTCCGCGACCTGCTCACCACCGGCGGCGCGGTCACCGGCGTGCGGACGGCGGACGGTCAGCGGCTGCACGCGCCGTCGGTCGTCCTGGCCACCGGCGGCTTCGGCTACGCACCGGACCTCTTCGCCGAACTCGAGGGCGCGCCCCTGACCACGTCGGCGGCGCCGACCGCGACCGGCGACGGGCTGGTCATGGCCCGGGCGATCGGCGCCGGCCTGCAGGGGCTCGGTCGCTACATCCCGACGTTCGGCGGTCTGCCACCGGTCGACGGCGACCTGCGGGTGGACTGGACCCATCGGCCGCACCTCGTGGCGCCGGAGCGGCCGCCGTGGGAGATCTACGTCGACCGGGCGGGCCGGCGGTGGGTCGCCGAGGACGAGCCCAGCATCGACCGGAAGGAGCGGCTGCTCACCACCGTCGACCGGATGACCTTCTGGATGGTGTTCGACGCGCGGGCATTGCGCGAGTCGCGGCCGATGGTGCACGGCTGGAGCCCCGACGACCTCGCCGCCGCGTGCGGCCGCCGCCGCGGTGTCCACAGTGGAGCCGACCTGGCGTCGCTCGCCGAACGTGCCGGGATCGACCCGGACGGCCTGCGGGCCACCGTGCGACGCTACAACGACGGCGTGGCCCGGGGCCACGACGCGGACTTCGGCCGCACCCACCTGCCGGCCCCGCTCGCCGAGCCGCCGTTCTACGCGATCGAGAACCATCCCGTCACGCTCATCACCTTCGCCGGTGTCGACGTGGACACCGACCTGCGGGTCCGCCACGCCGCCGGCCGGACGATCCCCGGCCTGTACGCGATCGGCGAGGTCATCGGGTCGGCCGCGGTCAACGGCAACGCGTTCTGCTCCGGCATGTGCCTGACCCCCGCGCTCGCCTTCGGCCGGCTGGTCGCCCGGCACCTCACCGGCGGGAGCCGGTGAGGCCGGCGGTCCCCGTCGCCGCCGCCCGCCGTCCGCCCCCGTCTCAGGGGCGTCTCAGGAGTGCGTGAAGGCGTAGCCCTCGGCGCGCAGCTTCGCCGACGACACCGGCACGACCGGGGTCCTGATCTCGGCACGGTAGGTCAGGTCGGGCCAGCCCTCCGCGGCGCAGATCGCACCGAACACCTCGCGGTTCGTGGGCGGGACGACCGCGTCCGGCACGGCGTTGTACACCCCGGCGAGGCCCGCCTCGACCACCAGCTCCAGCGCGGCGGCCGCGTCCCGGTAGTCGATGCGGTACAGCAGCGCGTCCGGCGCGAACGGCACGCTGCCACCGAGCAGTTCGTGGGCCATCTTCACCCGGGACGGGTAGTCGAGGTCGCGCGGATGCCCGTACACGTCGGGGATGCGCACCACCGCCCCACCCGGCGCGGACAGCACGGCGCGCTCGGCGGAGATGAAGTTGCGCGGCGACGCGTCGTCGTCCTCGGTCAACGGGCTCGACTCGTCGATCACGGCACCGGTGCCGGCCCCGTAGACCGACACGGAACTGGTGAACACCACCCGCGGGTGCACCCGGGCCACGGTCGCCGCCGAGGCGGTGAGCGTGTCGGCATACTCCCGGACCCGGTCGCGGGCGTCGAACGCACGGCTGATCCGGGGACTGACGGTCAGCACGACCGCGTCCGCGTCGCGGGTCGCCCGCTGGACCGCGGCCTCGTCACTGCCGCGCAGCACCGCGACGTCGGCGCAGACCGTGCCCACCTCCGCGACCCGCTCGGCGGACGTGGTGGTCCCGACGACGTGGTGCCCGGCCGCCGACCAGCGCCTGGCCAGCTCCATCCCCACGTTGCCACATCCGATGACGACGTACCGCATCAACGACCCCCTGAGAATGGAAACAGTGTATCCATCTTGGGCGGCGCGGCGGCCCGGGGCAAGGGCCACCCGCGGTTGATGTATCGGCCGCGGGGCTCCACGCTCAGGCGCCCGGGTCGGCCTGCCGGGCCAGCCAGTCGGTGACCCGGGTGATGAGGGCCGGGTCGACGGGCTGGCGGATCTCCTTGCGGTAGGCCCGCAGGGAGGCGGGTCCGGGCTGGACGCGCAGCAGGTGGGACACGTCGGGCGCGAGCCAGGTCTGGACCGGGCCGGGCACGATGGCGGCGATGCGGGTCAGGTCGTCCGGGTTGGCCTGGAGGTCCTTGCTGCCCGTGATGGCCAGCGTCGGGACGGTGAGCCGGGTGAGATCGGTGGCCGGGTCGTGGTCGAGGAACTCGCGCAACCAACGGGCGTTGAGGCGGCTGGCGCCGATGCGGGCGGTGTCGGTGGTGGTCCGCCGGATCCGGTCGTGATTCTTGCGCACGCTGGCGACGAGGTCGACGCGCAGCAGCCGCAGCAGCGCGCGGACCGGCGGGGGGATGGAGGCGGGCAGCATGGTCGCCTGCCACCGCAGCGTGACGTCGCCCGGGGTGGCCGAGCAGGCCAGCAGGACGACACCGCGGGGCGCCGGGCGGTCCGGACCGGCGAGCGCCGAGGCGGCGACCTCCGCGGCCAGGATCGCGCCCTCGCTGTGACCGACCAGGAACACGGCGGCCCGGTCGACCTCCGGCCGGCCGGCCAGCGCGTCGAACGCCGCCGCCGCGTCGGCGGCGTTGTCGTGCAGCCCGACCCGCATCCATCCGTCGGGCCGGTCGGTGCTGCCGTCGCGCCGTAGCCGGGAGGCGGCCACGCCGCGCTTGTCGTACCGCAGGCTGGCGAACCCCGCCGCGGCGAGGGCGCCGGCCAGTTGAGCGGTGACACCGAGGCGCATCCGGCCGTGGTTGCTGTCCCGGTCGACGGGGCCGGACCCGGCGATCAGCAGGACGGCCGGGAAGGGGCCCGGGCCTGCGGGGATGGTGAGGGTGCCGGCGAGGTCCCGGTCCGGGCCCGGGAACCGCACGTCGAGACGCTGGATGCCGGTCCCGGCCGACGCCGTGGTCACGCCGGGTCCTTGAGCCGGGCGGCGAGGTCGGCCGCCTGCGGGGTGGAGACGAGCACGGCGACCCAGCGCTGGTCCCGCAGCGTGACCCGCACGGCCGGCTCGCCGCCACGGACGGCGACGAACTCGCGGCCCTTCCGGGTCCACATCGTCGCCAGCAGGCGCCGCTTGGGGATCTGCAGCCCGGGCGCACGCAGGCCACGCGCGGCGGCATAGCCGTCGGGCAGCAGCTCCACCTCGGTGATTGCGGCGCGGGGCACGCGGACGTCGCCGTGGAGGGCCAGCACGTGCTCGGCGGTGGTCAGTTCAATGGCGAGGAACTCGTTGTCGACGGTAGCGGTGGCCATGACCAATACGTTACCGTTATTGGGAACGTTGTCAACTCTGGAAATGGTCGAGTGCGGAGGACCACATGGCGTCATCGGCGGATCTGTTGCTGCACCCGGTGCGGTTCCGGATCGTGCAGGCGCTGCTCGGGGAGCGCGAGCTGACCACCGCCCAACTGGGTGAGGCGCTGCCGGACATCGCCACCACGACGCTGTACCGCCATGTCGCCATGCTGGTCGACGCGGGGGTCCTGCGCGTGGTGCACGAGCGGCGGGTCCGCGGCAGCGTGGAGCGCACGTACCGGCTCACGGTGGAGGCCGCCTCGGTCGGCGCGGAGGACGCCCGGACGATGAGCGTCGAGGAGCACCGGCAGGCGTTCACCACCTTCGTCGCCGCGGTGCTCGGAGACTTCGACCGGTACCTGACCCGGGACCAGATCGACCTGGGCGCCGATCTCGTCGGGTACCGGCAGGCGGCGCTGCACCTCACCGACGACGAGATGCGGGAGTTTCTGGCCGAGCACCGGGCACTGCTCGCCCGATGGCTCGAAGTGCCGTCGGCGCCTGACCGGACCCGGCGCCTGATCACCAGCATCGTCATGCCCGCCGATTGAACCGCGAGCGACATCGAGGCACGCCATTGATGGTCGGCGGAACACGGTGTGCAATATATTGCATGCCGGTCCCTGAGCGCCTCGGTGTCGTTGCCCGTTCCTTGTTGCGCGACGACGCGTTCCGGGCGATCCGGGACGCGATCGTCGACGGCACCCTGGCCCCCGGTGAGCGGCTCAATGACGGTGATCTCGCGCAGTGGCTCGGCGTCAGCCGCACCCCGGTGCGCGAGGCGCTGGCCCGGCTCGAAGAGGCCGGCCTGGTGCGCACCAAACCCGGCCGCTACACCATGGTCAGTCCGCTGGACCTGCGGGCGCTGCGCGGCGCCCAGTCGGTGACCACCGCGATGCACGAGCTGGCCGTGCGCGAGGCGCTGCCCAACCTGTCCGCCGCCGAGCTGGATGCGATGCGCCAGGCCAACGCCCGGTTCGCGGCGGCGTTGCGGGCCAACGATGTCGACGCGGCCCTCGCCGCCGACGACGAATTCCACGGTGTGACGGTGGCGGCCTCCGCCAATGCGGCGCTGCGATCAGTGCTGGAGCAGTTCACGCCCGCGCTGCGGCGGGTCGAGCGGCTGCGGTTCTCGTCGCTGACCGGCCGCGGCTCGGTTGCCCAGCACGAGCGCATCATCGCGCTGTGCGAGGCCGGCGACGTCGAGGGCGCGGTCGCCGCGACCCGGACCAACTGGCAGACGCTGGCGCACCTGCTGGAGACCGCGGTCGACGAGGACGAGCACGGATCTGACGAGGGCTGACGTGGAGCTCTTCGGCCGCGAGACCGAGCTGGGTCGCATCTCCTCGTTTCTCGAATCGGTGCGGCGTGGCGGTGACGTGCGCCTGGTCCGCGGTGAGCCGGGGTCGGCAAGTCCGCGCTGCTCGCCGCCGCGGCGGAGCTCGCCGCCGCGGACGGGATGCGGGTGCTGCGCGCGTCGGGTTCACAGTTCGAGGCGGACATCAGTTACTCGTTTCTCAACCAGTTGCTGGTTAGCACTCCGGACCGGCACGAGCGGTCCGGAGCAGGTTGTGAGATGGGCCCCACCGGGCCCCGCGCTCAGCGGGTCCTGGTGGGGCGGGACGGTGCGTACCAGGTCATCGAGTCCGGGCCCCGCTCGAACACGTGGACCATGGCCCGGTGCACGGCGATCTCGTCCGGCGGCCCCGCGTCGGGCCAGTTCAGGTGGGCCGCCAGCCGCGGGTCCGGCGCCAGGCCGTACTGCTCCAGGTAGAAGGCCACGGCGTCGCTCCAGACCCAGGTGCCGTCGCTGCGCAGGTGCCGCGGCACCACGGCGCCGGTGTGCGGGGCGAGCACGTCGGTCATGCCGCTGCTGGACCAGACGAGCACAGGCGCGGCGCGCAGTGCCCTGAGCAGCCACAGCCGGGCACCGGGATCCGCGACGACGGGCCGGCTGGGGGCGAACCACGGGATGCCGGCCTCGTCGGCGCCGTCGAACACCGGTGCGACGGCGACCGGCGCCGGCGGGCGGTCCGCCCAGAGCAGCGCGCCACAGCAGCGGGCCAGCGTCTGGTAGTACAGGCGGTGGAGCATGTCCCGGCTGGCCCGGTACACCTCCGCCTGGCCGTTGTGGTCACCCGCGGCGGCCAGCACCGCCCGCACCGCGCCCGCAAGCGCGGGCAGGTGACCGGCGGCCGGCGTCACGGCGAGCACGACGACCCGGACCGGGGCGTGCCAGGCATGGGAGCCGGCCGGCATGCGCCAGGCCCGCCACAGCGCCCGCACCCCGGCGGTGTCCCGGGCGAAGGCAACCAGGGCCCGGTCCACCGGGTCGAGCTCCTCCTCATCGGCGCCGGTCAGGTCCAGTGGGCGCGCCAGCGCCGGGTCCGGCCCGAACCGGGCACGCTTCGAGGCCGGCTTCGGCGCCGACCCCCGGGCGGGCGCGGTGGCGGGCCTCGTGGTGGGCTCTGTGGCGAGGGTCGACTGGAACAGCCACGGCGCCGGGTGCCGCTCGCCGCGGACCTCGTCGAGCGCGGCGGCCAGGGCAGGATCGCCGCCGCCGCCGGGCGCGCCGGTGCGCAGCTCCGCACGCAGCAGGTCGATCTCGTCGTAGGCCAGCGGCAGCGGTTGTGCCAGCGCCTCGAACGCGACCGCCCGCACGGCCTCGCCGCGCAGGCCCGCGGCCAGCCGGTCCCGCGCGGCGGTGAGGACCGGGTCCGGCAGGTGCCCGGCCAGCCGCAGCAGCAGGCTGTGCAGCGCGTCATCGGCCGCCACGCGGCCGTCCGGCGGCACGGGAACGGCCCGCTCGGGTGTCATGTCCGTCATGGGGTCCATCGCGACGCCCGGTCCCCTCCCCCGCCGGCCGAGCCGCGGGTCGTGGACGGCTACTTGTGTCGCCACCACGACTCCCGGGACTCACGGTCGAACGTGCGGAACACGGTGTTGACCTGCCGGCCGTGGGTGACCATGCCGGCGTACCAGGTGCGGGCGACGAAGTTGAACGGGCCCATGTCGATCGGGCCCGCCTCGGCGGCGTGCTGCACGCAGTAGTCGAACACGTCGCGGCAGAAGTCCAGCACGACCTGCCGGCTGCCCCCGGCCAGGCCGGCGTTGAGCAGCTGGGTGCCCCGGTTGGCGGACATGAAACGCAGCAGCGTCTCGCTGCCGCCGTGGTGGTACACCATCCACGGGATGCACAGCGGGGACGGCTCGTCGCCCAGGTAGAGGCGGTCCTCCATCTCCGGGAACGGGTCGCGCAGCATCTCCACGTCGGTGCCGTCGACGCACCACACCCGGTCGATCTCCGGGTGGTCGCGCAGGTACCGCCAGTAGCACAGCCAGCGCTGGAAGTAGGGTGAACCCCCGGCGGCTGCGGGGACACGGACGTGGGTGACCAGATCGGTGTCGGGCTCGTCGAGGCAGTCGTGCAGCACCACGAGCCGGCGCCCGTGCTTGGCCAGCGACGCCCGCAGCTCGGCCAGGTGGGCGTAGTCCGCCGTCCATGCCGCACCGCGCTGCGGGTCCGGCTGTGCGGTCAGATAGGTCGTCAGCACCACGCCGGCCGACGGATCGACCGGACGTTCGCGGAACTCGCGGTACTCGGCCGACGTGCGGCTGGCCTCGTAGCGGGTCTTGAGGTCCCGGATGAGCGTCATGCGCTCCCGGGCCGGCACGCTGGAGGGGACCGTGACGCGTTCGTCGCAGCTGTGGATCAGCTGCTCGCTGCCGACCACGTCGGCGAAGCGGAACGAGGTCAGCCCGGCGTTGTAGATCCGGTTGGACAGGTCCACGTGCTCGTAGCCCCAGCGGCCGTACCGCACGTCGTAGCCGCCGACCTCGTCCAGCACCCGCCGGTGCAGGTAGAGCATGCAGCCGCGCGGGTGCGAGTAGGCCTTGAGCTCGGCGTCGCGGTACAGCTCCACCGAGTCGTACAGGGGCCCGGCCGGCGTGTCGGTGAAGATGTACATCAGGTGCGGCTCTGGGCTGTTGATGTACGGCTGCTCCCACCCCTCGGCGACCGGCCAGCAGTCGTCGTCGAACAGGAACAGGTGGGTGCAGCCCTGCGCGACCAGTTCTTCGAGGCACTTGTTCTTGGCCCGGGCGATACCCACGTTGGTCTCGAACCGGTAGGTCGCCTCCTCCACCGGCTCGTCGCTGGCGTCGTCGACGATCACGATCGCCGCGCCACTCGGCGCGTACTTGCGGATCGCCTCCAGAGCCTGGCGGAAGACCGGACCCCGGTTGTGCGTCGTGATGCCGATACCGACCTCGGGAAAGCTGGCTGCCGTCATGCGCACCTCCTGTCTATCCAACGGTGGGGGGCAGGGCCGGAGTTCACCGCGGCGCCAGACGGTAGGCAAACGGCGCCGCGCCGGTAGGGATAACCCTCACCCAGATGGGGAGAGAACCCCGCGTCAACTGACGGGTGTGCACTGTGTCACACGGCGCACCGGACCGGCATTGTCAAGGCATGACGACGACCGTGCTGCACAACGGCGAAGCCGACCGGGACCAGCGCCTGCGCGACCTGGTGGACAGCTACCGCGAACCACTGATCACGTACGCTCGCCGGCTCACCGGCGGCGACCCGCACCGCGCTGAGGAGGCCGTACAGGAGGCCTTCGTCCGCGCCTGGCGGAACCTGGACAAACTCACCCCCGACAAGGGTCCGGTGCTGGGCTGGCTGCGCCGCGTGGTGCACAACCTGGTCATGGACGGGTACCGCACCCGCAGTGCCCGCCCGACCGAGGTGACGCTCGAACACGCCGCCGAGGTGGCCCTCGACGACCCCGCCGGGAACGTGGACACCCAGGTGCTGGTGGAGCAGATCCTGGGCGAGCTGTGGCCGCAGCACCGCGCCGCGCTCATCGAGGTGTACCTGCACGGGCGCAGCACGGCCGAGATCGGCGCGTCGCTCGGGCTGCCGGTGGGGACCGTCAAGAGCCGGGTGCACTACGCCCTGCGCGCCGCCCGGCGCGTCATGGCCGACCGCGCCCCCTGCCCCGTCTGAACTGCGGCTACAGTGACATGGTGCGCCGTCGCGACCGCGGACCGGACCGGACCGGCGCCGCGACCCGAATGGTCGAGACCGTGTGCGCGCTGCCCGGCCACGCCCCGCCGGAGCGCCGCGGTCAGGCGCTGGCCGAGGCCCTCGCCGAGGCACTCGGCGCCCACGTCAGCCTGACCCTGCAGCTGCCGGCCGGGCTCGACGCGGCGGCCGGGCAGCGGGTGCAGGAATACCGCGCCGGCCGGGCGCCGGCCACGGACCGCACTCCCCCGCCGCCGGCCACGGGTCAGGCGACGCCGGCCGCGATCCGGCTGGAGCACGACGGCCGGGTCCTCGGTGAGGTCCGCGCCGACCCGCCCGCCGCCGCGCAACGGCTCCGGGACTGGTCGGAGCTGCTCGCCGCGACCCGGCTGCTGGTTTCCGAGCTGCACGCGCGGCTGCGCACCGACGACGCCGACCGGCTGATGCGCCGCGGCGCGGGCCAGCTCGCCGACGCCCGGCTGCGGGCGGCCGGGGACATGGAGCGGCAGCGGTACCGCCTCGAACGCGACCTGCACGACGGCGCGCAGCACCACATGGTGGCGCTGCAGATGTCACTGGCGCTGGTCGAGCACCAGCTCGGGGTCGGTGACCGCGACGAGGCCGCCAAGCACCTGCGCCGGCTCAAGGAGCTGCTGGCCAGCACCGAGGAGGTCCTGCACAGCACCGCCACCGGCCTGCTCGCGCTGCCACTGGCCGACCACGGCCTGGTCACCGCGCTGACGGCCAGGCTGGGCACGCTGGACACCGTCACCGTGGACATCGACCCGCTGCTCGTCGGGCGCCGCTACCCGCCCGAGGTGGAGGCGACGGTGTACCTGGCCTGCCTGGAGGCGGTCAGCAACGCACACAAGCACGTGCCCGGCGCCAAGGTGACCCTGACGCTGCGCACGTCGGCGCGGGGGCTGAGCTTCGACGTGACCGACACCGGGCCCGGCTTCGACCTCGGCGGCGTGCAGCCGCTGCGCCAGCTCGCCGACCGGCTGGCCTCCGTCGGCGGCACGCTGACGGTGCGCTCCAGCCCGGCCACGGGCACCCGGGTCAGCGGGTTCGTCGCGATCTGAGACCGCGCCCCCGGTTCCGAGCCCGCAGGTCAGCGGCTCGCCGCGACCTGAGACCACGCTGTCAGCGGGTTCGCCGCGACCTCAAATGACGCCCCGGGTTTCGAGTTCGCAGGTGAGCGGGTTCGCCGCGACCTGAGAGAACGCCCCCGGTTTCGAGCCCGCGGGTCGTGCTTCGGGCGGCTCAGCCGCCGGTCAGGAGCCGCTCGCTGAGGCGCACCAGCGACGCGTACGCACTCCGGCCGGCCGCGCCAGGATCGGGCCGCATCGCCTGGGTGCGCCAGAATGCCAGCGCCCGGCCCGCCGCGCGGATCTGCGCCGCGCCGGCCCCCTCGGCCAGCCCCAGCCGGGCGCACGGGTCGCGGCCGTCCGCGCCAAGCAGCCGCAGGGCGTCGTCGTGCCCGGCTGGCAGCCGGATCCGCCCGCCCCGCAACGCCTCCAACAGGTCCAGCTCAGCAAGCTCGTCCGCGCCGACGGTCGCGGCCTCCACCTCGAGCCGGAGCACCTCGTCGGACCCACCCGCCGCCGCCACGGCCGTCAGTGCCCGCAGTGCCCAGCGTGCCCCCAGCAGCCCGGACCAGCACCGGACCCAACCCTCCAGCGCCGCCTCGACCGGGGCGGCGTCGCCGCCCGCCGGCCAGGCGACCGCCGTGTCACACAGCGCGTCCAGCCGGGGCGGCACGGCCGGACCGGCCGCGTGGGCGCAGATCACCACCGGCGCGAACCCTCCCGCCGCCGTGGAGGTCACCGACCGCAGGGCGCCGAGAAACTCCGACTGGGCCGTGGTCACCATCGCGTCCAGGGCCAGGATCACCACGTCGGGCGGCCCGTCCGGAGCGCTGGACCAGCGCCGCAGCGCCGCGGCCAGCGACGCGTCGACCCGCTGCCGGTGGTGCACCAGCCGCAGCCCCCGCAGCCCCGGCGACGGGCGCTCCAGCAGCGTCCGGTGCCGCTGACCGGCCGTCAACCTGTCCAGGCCGGACCAGCCACGGACCCGGATGCGCCGCCACGGCGGTGCCATGCCGATCGGCTCGACCGTGATCTGCTCGACCGGACCGTACTGGTAGCACAGCGCCGTGCCGCCCGGCTCGGACGCTGCGGCCGGCGCCGCGGTCCGGCCGCACAGCAGGCCCGTCAGCTCCTCCGCCCGGGGTCCGAGCACCGCCACCCGCACCCGGCCGTCCTGCCGGTCCACGGCCGCCCGGACCGCGGGTCCGTCGGCCTGGGTGCCGAGCGCCGACAGCAGCAGCTGGCGCAGCCGCCGTGGCAAGGTGCCCGCCCCGGCCTCGTCCCCGGGGGGCGGCCCGGCGCCGGCCACGACCGCGGAGGGTGCTGCGGTGCCCGCCACCGGCGCGCGGTCGCCGCCCCAGCGCTCCGGCAGCCAGATCTCCACCGTGACCGTCGAGCCGGGGGCGGCGCAGGTCACCATCAGCCGGCCGCCCAGCGCGGCCAGCCGGCGGGTGTCGTCACGCAGGTCGGCGGTGACCTGGTCCGGGTGCGGGCCGGCCCGCTCCAGCCGGATCGTGAGGATGTCGCCGTGGCGGGCCAGCCCGATCATGACCGGCGTGGCGCCGTCGCCCGCGCAGAGCGCCGTCAGGGCCGAGGCGGCGGCCTGGTAGAGGCCCGACTCGACCTCCCAGCCCTGACGCCGGCCGAGGTCACCGTGGAAGGCCACCGGCACGTGCGCCGCCGTGGCCATCTCGGCCAGCGCCGCGGCCACGCCGGAGCTGCGCAGCACCTGCGGGTAGACCCCGCGGACCACGGTGCGGAACTGCTCGATCATCTCGAGCAGGTTGGCGCGGATGGTGGCCACGACGGCGACAGCGGCGGTGTCGCCCGACGCCAGCGCCGACTCCAGCACCGTCGTGTGCGCCACGATCGCCCGCAGCTGCCGGCCCGACGTGGTGGTCACCGCGGCGGCGAGCCGGTCGCGCTCCACGGCCTGCACGGTCGACAGCTCGAGCTGGGTGCTGCTCACCCGCCGCAGCGCCTCGGCGCTCTCGTCCTGGGCCGCCCGGGCCGCGTCGCGGGCGGCGGCCTCGCGCAGCAGCAGGCCCAAGCACACCGCGGTGTCACCGAGCAGGTCGACCTCGGCCGGCCGCAGGCCGGCGCCGTCGCGGCCGACCAGCACCAGCATCCCGCCCCGGGAGCCGGCGACGGGCACCTCGGCGGTCGCGGCGACACCGTCCACACCGGACAGCAGTGCCGGGTCGGCCACACCGTCGCGCCGTGCCCCGGCCCCGACCGGCCGCCAGCCCCGCCACCGGATCGCCGAGCGCCACAGCACCGCGGCGCCGTCCTGAGCCGCGCCCGGCGGCCGCTGCGCACCGTCCGGCGGGTCAGGCAGCCACAGCTCGGCCCCCCGCGCGGCGCACCCCTGGCCGGCGTTGCGCAGCAGCGCCCGGATCACCGGCCGGTAACCGCCGAAGGGATCGTCCTGGCGGCCCGGCGCGTCGCCGGTGCCCGCATCGCCGACCGGCAGCAACTGGGCCAGCAGCTCCAGCGGGCGCGCGACCGATGGTCGGGCACGCTCGACGACGTCGGCGGGCGAGGCCATGCCGTCAGCCGACCCGGTCGGAGCGCAGGTAGGCCAGCACCGCCAGCACCCGCCGGTGGTGCGCGGCCGGCTCGGCGGGCAGGTCCAGCTTGGTGAAGATGCTCGCGATGTACTTCTCCACCGACTTGACCGACACGAACAGCGCCGCGGCGATGCCCGCATTCGAGCGGCCCTCGGCCATGAGCCGAAGCACCTCCCGCTCCCGCTCGTTGAGCTCGGCGAGCGGGCCGGGGGCGGCCGGGCCGGGCCGGTTGACGAGGTTCGCGGCCAGCACCGGCTCGATGACGATCTCGCCGGCGGCGATGCGCACCAGCGTGTCGGCCAGGACCGCCACCCCGGCGACCTGATCCTTGAGCCGGTAGCCGATCCGCTCGGTGCCGACCTCCAGCAGCTGGAACAGGTAGTGCGCCTCGGCATGCTGGGACAGCAGCAGCAGCCCGACCCCGGGGTGGCGCCGGCGGATCCGCGCGGCGGTGTCGAGCCCGCCCTCCGGCCCCGGCGGCATCCGGATGTCCAGGATCGCCACGTCGACGGTGGTTCGCTCGAGCAGCTCGAGCAGCCGGTCGCCGTCCTCGACGCCGCCGACCACGGTGTGGCCCGCCGCGCCCAGGAGCAGCTGTAACCCTTCCCGAAACAGCGCGCCGTCGTCGGCGACCGCGACATCCACGCGCGCCCTCCCTGTCCCGAACCGGCCCACCGACCGGCCCTCGTTTCCGAGATGTTTCTATTGCCGTGCCACGACACCGACGTATCGTGGTGGCGCAGTCATGCCGATTATGGCCTCAATCGGCAATCATACCGGCGCCAGATCAGGTGAAAGGGTTCTGCGTGCACGGAATCGGCATCGATCTGGGGAGCAGCTTCACTGCCGCCGCGAGCCTGCGCAACGGCAGCCTGGACATGATCCGGCTCAGTGGTCAGGCCTTCCTTGTCCCGTCGGTGGCCTACCTGGACGAGGCCACGGGGCTGGTGACCGGTGAGCCGGCCGACCGGCTCAGCGTGCAGGCACCGGCCCGGGCGGCCCGGGAGTTCAAGCGGCGCCTGGGCGATCCCACGCCGATGGTCCTCGCCGGCGCGCCGCACTCGCCCACGGCCCTGATGGCCGCGCTGCTGTCCGATGTGCTCAAGGCGGCCGCCGCCGACGGGCAGCCGCCGCCCGACCGCGTCGTGCTGACCCACCCGGCGGTCTGGGGGCCGTATCGGCGCGAGCAGTTCGCCGGGGTGCTGCCGCTGGCCGGTCTGCCGGCACCGGGGGCCAGCGGGCAGGCTCCGCTGGTCCGGCTGGTCACCGAGCCGGTGGCCGCGGCCACCTACTACTGCACGACCCGGCCGCTGCCGCCCGACGGCCTGCTGGCCGTCTACGATCTGGGCGGCGGCACCTTCGACAGCGCCGTCGTGCGCAACGGACCGGACGGGCTGGAGATCGTCGGCACCCCCGAGGGCATCGAATGGCTCGGCGGGGCGGACTTCGACCAGGCCGTCTACAGCCACGTCGACCAGCGGCTGGACGGGGCACTGTCGGCGCTGGACCCGGCCGACCCGCGCACCGGCCAGATCCTGTCGGCCACGCTGCGCGAGTGCACACTGGCCAAGGAGACGCTGTCGACGCGGGAGTCGGCCGAGGTCACGGTGCCGCTGCCGGGCGGCTCCCGGCAGGTGGAGATCCAGCGCGACACGTTCGAGCGGCTGATCAGCCCGGCGCTGGACACCACGGTGGAGGCGTTCCGGCGCACCCTGAGCACCGCCGGCATCGCCCCACAGGACCTGACCGCGGTCCTGCTGGTCGGCGGTTCGTCGCCGATCCCGCTGGTGTCGCAGAAGCTGCGGGCGACGCTGGGCCGGCCGATCCTGAGCAACACCCACCCCAAGCACGCGGTGGCGCTGGGGGCGGCGATGCTCACGGCGAACGCGCCGGCCCGCCGCACCGCGCAGCACAGCGCGGCAGCGACGGCACGCCCGGCGGCCGAGGCCGCGGCAGCCGCCCTCCCGGTGTCACCGCCGACCCCGTTCTCGCCGCCGGTCCCGACCTCGTCGGCCCCGACCTCGCGGGGCCCGACCTCGCCGGGCCCGGTCTCACCGGCCCCGATCTCGCCGCCGGCCGGCCCCGCACCGAACCGGCCGGCCGCACCGACGGGGCCGGCTGGAAGGCACAAGCCCAGGCGCCGCTGGGGGCGCCGCCTGGTCGTCCTGCTGACGGTCGTGGTCCTGGCCGGGGCCGGGGCCTGGGCCGGGGCCTGGGCCCTGCTGGGCTCGGGCCGGCCGACCCAGTCCTCCATGAGCCTGCACGCCGGCGCCTCGCCGTCGGCCTCGGCCTCGGCCCTGACCTCGGCCTCGGCCCTGACCTCGTCCTCCCCGCAGCCCAGCGGCGGCGACTCGGTCCCGAACATCCCGTCGGCCGGCCGGCCGACAGCCCCCCGGCCGGCTGGCCGCCCGGCCGGCCGACCGGCCCGCCCGTGGTTGCCGCCGGCGGCACCGGCCGGGTCCGGGGCGTGTCCGCCGGACTGTGCGTGGACAGCGACACCAAGCCGGCGATGATGCTCAACGGCACCCCGATGGGCGGGCACGCCTTCGCCCTCGGGTGCGACGGCCGCATGTCCCAGCAGTGGCGCGAAGGCCCACCGCTGGACAAGGACCGGCCCGGCGACCAGGTGTACCGGCTGCTGAACCAGCAGACGGGCTACTGCCTGGACAGCAACCGCGACGGCGCGGTCTACACGCTGCCGTGCCTGAACCCGAACGACTACCAGATGTGGCAACGGGTGGTGGTGGCCACCGGCTCGGGTTCCACACCCGGCACCGTGGCCTACCAGAACCGGGCCACCGGGCTCTGCCTGAGCCTGGAGCCGGCCGGCTCGGCGCTGCGCGCGGCGCCGTGCCCCACCAACGGCAAATGGCCGCCCGCGCTGCAGTTCCAGCGGGTGCCTTAAGGCCGGTCGGGCAGCAGCACGACGTACCAGATGTCCTCGTCTTTGCCGCGGGTTTGCGCCCAGTTGGCCAGCATCGCCATGCTGCCGGCGCGGAGCTGGCCGTTGATCGGCGTGTACCACTGCACGGTGGTGGCGTCGACCACGCCCGCGGCCACAGCCGAGCCGGCGACCACGATCACCCGGGCACCCGCCGGCGGGTCGGGGCGGGTCTGGGTAGGCGGCTGCACGGTGAACCCGGGCAGGGCGCCCAGGTCCGCCATGAGCCGGGCCCGGCCCGCCGGGTCGCGGTCCTTCCAGGTGTCGGCGACCCGGTCGGTGTCGGCCGCGTCAACAGGGTCGAAGGGGTCGTCAGGGTCAAAGGGGTCGGCCTCCCGGTCGGGCCAGCCCATCGGCTTCAGCCCGGCGCCCAGCCGCGCCCGCACGCCCTCCGTCGCGCTGGCCGGGTCCGGCAGGGCAAGCCATGCCCGGGCCAGGTGCGGCTGGAACCGGTTCAGGTGCAGGGCCAGTTCGGCCGCGTTGGTGGCGAAGTCGCTGTGGTTCTCGATCTCGTGGTCCTGCAGGACCTGCAGGCGGTCGGTCAGTTCCTGCGTCCCGTGCCAGGGGCGGAGGTCGTCCCACACCTTCTGGTCCAACCGCTGAATCGCCTCGGACAGGCTTTCCGGGGCGCCGGTGCTGTTGAGCCGGACCACCTCGCCGCCCGGATAGCCCAGGTACGACCGAGGGCGGGGCGAGCCGGACTCGGTCACGCGCATCTCCACCACCGTGTTCAGGGCACCGGCCAGCAGCCCGGCGAGGGACGGACGGCTCAGTCCGATCACCGCCGCCTCGTCGGCCGGCGACTTCTCCGCGACCTTCGGGTCCGGGGCGGTGGACAGCACGAGGCGGGGCGGCAGCGGGGTGCCCGCCCGTTCGCTCAGCCGGCTCGCCAGCACCGGCACCACCGTCGTGGTGTCGTGGCCGGCCCGCGCCAGGTCGGCCAGCAGGCCGTCCAGGTCGACGACCGGCTGGGTCGGCGGCACGGGCGGCGGGTCCGCCAGCAGTACCCGGTCGAGGTCGGCCTGGGCCGCGGCGTGTGCCGCGGCGCGCTCCCGGTATTGCCGATTGCGGACCTCGACGATCCGGTCGGCGGTGTCCGAAGCCACCCTGCTGGCCTCGAACGCCTCGGCGGTCTCCAGCGCCTGCCGGCGCAGGCCGGGCAGCTGCGGGTCGAGCCGGGTGATGAGCGCATTGGCGGCGTCGGTGGCGTCCTGCGAGTCCTTGACGGCCTCACGCGCCTTCGCGTCCGGCGCGCGCAGCTTCTCCACGGCGGCGCGCAGGTCGGCCAGCGCCGCGCGCGGCGGCGAACCGGCGGGTGCCGCTTCGGCGGCGGCGACCTCGGCCTGCGCCTCCGCCAGCGCCTTGCCGGTGCGCTCGGCGGTGGTCTGCAGGCCGGGCAGCACCAGGCGCTCCCGCTTGATGGTCTCCTCCGCGGCGTCCAGCTGATCGATCGCTTGCTCGAGGTCGGCGCGAGCCTGCTGGCTCAGTGCGGCGGCGGTGTCACGCGCCGTCGCGGTCTGGCCCTGGTATGCGGTCGCCGCGTCGAGCTCCGTCCGGGCTGTCTGGAGCTGCTGGGCCGCGGACTGCACCCTTTCCCGCGCGTCCGCGCGGGCGGTGCCGGTCGGGGCGGCGAGCCGACCGCCCAGGTCCTCCGGGCGCAGCCGACGGGCGATGTGGCCGAGCGCGGCGCCACGGGCGCCGGGGATGCCGGCGGCGATGTCGCGGACGATACCGGCCCACGTTTGCCGCTGCGATTCGTCCAGCGTGTCGCGTGCCTGGCGGACGGTCGCCTCGAGCTGCTCGTCGGAGACGGTCACCCCGGCGAGGGTGTTGCCGACGGTACGCAGGATCGCCGCGTCGGCGCTGTCGACCGGGCCGGGCAGGGTGGCGGCGAGGTTGGCGAGGGCGCCGATGGCGGCGGCCTCCCGCAACTCAGGCTGGCTCAGCAACTGGTGCAGGCGCTCCTGGCGGCTGGGCGGCACGGCGCCGGTGAGGTACTGGTATCCGTCCTCGATCCGGTTGTACCGCGCCAGGGTGAGCAGGCCGTTCTGCGCAGCCTTCATGGCGTCGTGTTTCTCCGCCTGGGCGAGGTCAAGCTGCAGGTCGCGGCGGACCGTGTCGGACAGCAGCTCGGCCCGGTTGCTGTCCAGGAACGCGCGGGACTCCCCCCAGTCGGTGAGCGCGGTCCACCGCCCCAGCGTGTCCGGCGCGGCCGGCGCCGGACGGGTGGGCACGGTCGCGGGGGGCGTGGTCGCGGCGGCCGCGACGCGCGGGGCGGCCTCGACCGCGGCGAGCATCTGCGCGAAGCTGTCGGCGGAGTGCCACAGCGGGGCGAGCGCGGCGGCGTCGAGGCCGGAGGCGTCGACCGCAGCGGTCAGCGCCGAGCGTTCCGTTGCGGTGAGGCCGGCCAGGACGCGCTCGTTCTGGTGGAACGCGATCCGCGTCGTCGGGTCGGTGGCGCTGTCGTACAGGGACCGCAGGTCCCTGTACGGGCCGGGAGCGGGCTTGTTCAGCTCGATGCCGAGGTCCCTCAGTGCGTCCGGCCAGTCCTGCGGGTCCGTGACGCCCCAGGTGGCTTCGGCGATCGCCTGGTACCGCGCGACGGGCCCGACGGACGGGTCGAGGATGTCGGCCACGGCGCGCAGCATCCCGGCGTCCCGGGCGGGGCCGGCGGCAGGTACGGTGCCCGCCGCGGGCGGGGCCGTCGGGGCCGGGGCCACCGTGACCAGGGCGGCCATCGCCCGCAGCGCCGCCGGTGTGCGCATGCGCTCGTCGCCGAGCAGCCCGGTCAGCACGTCGTGCCGCTCGTCCGGCGTGGTCGCCTCCAGGTACTGGTACGCCGCGCCGGGCACGTTGGCGCGGATCGCGTCCAGCAGCGGCCGGTGCACGTCGAGGACCGGGTCGCTGTGCCGGTCCGCCTCGTCGGATACGTCCGCGTCGGATACGTCCGCGGGGATCGCGTCCAGCAGCGGCCGGTGCACGCCGCGGAGCGGGTCGCGCGGCGCGTACTCGGCGAGTGCGATCACGTTCGGGTCGGCCTGCAGCGCGTGTCGGTGCTGCTGCGCGAACTGCCGCGACGCGGCCCAGTCCCCGTGGTGCACCAGCCAGCTGCGCAGCACGTCGGGCTCGACGAGCGTGACGGCCTCGGCGTCGGCGTACCGCGCCCGGAACGCCGCAGCGGTCATCGTCTCCTCGTGCGGGGCGCCCTTGCCGGCCTCGGTGGTGGCGTCCTTGCCAGTCTCCTTCTTGGCGTCCTTGCCGGTCTCCGTGGCGTCCTTGCCAGCCTCCTTCTTGGCGTCCTTGCCGGTCTCCGTGGCGTCCTTGCCGGCCTCCTTCTTGGCGTCCTTGCCGGCCTCCTTCTTGGCGTCCTTGCCGGCCTCCGTGGCGCCCGGGGCGGGCTCGGCGGCGCCCTTGCGCGGGTCGTGGACCGTGTAGTCGCCGTTGGGCAGCACCGCCGCCGCGACGGTGCCCTGTGGCCGCACGATCCATAGGTGGCTGCCGGGCAGCGGGTCGGTGGCCGGCAGCCCGGGCAGCGGCCCGGTGCTGGACCAGCCGGGCGGCAGGTCGGCGGCGAGCAGCCGGCGTGCGCGCGCGGCCCGGGAGCCGGGCGGTTGGTTGGTGCCGCGGGCGGTCCCCCGGGCCGGGTCCTTGGCTCGGGGAAGCCCGCCGGGGCGGGACAGGTGGTTACCGATCCAGGTGCGGGCGGCGTCGTCCTCGGCGTTGCGGGACCGCTCCATGCGGTGGCCCAGCTCCTCGTCGAGCTTCGCGGCCGCTTCCATCTGCAGCGGCGTGCCCGCCAGCAGCTCCTCGTAGATCGCCTCCAGCTGCCGCTGGTCGATGCCTGCCGCGAGCGCCTCGTTGCGCCGTTCCGGCGACAACGTCGCCACCACCTCGGCCGAGGTAACCGGGTTGCCCGAGCCGTTGAGGGGGACGACACGACCCTCCGGGTCGATGCGGTACCGCGACACGGTGCCGTCCTCGGCGGTGTGGGTGTAGTCGATGTGGGTGCCGAGCTCGAACGCGACGCCGCGGGCCACGGTCATCGCTTCCTGGTCGAGCAGCAGCACGGCGTGCGGCAGCGGCGGTACGGGCGTGCCGGGCGGCTGCACCCGGGCGATCCGGCCCTGGATGTCGGCGGTCCGCTCCTTGGCCAGCTCCAGGTCCGGCGGGGTGGCGTCCGCCGGTGGCGTCTGCCATTTGAGCAGCTCGGCGAGATCGGCGGCGGCCTGCTGTCCGGGGGTCGCCGAGGTGAGGTGTGCGACCGCCCAGTCGAGCACCAGCTGGTACCGCTGTTGCGCCCGGGCGGTGTCGTTGGCCGTCACCCGCAGTGGCGGGACCGTGTCGTGGTGGTTGCCCAGCTGGTCCCGGATGAGCAGGGCGACGTGCGGGGCGGTCTGTCCGATGTCGAAGTCGCCGGGCTCGACGCGGCGGCCGGCGACGGTCCCGGTGGCGCGGGTGGGCTGCGTGGCCGGGACGGGCGCGGCTGGTCCCACGGCCATCGCGGCCGGGGTGGCCCGCACCAGCAGGGCGTCCAGGTCGGCCGCGTGCGCACGGGGGGCCGGAGCGGGCCAGTGGCCGGCGACGCCGAGGTTCCAGCGCTGCGGCTGGGCGCGCATCTCCTGCCGCAGCTCGTGCACCTCGTCGGCGAGCATCTCCACGTACACGTCGCCGGTGATCCAGCCGGTGCTGGCGGCGTCGGGGCCGAAGCGCTCCGGCCCGATCGGGCCGGTGTGCGGGCCGGGGACGAATGGACTGTGCTCGTGTGGCACGGCGTCCAGCTTGAACCTGCCGCGCAGCCGCACGAGGTACGTGACTCCCTGCATCTTGATGTGCGTCTCGTTGCGCTTGTTGTCCTCGTAGGTGGCGCTGTGGCTCATCGGCGCGGTGCGGTTGGCGCCGGTGCTGAAGTTGCCCTTGGTGGTGGTGTCCTCTTGGGCGCCGACATTGCTCGGCGGCATCTTCCAGTTGGTCGAAAGTTCACCGTCGATGTTGATCCGCCACCGGTTGTGCGACTGGGTGGCCGCGGCACCGATCTGGAACTTGGCGTACCGGCCGGTGCCGGTGCTGTTGACGATCGGGCTGAGAACCTCCAGTGAGTGCAGCGAGGCGCGCAGGCGCATGGCGACGCGGCTGTTGGACGCGCCGGCCGCGAACAGGTGCGAGGCGAGCGAATAACCCTCGGGCACCAGCATGTCCGGCAGGTGGTTGTCCACGTTGAGTCGGGACAGCAGCCCGGGCAGCGCGACGCTGCCACGGTACGTGTCGCTGTCGGCGTTCGAGGTCAGCAGCCCCGCCATGAGCTTGCGGCCGGCCGGGAACAGGTCGTCGACGAGGGCGCCGCTGACGTACACGTCGCCGGGCAGCGGCGGCAGCGGACGCAGGTCCCCCGCGAGCGGGTCGTCGTCCTTGCGGGTCAGGTCCTTCAGCGGCGCCTCGGCCAGCCCTCGCGGGATCTTGAAGTCGAGTTGGGAGTCGATCTCGTGGGTGTCGGACTGCACCACGGACGCCTCGGCGAGCAGGTCAGCCAGCGCCTTGGCGCCCATGGTCAGCTTGGTGGTGAGGTCGGTCGGGGCGGGGCTGCCGGCGGCGGGCGGGGCGACGGTGAGCAGCCCGCCGGCCCAGCTGCCGGCGGAGGCCAGCAGATTGGCCGAGCCGTCCCAGACACTGCTGAGCAACGTGTTCAGCGGGCGGCGGTGCATGTTGAGCCGGCGTACACCGATGGTGATCCGGGCGCCGGTGGTGGCCCGGTAGTGCCCGGTCCAGTCGTAGACGGTCTGCTCGCGGGTGCCCTGCTCGGAGTTCTTCAGGGCGCGGCCGCCCTGCGGCGAGAACGACCCGGAGACATTGCCCGAGATCGGCACGCCGTCCTTGCTGAAGCCGAACTTGGCAGCGGTGATGTTCCAGCCGAGCGCGCGGCTCAGGCTGGAGGCGTAGGCGGCGTAGGCGTGGCCGTAGTTCTCGATGCCGTATTCGGGGACCCAGTCGGTGTACCGGGGCCGGCCTTCAAGGGCGGCGGACACCTTGACCTCGATCACGTCGGCCAACGCGCCGCCCTTGCGGTCGATGAAGTAGAACGTGACGCCGTTGTGCTGGTGCAGCATGTCCGCCAGGGTGATGTTGGCGCGCTGCCCGGCCAGGGTCGCCTGCAGCGACTCCAGGCCGCCGGGCAGCGTGCCGATGAGCTGCCGGCTGGGCGAGAACATCAGCACGCCCCAGGTGCCGTTGGCCCGCTGCCAGTCGCTGGCGGCCGCGCCGAGCAGGCCGGGGGCCACCGTCTCGATCCGCTCGACGACCGCGTCGAGCAGGGTCGTCGTGGGCCGGACAACGCCGTCCGTGGCCGGGCCGGTGAACAGCGTGACCTCGTCCACGCCGGAGTGGCCGAGCGTCCGGTCGCCGGTACGGGTCAGGTACGGGGGCACGGTGAGCTTGCGGTAAGGGTTTTTGGTCGGGTCCAGGACATGGCCGAAGTCGTCCTGGAACTGCCGGCGGTGCTCGGCGTCGAAGACGACGTCGCGGGACTTCCTGTCGTTGTGGCGGGTGGCGAGGGCGTTCGCCCAGCGCCGCAGCTCGTGCTGGACCAGGAACGTGGCCACGTCCGGGGTGCCGGTGCCGATGCGCGCGGTCACCGCCTGCTGCCAGTGGTGCAGCAGCCCGGCCACGGTGTTGCCGGGCAGGGTCAGCTCACCGCCGGCCCAGCGGCCCATGGCGTCGATGAGCTGCGACTCGCTCACCGGCAGCTTGCCGGCGGCGTACTGGGCCAGGGCCTCGGGCTCGGGCAGCAGGAAGATCATGTCCCGGTTGGTCACCGAGGTCGGCGCGGCGGCGCTGTTGCGGCTGAAGATGAAGCCGGTCTGGGTCTTGGTGCCGGTCCGCACGCCGTAGTCGACCTGGGCGTGAAACGCGTACGCCCGGTTGAAGGCGAGCTTGAGCATCTCCAGGCCGCCGACCCGCTTGGTCTCCTCCGCGGCGCTCTCGCTGATCTTGACGTTGACCGACTCCGAGAAGGTGAGCTTGAACAGGTCCTTGCCGTCCTTGGTGAACTTGCGGCCGAACCGGATGTCGGGCAGGTTCACTGTCTTGGAGAACGAGCGGCTGGCGACGTTGGCGGTCTCGGCGAGGTACAGCTCGATGAGGCCGGTGACGTACTTGTCGGGGGTGGCGCCGACGAACCTGGCCCCGCCGATCCGCTCGACCTGGATGGCCGCGGCGGCGTTGGTGTTGGCGAAGAAGCCGGGCTCGATGAGGGTGTCGGTGCTGTATTGCCCGAGCAGGGCCTCCTTGAAATGCGACTGCACGGCGACCGGGTTGGCCAGGCTCTTCAGCGGCCCGGTCATCGGCTGTCCGGTCCCGGTCAGGCTCGGCAGCTGGGCGAGGATGCCGTCGGTCAGGCCGTGCGTGTCGAGGTGGTAGACGACGCCCTGCTGCAGCACGGACGGTGACGTGTCGGTGGTGGCCCGGGCGCTGAACGTCGACGGGTCGCTGTTGAGGGGCAGCAGCGCGGCGTGGACGTTGCCGCGGACGGGCGGCGGGTTGAAGCGCCCGGTGGTGCCGTTGTCGTAGGTCACGGTGAAGCTGAACTCGTACGGCAGGTTGAACAGTCCGACGCGACCCGGGTACTCCAGCAGCTCCGGCCGGTTGACGATGCGGGTGAGCCGGTCGGCGGCGCCGACGGCGCGGCTCAGCGCGGCGCCGGTGAGCCCGATGGACTCCAGCATCTTCACCGCGGCGGGCATGTCGATCCTGAATCCGCCCTCCAGCGACCAGCCCTGGTTGCCGCTGGCGCCCTGGCCGGCGATGCCCAGGGCCATCAGCAGGTTCACCACGTGCAGCTCGTCGGTGAGCCGGTCGAAGTGCACCGAGTTGCCGTCCGGCCCGACCGCGTCGGTGGCCAGGGACCGGGCATGCAGGGTGATCTCGGCGGTGCGCAGGATGCCGTCGCGCCAGCTGTGCACCGTGAACGGCAGGCCGACCTGGCTCTGGGTGGTGAGGAACGACTCGGCGCCGTCGGTGGAGACGAGCTTGTCGACGACGTCCAGGTTGTCGACGGAGGCGTCGATGTCGAGCAGGACGGCGTCCTTCGCGCTCAGCACGACTTTGTCCTTGCCTCGCCGCGCCGCCGCTATCGCCTTATCCATCACGGTGGCGGTGGCGGGCGCGATACGGGCGTGTTTGGGCCCGGACTCGGTGGCGTCCAGCCGCGACCAGATGCGGTCGCCGTCCGGGGGCAGGAACCCGGCGGCGACGAGCTCCCGCGTCAGGTTCGCCTTGAGCTGCGCGACGGCCGCGGGGTCGACGTCGGCGAGGCTCTGGCCGAGGCCGCGGCCCGTGAGGACGTGCTCAGGCAGGAGATTGCGGCCGGTGTCCTCGGGATGCTTGCCGGTGTTGCGCAGCTCCCCGCGGTACGTCTCGTGGTCGACGGTGGCGGTGGTGGGCTTCTTCTTGAACGCGTCGGCGTCGACGCCGAAGCCGAAGTCGAACGCGTCCGGCTCCGACAGCCGCACGACCGCCGAGCCGGCCACGGTGGGGGTTGTTTGGGGCGCCTCCATCGGCTTCTTCGAGGTGGACACGTCGGCGGACAGTTCGAGCTGGACGGTGTGGCCGCCGGTCATACCCGTGTACCGCGACACCACCACGTTCAGCGACGCGTGGGTGGCGCCGCCGCCGTCGTTGTTGTTGAAGCTGACACCGCCCTTGGCGGAGATGCCGAGCTTGGCCTTCTCCTTGAACACGTTGGGGTCGCCGTAGTCGGACGCGAGCGGGAGCTCCGTCCCGCCGCCGAAGCTGACGCCGCTGGACTGCCCGAGCGTGAACTCACCACCGTGGCCGACGATCGCGGTGCGAACCTTCTCGATGTGTGCGGTGTCGCTGGTGCCGCCGACGCGGGTGGTGTCGCCGTGCCGGCGGGCGTGGACCCGGATCTGGGCGGCGGTCTTGCCCTCGTCGTGCAGGGTGAACTTGTAGCCGCGCTCGTCGGCGGTCACCGGCGCCGCTGAGGCCGGGTCCGGCGCCGGCGCTACCGCCTTCGTCTTCCCGCCGCCGGCGCCGGGCCGGCGGTTGACCGCCTCGTCCAGGTGGGTCTCGGTGTTCCAGAGCTTGCGCTGCAGCTCCTGGCGCATGGGACTGCTGACGGCCATGTTGAACCCGTCGTCGCGCAGCCGGGCCACGATGTGGTCGTACAGCTCGGTGACGCCGGTGAGGTTGCTGGCCGAGAACGTCTCCGGCAGCCGGGTCAGGTTGCCGCGGTTCGGCCGGCCGGAGCGGTCCGGGGCGGCCTCGGGCAGTATGGCGGTGACCTGCTCGGCCGGCTCCGCCAGCAGATGGTTGGGAATGGCGACCACGAGCCGGGCCGGCTCGGTGCCCTCCGCCGGCGGGAGCAGCGTCACGGCGTGCCACGGGTCAGTGTCGCCGCGGGTTTGCAGGCGCCAGCCCGGTTCGTAGGAGTAGAACGTGGAGTCGGCGCGGGTGTCCAGCACCCGGCCCTTCTCGGCGTCGAAGAGATGCGCCGAGCGCTGGTCACTCTTGTTGACCGTGAAGTTGAACTTCGGTCCGAAGTGGGCGGTCGGCCCGAGCGGCACGTCGAAGTTGAAATCGCCGCGGACCCGGTTGGCCCGCATGGTGGTGCCTTCGCCCACGCTGCGGGCGCCGGTCTGGAACACCGACTGGATGATCTCGTTGGCGTGGAAGCGTCCGTCGTCGGTGCTCTCGCGGTGCTCGAGGTCGTCCAGAGACGTGCCGGTGGCGACGGTGTCCGACGAACCGGCGGGGTTGTCGACCAGCTGCGGGTCGGTCGGGTCGAGGTGGACCAGGACCTCCATGTCCCCGAGCGAGAACAGGTAGCCGTCGGGGCCGGCGAGCAGCGGGTAGCTGTTGAGCAGCCGCTGCATTGCCAGGTCCCAGGCGTGGGCCGACACGGTGATCCCACGGCGGTCCGCCTCCGCGCGCAGCGCCGCCTCGACCCGGTCGAAGTCGGGCAGGGTGGCCTTCGGGTCGCCGAGGGCCAGGGCCAGCCGGTTCGGCTCGGCCGGCGGCACGAACGGCGTGGCGGACGGCGTGGTGTCGGGGCCGGCGCCGGCCGGGTCGAGGTCCACATGCACGTGCCGGTCCGCCTCGGGTACGCCCGACAGCAGCCGGTCGACGGCGGCGGCGACCGCCGGCGGGACCGCGCCACCGGCGGGCTGGACGACCACCCGGACCCCGCCGGTGGCGGCGAACGCGGCCGGCGGGAGCTTGTCCGGGTCGGTGCCGTACTCGGCGAACAGGACGGCGCCCTGGTGCTCGGTGACGGACCAGCCGGGCATGACGTCGTACCCGCCGTCGTCGCGCCGGCTCAGCACCTCGACGTGCTTCGGCGTCGACGGCCCGGGCACCACGAAGGCCCGGGCGGCGGCGGGGAGGGTCTGCCGGCCGCGGGCGTCGACGGGCACCAGGCCGGCGCCGGCGCCGGCCGGGGCACGGCCGAGCGCACCGACCGGCAGGACGAGTTCGACCGTGCCGCTCAGGTCGCGTTGCAGCGCGGCCGCCGCCGCGGCGGCGCGGGCCGAGACGGTGGCACCGGCACCGGGCGGGTCGGCCGCGAGCTGCACCTGCAGCGCGCCCTCGGTGTCCCCGAGGTGGTCGCGGACAGCACCGGCGACCGCGGCCGGGTCGGCGACCGACTCGTGCACGATGAGCCGGGGGCGGTCCGGATCGGCCAGGTCGCTCCAGTGCAGCTCGGCGGGCGGGGCGGTGTCGCCGGTGTAGGCGAGCACGCCGCCGGGGACGTGCGCCAGCCGCACATCGGCGGGCAGGCCGGTGACCGCGGCCGAGTCGAAGGTGTGCCGGTCGAGGCCGACGCCGGAGGTGAGCAGGCGGGCCGGGGTGCCGGGCGGCATGCCGGTGAAGATCTGGCCGACCTGCTTGCGGATGCCGGGCGGCAGCGGGGTGCCGTGCCAGCCGAGGAACACGGTCGGCTCGGTGAGCTGGCCGGCCTTCTCTGGCAGCAGCTCCTGCACGTCGGCCAGCGCGGTGGCCGGCCCGATCCACAGGTAGCTGCCGCCGTCCCAGACCACCCAGCCGTCGGACAGCTGGTAGACGCCGTCCTTGACCTTGGGCAGGCCGAACGGGGTGGGGGCGTCGACCAGGCCGGGAACGTCCGGCAGGAACAGGTAGCGCTGCGGGCGGGCGTTGAAGAAGGTCACGTTGCCGTCGGCGTCCAGCGGCAGGACCAGCGGGTCGCGTTGGGCGGGTGCGTCGGTGAGCGCCTCCCGGGGCACCGACAGCATGGCCGACTGAGTGTGCGGGTCGAGGACCTCGGTGGTGAGGTCCCGCGCCGCGGCGGCGCTGAGCGGCTGGCTCTCCGGCCAGTGCAGCACGGCCATCGCGGTGTCCTGCGGCCGCATTCCGGCCAGCGCGGCCTTGAGCACGACGGGGTCGGTGACGGTCGGGTCGAGCAGGATGGCGGGGCCGGGGCCGGTCGGGGCCGGCACCCGCGGGCTGATCGTGTTGCCGGCGGCCGCGGCGGTGTGCAGCGTCGTCGCGCCGGCGGCGCGCTGCAGCCGCAGGCCGGTGGGCAGGCCGGCGGCCATCGTCTGTAGCTGCTTGTCGGTGACCGGCGGCGCCGGCGGGGCAGCCGGCGGCTGGTCAGACGGTTTCCCGTCGCCGTGCGGTTTCGCGTCGCTTACCGGCGCTGCTGGCGCGGGCGGGACCGGCGGCGCGGACAGGACCGGCCGGGTGGGTGCCGGGGCGGCGGCGTTGTAGTGGTTGTAGTTGGTCGGGTTGCTTTTCCGGTTGCTCGGCTCGTAGTAGACGCTGACCGGCGCCCCGCCGACCGGCCCAAGCGTGTCGAGCACCTCCGGGCCGCCGGGTCCGGTGCGAAGGATGGTGACCCGGCTGTTGGTGGCATGCGCGAGCAGCGGCACCAGGAACTCGCCGGACGGGTGGCTCCACCGGTTGCCCCAGTTGGCGACGGTCCGCCGGACCTCCGCGTACTCGTCGTCGCCGAGCCGCCGGTCCGACATGGCCGTGGCGCTGACGAGGTAGTCGCCGAGCCGCGCCGGGTCGATCTCCGTCACAGGGAAGCGCGGGCCGTGCCGGTTGATGAATTCGAGCTGCAGTTGCGGCCTTGTAACCGGCGGTCCAGGGGCGGCGACGGCGTCGCGCACGGCCTCGTACCGCTGCCGGATCTGGGACACGGGCAGGAAATCGGCGTCGATGACGTACGGCTGCACGGACTGCCCGGGCGGCGGCGGGTGGGTCTGGTCGGCGGCGAGCTGATCGGCGGCGAGCTGATCGAGGCGCGCCCGCACCTGCTGATCGTCGAGGGTGCGGACCTGCCGCTCGATATCGTCGCGGAAGTGGGCGCGCCGCCGGTTCACCTCGGCCGGCAGCGTGGCACGGTTGGCCGCGAGGTACGTGGCGACGTGTTGCTGCAGCAGCCGGGTGATGCGCCTGACGTACGGGCTGGGGCTGATGGACGGCCGCATGCTCCAGCGCACCCGGTTGGGATCGCTGAGGAACCCGGCCAGGTCGGCGGGCAGGTTCGGGCCGAGCGCCGCCGCGACCTGCGCCGGGTTGCTGGCGATGAACGCGGACAGCACGCAGTAGCCGTCACTGGCGACCGTGAACATCGGCGGGTGCGGCGACGCCGTGTCCAGACCGGTCAGATCCAGACCCGTCAGATCCGTGCTGGTCAGATTCGTGCTGGTCAGATCCGCACCGGCCAGATCCTGGTGTGGCGGTACGGTCGCCGGGGTGTGCGTCGCCGCGGGGGCGACCGGCAGGCCGACCCCGTCGGTGGTGGCGACGAAGCGCAGCCGCACCGGGTTCGCCGGGCCGTGGGCGAGCCCGCCGCGCTGCCCGTCGAGGAACACCACCTTGCCGTCGGCGGTCCGGGTCACGTTGATCACGTGCGAGATGCGGCTGCCCTCGCCGGTCACCACGACGATGCCGCGGGCACCCGGGCCGGCCGCGGCGATCACGTCCCGGACCGCCGCGTAGCTCGCCGCCTCGACCAGCGGCCGGCCGGCGTAGCGTTCCAGCTGCGCGACCGGCAGGTGCCCTTCCGGCGGGACCTGGTGCCCGACACCGGCGGCCAGGGACATGTCGGTGCCGATCGCCGTCAGCACGCAGTTGGTCTCGAAGTCCAGACCGAGGCCGCGGTACGGGTTGACGTCGCCGATCCATTCGAACCGGGTGGGCACCTCCTGCGGCGTCACGTCACCCGGCAGCAGCGTGTCCGCGGCGGCCGTGTTGACCGCCGGGTTCGCGCCACCGGACGCGGCCGGACCGGTCGCGGCGGAGCCTGCCGGGCCGGTCGAGCCGGTCGTGCCGGTGGCGGCCGGGTCGATCGTGCCGAAGGCTGCCCGGTAGCCGTCGGTCCACTCGCGCCGGAAGTCGGCGGCGAGGCGGTCGACGCCGGGCAGCGGTCCGGCGTGCTGCGCGGCAAGCGCGGCGAACTGGGTCTGCGCGGCCTGCGCCGCCTCGCCGAGGTGCTGCTCGAACGTGTTCCGGCCGCCGTTGCCGCCGTTCTGCTGGATGCCCAGCTCGGCCGAGACCCGGGCCATGCGGGCGGGCAGGTCGGCCGTGGCCTGCCGGACCACGTCGACCGCCGCCGGCACCCGCGCCGCCGCGCTCTGGGCCGCCGCGGGCGCGGTCTGCGCCGCCGCCGGCGGGGTCGCGGCCGGCGGGGTCGCGCCGGTCTGCGCTCCCGCGGGCTGGACCGTGGTGGGTGCCGGCGGGACCGTGGACAGCGAGCCGCTGCTGAGGACCGCGTCAATGCCCCGTTCGACGTCCAGCCGGACCTGCTGCGCGACGGTGTCGCGGACCGTCGCCGGCACGGTGACCTTGTCCGATCCGAGGCCGGCGAAGTACTGCCCGACCCGGTGCTCGGCCGCCAGGTCGGCGAGGCCCCGCAGCGCCTGCCGGTCGAACTCCGCCGGCAGGGCCGGCAGGAGCTGCGACGGTGCCACGACGTGGGCGAGCGCCGCGGCGCTGATCGCGGCCGCGGCGCGGTTCCGGACGCCGGCGAGGAACGCGTCGTCGACCCGTGCCGGGGGCACGCCCAGCGCGGTGACCAGCCTGGCCGTGGTCTCGTCGGTCCCGTGGGCCTCGACCCACTGGGCGAACGCCCGCTCGATCGGCACCCGCAGCGGCGCCACCACCTGGGCGCGCTGGGCCGCCTCGGTGAGCAGGCCGCCGTACCGGTCGGTGAGGTCCTGCTGGAACTGCTGCCAGCCAGCGATGCTCGGCGCGGTGGGCGGGGCCCAGGACGGCGCCGGGACCAGCGGCACCGCCCCGGCGGCGTACGCCGGCGGCGGGGACGACGGCGTGGCCGGCGCGACGGCCGGGTAGCTCGGCGGGAGGTCGGCGCCGGTGGTGGTGGTGGTGGTGGTGGTGGTGGATCCGAGGCCCATCGCGTCGTCGTAGGTGGGGGGCAGCACCGGCGCGCCGGTCTCGGTGAAGCCGGTCCCGCCGGGCAGTCGCAGCCGCGGGATCGTCGGGGTGAACCCGAGGCCCTGCGCGCCGCGGCGCCCGTACCCGCCGGCGGTGGTCGCCACGGCGCTGCCGCCCGCCTCGGCGGCGCCCGAAACCGCGTCGCCGTCGGCGTTCTTCGGGTCGTACTTGTGGTCGACCATGAGGCTGGCGCCGATGCCGCCGCCGACCTCCATGGCCACCTCGAACACGGGCGCGACGGTGAACCGGGTGATCAGCTCGCGGTGGGACGCCTTGGCAACGTACCGTTCGAGGCTGACGGCGAACTTGTTGGTCGCCTTGCCGATGAGCGGCCCGGCGATGGTGCTCAGCGCGGCGACGGACAGCCCGTAGAGGGCCTGCTTGCCCACGACGCCCCAGTCGATGCCGTCGCGGATGTGGTCGGCCATCTGCGACAGCTGCGCCAGCAGCGACGATCCGGGCATGAACAGCATCTGCATCGCCGTGCTGCGGGCTGCGATGCGCAGCAGGTTGGAGCGCAGCACCGTCTGGATGATCGTGCGGGTGGTGGCCACCCGCGCGACGGCGTCCCAGGGGGCGAAAAAGGCCTCGGCGGCGGCGATGGCGAGCTCGACCATCATGAAGATGAACATGATGAGCGCCTGGCGGTTGAGGTAGTCCATCTCCACCAGGTAGCCGCGCATCATCTCGGCGGTCTGGTCCTGCAGTTCCGCCACCTGCAGCAGGGCGTGGGGTTCGATGGCGACGAACGGCGCGATCTGGGCGATGAACCGGGCGGCGGTCTGGCCGTCGACGGACGCGGACACCGCCCGGATCACCTGGATCAGCTCGGGCGCGAGCAGGTTGCGCACCCGGTCGGCCAGGGCGCTGAGGGCGGATGCGTCGCTCGCCAGCCGCGGCATGTCGACCGACGTGAGCTTGATCCCGGTGAACGCCCCAATGGCGTCCCTGCTCGACTTGTCCATCGAGATGGTGGACGAGCTGACCGTGACCATCGCCGTACCCCTTTCCTGCCGCCCTGGCGTGCCGTGACCGGTGCGCGCTCAGCCGTGCCGGCCGCCGCTGCCCCAGCCGCCGGCCACGTCGCTGTTGCTGCCCTCGGTGTTGTCGCCGATCTTGCGGACCAGGTCGAGCTTCTCGCCCTCGATGCCCACCGACTCGCCGAGCTCCGCGTAGGACGGCAGGACGTACTTGCCCAGCACCTCGCGCACGGCCCCGCGGGCCTGCAAAGCCAGCTCGTCGTCACCTTCGCAGCCGTCGGCCCAGTGACACTCGGCGATGTCCATCAGCGGCCTCAGGGTCCCGGCCAGGTCGTCACGGAACTGGCCGAGCAGCGGGACCCGCTGCGCCAGCGCGTCGCCGGAAAATTGGATCTGCCCGCTCATGCCGTCACCTCCGCTGCGCTCCGGCGCCGGCCTGAGCCCCACCCTGCGCCCACGATTCGCAACCCTCCGCTCCGCTCCGGCCCGCTCATGCCGCCACCTCCGCTGCGCTCCGGCACCGGCCTGAGCCCCACCCTGCGCCCACGATTCGCAACCCTCCGCTCCGCTCCGGCCCGCTCATGCCGTCACCTCCGCTTCGCCCCGGCGCCGCCCCCGGTGACCGCGCCCACGATGGACTCGACGAGCTCGTCCACTGAACGGGCACCGCGGGCGGCGGCGTCCAGCTGGCCCAGGTCCGGGCCGAGCGCGGTGACCGCGGCCATGGCCTTGCGCTGCGCCTCCTGGCGGGCGCTCGCGGTGGTCTTCACGATCAGGTCGGCCAGCTCGGCCGGGGCCAGATCCTGGTACGCGTCGCCGTTGAAGGTGAGCTCGACCAGCTCACCCTGGCCGCCCACGGTGACCGTCAGCAGCCGTTCCTTGTCCTGCGCGGTGGTCCGCGACTGCCGGGCCCGCTGGCGCGCCCGGTCCGACGCGCCGCGCACCTGGTCCAGCGCCGACCGCATCTGTGCCAACAGTTCCTCGTCGCCCAATGACGTCATCGGTGCACCTCCTTCGCTTGAATCACGGTCGTGGCGGGGCCCCGGGTTCACCCGGCGCCCCGCGCGGCTCAGCGTCCCCGGCTGGGGTACTGCCGCTCCTCGTACACGGTGGTGCGCTCGTCGACGGGGGTCGTGTAGTTGTCGTCGTCGTCCTGCGTCGGCCGGCCACGTCGGCCGACGACCGCCGGGGCGCAGTCCGGATCGGTGCCCCACACCCGCTCGTCCTCCTGGAGCCAGGTGCTGCGCCCGCGGTCGCGCTCCTGGCGGCCCGCGCCGGGGGCGCCGGCACCCATCATCGGCGGCATGAACGGCATGCCCCCGTAGGGTGTCCCCGTGCCGGCCGCACCGGCCGCGCCCGCGCTGCCGGGTGCGCCGATGACGCCCGTGCCGGCCGCACCGGCTCCGGCCGCACCGGCACCTCCCAAGCCGCCGCCCAGACCACCACCCAGGCCACCGCCCAGGCCACCGCCAACGCCCACGCCGGCCCCGCCGCCGCCACCGACGGTCAGGCCCAGCCCGGCCGGGCTCAGCAGGCCCGGGGTGCCGCTCAGGCCGGGCACGCCCGACAGGCCGCCGGTACCGGTGATGAACTGCGGGATCTGCGGATGGTCGGACGCGCCCGGCCGGGTGACGTCACCGAGCGGCAGCCCGCCCGGGCCGCCGAGGCCCGCCCCGTTCACGTCGACACCGTTGACCGTGGTCGGGAACGGGTTGACCACCACCGGGGAGGTCGGGCCGAGCGGCGTCAGCTCGGGCAGGCCGAGGTTGGCCCGCGCGCCCGCGCTGATCGGGGTCTGGTCCAGCAGATCGGCGCCGCGCAGCGCCTCCAGCGCCTCCGGGCTGAGCTGGCCCAGCGTCGGAGTGAGGCCGCCGGGCACATCAAGCCCGTTCTGCCGCAGGAACTCGGCCTGCTGCGGGGTGAGCGGCACGTCGTCGAGCAGCCCGGCCGCCTGGAGCTGGCGCAGCTGGGTCGGGGTGAGCTCGCCCAGGGTCTGCGGCCCGGCCGCGCCGTCGCCGAACGGGCTGTCCGGCCCGAAGAAGCCCTGGCTGCCCGGCCCGTTGGCGAACGGGTTGCCCGAGGACAGGAACTGCAGGTCCGACCCGAAGCCGGCGCCACCGGCACCGGGGCTGCCGGGGCCGTTGGCGAACGGGTCGTCCACCAGCCCTTGGTTGAGGTTCGCGAACGGGTTCTCCACCCTGCTGAACAACCCACCGGGGTCGTCGAATGGGGCGTTCGCGAACGGGTTGGCGCCGCCGACGCCGCCCCCGCCCCCCAGCCCGCCCATGTTCGCGAACGGGTTGCCCCAGTTGGCGAACGGGTCGCCGAAGTTGGCGAAGGGGTTGCCGAAGTTGGCGAACGGGTTGCCCCAGTTGGCGAAGGGGTCGCCCATGTTCGCGTACGGGTTGTTCATGTTGGGCATGCCGGCGTTGTTGGGCATCGGCAGCGGCGACACCGGCGGAGGGTCGTTCAGGACCAGCTTGTTGCGCGCGTCGCTGAACGCCGTCACCAGGGTCTTCGCCGCGGTGATGGCCGGCGCGAAGGTGGTGACGACGTTGTCGGCCCACGTGTTGCGCAGCCACTGGTCGAACTTCGTCCACTCGTGCGGCTCGAACGCGTCGAACATGTCGTATCGCAGGTAGTACGGCGGCACGAAGTGGACAGTCGTCTCGTTGCCCTTGCCGTCGGTGTCGGTGTACGTCCTGCCGCGGTCCCAGCTGTTCATCAGATCGGGGTTCAGGCTGGGGGGACCGCTCAACCAGAAGAACGAGCCGTCGTTGAACATGCTGGCGACCAACCGGAACGGGTGCGGCCAGGCGCCCTTGGGCTCCTTGTCGTACCACGCCTGGTTCGCCTTCTTCAGTTCCGTGACGAAGTCCCGGGCGGCCTTCTCCACCGCGGACAGCGCGCTGTCCCACCCCTTCTGCTGCTCGTACAGGTCGTTGAGGAAGTGGTCGGCGACGCGCACCCGCTGGTACCACGCCGACTCCGCCGAGCCCTTGAACTCCGGCGTCTTGGCGTTGACCTTGGCGATGCCGTCCTGCAGCCAACCGGAGATGCTCGCGGCGTGGCTGATCAGCACACTGAACACCTGCCGGATGGCCGCGATCGAGTCCGGGTCGAACGACGTCCCGGCTCCGGCGACCTGGTTGATCTCGCGCTGGATCAGCTCCCACGCGTTGCCCAGGACGATGACCGGGTTGGCCGCGGCGTTGACGACCTTGCTCGGATCGTCGGTATTGCTGCTCTGCCCCTGGGTGTTGTTGGTGCCGTCCTTGGTGTTGTTGACCACGCCGACCCACACGGTCAGACGGGTGATGTCCTTGGTCGCGAGCAGCCCTGCGCGGTTCTGCCACTTGTAGAACGTGACGGCGTCCTTGTTGTACTCCGGCGTCCACGAGTTGCCCGTGTACGTGAGCGTGTCCCGGTGGGCGATCAACCACTGCGCTCCGGTTTTGACCGAGGCCGGACGGTAGCCGTTGTTGATCGAGCTCTTGCCCGAGCCTTGCTGGCCACCCCCGCTTCCGGAGGTGGCCAGCGAATACTGCCCGGCCGCGCCGCCCAGCACGAGACCGAGAATGCTCTCGAGCATGTCCTCGATCGTCGTGATGTTGGTCATGGTCAGCTCGCCGCCTTCGGCATGAAGTACTCGAACTGCTCGGCGCTGAGCGTGCTGAGCTGTTCGACGGCGTCGGAGTCGGCGAGCAGGAACTTGATGCCGTACTCCAAGGTGTAGATCTCGGCCCGCGCGGCCTTGAACCGTGCGACCACGCCCGCGCGGGTCGCGTCGACGACCCCGGCGACGTCCTGCGCCTCGGTGAAGTTGGCGCCGCCGAGCTTGAAGATGAACGGCTTGGTGATGTCCACGTGCGAGCCCGGCAGGGCACCATACGGGTAGACCTTGCCGTAGAGGCGGTCGATGTCGTCCACCAGCGAGGCGTACCGGGTCTGCAGCCCCTGCAGGTAGGTCTGGTTGATGACGATCGGGTCGTTCTGCATCGTGACTCCTTCGAGCGGAGATGGTGGTCCGGGGTGCCGCCGTAGCCGGCCCCGCCGATCGTGGGACCGGCCACGGCACGGGTGGCACCCCGGCCCGGCCGGCGCCGGGCCGGTCAGGTGAAGACGGCCGCGCCCCGGTTGTCGCCGTGGATGTAGTTGTTGGTGATCTCCTGCAGCCGCTGCTGCCCGACGCGCAGCGCCTGGTGCATCTCGCGCTGGCCCTGGTCCCACAACGCCTGGGCCCGCATGTAGGCCTCCGGCGCCTGGCCGTTGTTGGCTGCGGTGAAGCGCTGCACCGAGGCCTGCAGGGCGCTCAGCGAGGCGTCCAGTTGCTGGGTGACCAGGGTGAGCTGGGACTCGACGTCCTGCAGCCCGGCGGGGTTGACGCTGTAGTTGGCCATGGTGGCCTCCTTCGTGGTTTGACGGGTCGGATGGAATGGCGGCCGGATCAGGCGGTGGCCCAGCCGCCGGCCTGCGAGGCGCCGGCCTCCTCCGTGCTGGTGGTCAGCGACGAGTAGGTCTGCATGTTGCTGTCGAGCATGTCCAGCCCCTGGCGGACCTTCTGGAAGCCGCTGAGCCACTGGTCGACGGCCTGCAGGAACCGCGGCGCGGCCTGGTCGCTCTGCCACTGGGTGACCAGGGTGCCGCGCGCGCCGTCCACGGAGGCCGCGATGGTCCTGCACTCGCCCTGGCACGTGTTGAACGCGTTGACCATGTTCGTGATGGTCGTCTGATCCGCGACGATCCCGTTGTTGAACGCCATCTCGGTCGCTCCTTGTCCGGTTGTTCGGGGTGTCCGGTTGTTCGGTTGTTCGGCGGTTCGTGAAGTCCGGTCATCTGGTCCGGTTGGTTGGTCGGGTCGGTTGCCGCACCCGGTCAGGGCGCGCGGGCCTCACCCCCCTCCCGGCCGGGCCAGCGCCGGCCCGGCCGGCAGCAGCCCCACCAGCGACGGCGGCATCACCACCGCCTGTTGCGCGCTGTAGCCGAGGGCGCCGATGTCGCGTCCGGCGAGCGGATAGGCGATGCCACGCTCGTCGACCAGGGCGGCCGGCTGCTGCGCCGGGTCCATGTCGAACCGGGACAGCAGCAGCGCTCCCCCGCCCGCCGCCACCCGCACCGTGACGGCGCTGGTGCCCGGCTGGGCGTGGTCGGTGCTGAACACCACGGCGGTGGCCTGTCCCGGCCGGCCCGAGTGCTCCACGCAGATCGCGGTGCCCGCCGGCGCGGGCCGGGGCTGGGGCGGCGTGGCGGGCAGGGAGGTGAGCGGCTTCACCGGGGTCCGTTGCGGTGCCGCGGCCAGGTCGGCCGCGCCGATCGCGGTTTCGGCGGCCGCGCCGGGGCGGGCCCGCTGCAGCAGGTACTCGGTCTCGGTCAGCGGGGCCAGGCCGCCGGTGGTCATCATGTAGTGCCCGACCTTGCCGGCACCGAGGTCGACCCGGAACATCTGCCCGACCGTGCTCGGCGCGCCGGCCACGGCCGGCCCCTTGGTTCCGGCACCGTCGACGGTGGGCGGGCCTGCGGTGCCGGACAGTGGGATCAGGTCCAGCCAGGCGCTGTCCACCGGGACCGGTGGCATCAACGCCATGCCGAGCACGTCGGTCACCCATGCCTCGCCGAGCAGCAGCCGGCGGCCGCCCCACAGCAGGTAGGTCTTGTTGCCGCTGGTGACCGGCAGCGCCTCGCCGTCACCGAGCGGCTGTTCGGCGGCCGGGGCGCCGATGTCCAGGCCGATGTGGCCCGGGCCGAGGTCGCAGGCCCGCCAGACACCGGCGTTGAGCCGGCCGGCGGCCGGCAGCACCTGGGGCCCGGCCGGGTTGCCGACGGCGGCGCCGCGGGGCACCGTGGCCAGCCGCTTGGAGGACACCACGACCGGGGTGAGCGTGCCACCGGTCAGCAGCGTGGCGGTGACGATGTCGTGGACCGGGCGCAGCTGCCCCCCGATGAGCACGTACCGGGCCCCGGTCCGGTCGTCGATGACCAGCGTGTGCGGCTGCTGCCAGCGGGTCGAGCCGGAGCCCGGGAACAGTGCCCAGATGGCGGTGACGCCGAGCAGCAGCAGCCCGAACACGACGCCGGCGATGGTGCCGGTGCGGTCACGGCGGGTCGGTGACTCGGGGGTCTCCGGCTCGGAGCGGACCAGCGCACCGGTCACCCGGCTGAGCATGAACCGCTGGGCGTCGACCTGGTCGCGGCGGGAGGACATGTCAGCCCACCCGCGCCCGGATCAGGTCGAGTGCGCCGGAGATCAGCACGACGACCGGCAGCAGCGCGGTCACCGTGACGGTGTGCGCGATGTCGCCGAAGCGGCCCAGCAGCGGGTTGAACGAGCGCCGTGGCAGGATGCGGGCCGCCACCCCCGACACGACCGCCAGGGTCAGGCAGGTGGCCAGCGCCAGGGTGGCGGCGGTGCCGGGCCGGTCCACGACGGCGGTCACGCACCAGGCGGCCATCGCGGCGAGCGCCGGCCCGGCCAGCGCCAGGCGGTGCCAGGTGCTGGTCATCGGGCGCGTGACGAGGATCTGCGCGGCCCCGGCCAGCCAGGCGGCGAGGGGTGCGGCCCAGCCGGGTGCGATGGCCAGGCACATCAGTGCGGCGCCGGAGACCGCGCCGAGGGCGGCGTACAGCGCGGTCATGTACCGGTCGGCGTCGGCCGCGGCGGCCAGCACGCCGGATGCGGGCTGGGGATCGATGTTGTTCTGCAGGTCGGCGGGGTCGTCCGGCATGTCGGGCAGGGACAGCCCGGCGAGCTTGAACGCGGCGAGAGGCACCGCCGGCCGCAACGCGGTGGTCAGGGTGACGAGCACCGCGGCGACGCCGGTCCAGTCGAGGAAGCCCTGCAGGCGAAGCCCGACCGCGAGGGACGCGAGCAGCGTCGCCGCCGCGAGCCCGGTGGCGATCTGGCGCACGCCGGTGCGGGGGAACACGAACGCTGCGGTCAGCACGGCCACGACGCTGCCGGCGGCGACGGCGATGACGAGCGTCTGCGGCAGCGGCGCGGGCGTCGCGTCCACCACGGCCAGGACGCTCGCGGCCAGTCCGGCGGCGCCGAGGATCGCGGCCATGACGCGGTCGCTGAACCGCCGCGCGGCGACGAAGCCCGCCGCGAGGCTCAGCACCGCAACGGATGCCGTCGCCACGGTGCGCAGGGTGGGGTCCGGCCACAGCTGCAGCGCCGTCAGTCCCGCGGCCAGCCAGACGGCCAGCGACAGCACGGCGGCCAGCCGGGTCGTCTCCGGCCGCCACCGCCCGGCTCGCCGGCGCAGGCCGTTGGAGACGCCGTCGATGAGGTCGTCGTACGCCAGCGGCGGGATCTGCTCGGTGCGCGGCCGCACGTGGACGACCTCGCCGTCGAGCAGGCCCAGGTCGCCGACCGTACGCGCCTCGTCCAGCGCGGGTTCGCCGAGCCGCTGGGCGATCCAGCCGCTGTGCTCCAGCCCGCGGTCGGCCAGGTCGGGGCCGAGCGCGCCGAGCAGGGCCGGCATCATGTCAGCCAACGGAATATGCGTGGGTACGCTCACGTCCACCCGGCTGGTCGGTCCCACCACCAGCAACCGGCAGACGTCCCCGCGATCGGTGTTCATATCCTTGTCACGCCTACGCAACCCGGTGGAGTTCACGGATTTGCGCGCCGGCCGTCAGCAATCGCGCCGGGACGGTGCGCTCGCCGAGGAACCAGGACTCCTCGGCGATGCCGGGGCGGTGCAGCAGCGCCTCCGCGGCGGCCGGCAGCTCGACGACGTCGAGGCTGCCGTCCTGGTTGCGGCGACAGTCGGTGACCGAGGTGACCGGCCCGAGGTCGACGCTGAGCTCGGCGAAGGCCAGCAGCAGCGCGGTCCACGCGGTGTCCGGGTCGGGCAGGCCCCGGATCAGGGGCGCGACGCCGGTGAGGTACAGGTCGCCGCCGCGGGACAGGTGCTGCCATCGCAGCTGGCCGACGCACGCGACCAGGGTGGGCAACGGATCGGGTCCGGCGCACGGCACCGCCGGGTCGCCACCCGCGGGCGGCAGCCAGCTCAGCTCGCTGTGCCCGCGCACGGCGGGTGCGGCCTTGACCAGGTCGGCCCCGGTCAGGCCGAGACGGGCGAGCAGCCAGTGGTGCACGCGGCCGCTGCGGCTCGCGGTGACCGCCCAGGTCCACGAGTCGGGCTCGCCGTGCGTGGGTGCCGGCGCCTCGGCGAAGAGCTGCCGCTGGCCGCGCAGGTAGTTGTACCGGGCGCCCTCCAGCCACAGGGTCAGCGCCGGATGGCCGGCCGGGGCGGCGACGACGTCGTTGAGCACGATCTCGTCGGTGAGCGCGTGGACCGTGAACCCGGTGCGGGAAGCGGCGACCCGGTCGAAGAGATCGGGCAGCCGGGCCGGGCCGTGCGCGTCGGGCGGGCCGAGCCAGCGCCCACGGAACAGCCGGTAGTCGCCGGGCGCCGGACCGTCCGCCGGCGGCGGCTCGGCTCCGGCGACGAGGTGCAGGTCGCCGTCGGCGTACAGGCCGCCGAAGCGGTGCACGACCTCGACCCGCAGGTGGTCGCTGGCCGCGGCGAAGGCTCGGGGCACGCCCTGGCCGAGTTCGAGGGTGTACGGGTGGTGCAGGGTCATCGGCGCGGTGGCGTGGAACACCTCGGCGACGTCGAGCACGTGGATGCCGTGCGCCGTGGCCCACGCGAGCAGGTCACGGACCGGACCGGGCCGGCCCTCCCGGGCGGCGTCGAAACGGGACCGCGGGATGTCGGTCCACAGCACGAAGTCGACCTCGCCGGCGTAGGCGTCGGCGGCGGCGCCGTAGTTGGCCCAGAAGCTGTTGCCGGCCGGCAACGGCCGGCCCAGCCAGATGCCGTGCACCACGTGCGGGATCTCGGTGCTCGCCGGCAACGGCGGCGCCGACCCGGAGGGCTCCCAGCGCCGGGACGCCTCGTCCCGCGCGTGCCGGCTCACCGGGCCGGCCTCGGCGGCCAGCGCCCGCGGCGTCAGTTCGGCGGCGGCCGGCGCCGGGCGGGTCATGCTCAGCCGGCGCAGCAGCGGCGCGACCAGCTCCGGGGCGACGGTCCGCACGTCGACCCCGGTCAGGAACGCGGGCACGGCGCGCGGGCCGCGGGTTCCGAAGATGTCGCCGCCGATCCAGCGCCGGGCCAGGCTCTCCTCGGCGGCCCACGTGTACAGCCCCGGGTAGCTCATCCGGCGCAGCCAGTCCAGCAGGGCCGGGTCGCAGGGCCAGGCGGACGGGGTGGCCGAGGTGCCGGGCAGGCACGCCGCGGCGCGCAGCCGCCGGGCGAGTTCGTCGGCCGGCATCACGGCACCGTCGTCGGCTGCGGGGCCGGCACGAGCGCGGTCTGGATCAGCCGGCCGCCGCGGCGGGTGCACAGCAGCGCCCGGCCGGGCGGCAGCGCCCGGGGCCGGACCCCGCCCAGCAGCGGACCCTCGGTGGGCGGGCAGGACAGGGCCACGTCGGGGGTGTTGAGCTCCTGCACGCGGCGCAGCATCGGGTCCATCGACAGGCGCATCGCGCCCGCCGCGGCCCGCGCGACGATGAGGTGCAGGCCGATGTCGCCACCCTGCGGCAGCAGCGGGATCAGCCCGGCCAGGGGGTTCTCGTGCCCGGCGAGCATCTCGTAGTCGTCGACGAAGATGAACAGCTCCGGCCCGTGCCACCAGTCGCGGGCCCGCAGCTGCTCCGGGGTCACGTCGGCGCCCGGCACCCGGGGACGCAGCCCGGCCAGCGCCTCGGTCGCGGCGGCGCGGGTGCTGTCCGGGGAGACCGCGTACCCCAGCCGGTACGCCTCGGGGACCTCGTCGGACAGTTGCCGGCGGTAGTCGACCGCCATGATGCGCGCCTGGGCCGGCGTGTGGCTGCCGACGACGGCGCGGATCAGCAGCCGCAGCATGTTGCTCTTGCCGCTCTCGGTGTCGCCGAGCACGGTCAGGTGCGGCATGGCGCGGAAGTCGTGCCAGACGGGGGCCAGGTGGTCCTCGTCGACGCCGATGGGCACCCGGGACTCCTCCGGGGCCGGCAGCTCGGCCAGCGGCAGCGTCGCGGGCAGGGTGCGCACGGCGGCGACGCGCTCGCCGGGCCAGTTGTCGGCGACGGCGGCGACCAGGTCGCCGGTCGCCGCGACCAGCCCTTCGACGGAGCGCACCGCGTCGATGCGCGGCAGCGCGCCGAGGAAGTGCAGCTTCGCCTCGGTCAGGCCGTGGCCGGGCTTGCGCGGCACCTGGGCGGCGGCGCGCAGGTCGATGCCGGACTCGACCGGGTCGCCGAGGCGCAGCTCGAGCCGGGTGCCGATCTTGTCGCGCATGGACATGTGCAGCTCGGACCAGCGGCCCACGGACATCATCACGTGGATGCCGTAGTTCAGGCCGCGGCCGGCGAGGTCGCGGGCCATCTCCTCGGCCGGCTCGAACTCCTGCCGCAGGGTGAACCATCCGTCGACGACCAGGAACACGTCGCCGAGGCGGTCCTGCGGGATCTGCCCGGCCGCCTGGGCCTGCCGGTAGGCGTCCCGGCCGTGCAGGCCGAGGTCGGCGCAGCGCCGCTCGCGCTCGGTCAGCAGCGAGCGCACCTCCGCGATGGTGCGCGAGACGCGCTCCGGCTCGTGCCGGCCGGCCACGCCGCCGACGTGCGGCAGCTCGGCGAGGCCGGTGAGGGATCCGCCGCCGAAGTCGAGGCAGTAGAACTGGACCTGGCGCGGCGAGTGGGTCAGGGCGAGGCCGCAGACCAGGGAGCGCAGCAGGGTGCTCTTGCCGCTCTGCGGCCCGCCGGCGATGCCGACATGGCCGCCGACCCCGGACAGGTCGGCCACCAGCAGGTCGCGGATCTGTTCGAACGGCTTGTCGATAAGGCCGACGGGGACGCGCAGGAAGGTGTCGTGGCCGGCGTCGACGGGGCGCAGGCCGTGCTCGGGGTCGGGCAGCAGCGGCGGGAGCACGTCGGCGAGGGTGGGCGGCTGCTCCAGCGGCGGCATCCACACGGGGTGCGCCGGCGGGCCCTGGCCGATGAGCCGCTCCACCAGGGCGTGCAGCACCGTGGAGCCGTTGTCGGCCGGTGCGGGGCGCGGTTCCTCGGTGGCCGCCGCCGGTGGGGTGACGGGTGCGACGTGTTCGGTCCCGAACACCACCACCTGGCTGGCGATGACGTCCTGGCGCAGTCTCGTCCCGCGCGCCCGGTGCGGGCCGGACACGTAGGCCGCCTTGAACCGGGTGATGCTGGTGACGCCGGAGCGCAGGTATCCGTTGCCGGGTTCGGCCGGCAGCTCGTAGGCGTCCGGCACGCCGATGACGGCGCGGGACTCCATCGCCGAGAACGTGCGCAGGCCGATGCGGTACGAGAGGTGGCCCTCGAGCTGATGGATGCGCCCGTCCTCCAGGCGCTGGGAGGCCAGCAGCAGGTGCACCGCGAGGGACCGGCCGAGCCGGCCGATCATCACGAAGAGCTGGATGAAGTCGGGGTTGGCCGCGATCAGCTCGCTGAACTCGTCGACCACCACGAACAGCGTGGGCAGCGGATCGAGGTCGGCGCCCTGGGCGCGGGCCTTCTCGTAGTCGCGCACCGAGCTGAAGTTGCCGGCCCGCCGCAGCAGCTCCTGCCGGCGCACCAGCTCGCCGTGCACCGCGGCCTGCATCCGGTCGACCAGCGCGGCCTCGTCGGCCAGGTTGGTGATCAGCGCCGAGACGTGCGGCAGCCGGTCCAGCCCGACGAAGGTGGCGCCGCCCTTGAAGTCGACGAGCACCAGGTTCAGCGTCTCCGAGGAGTGCGTCGCCGCCAGCGCCAGCACCAGCGTGCGCAGCAGCTCGCTCTTGCCGGAGCCGGTCGCGCCGATCAGCATGCCGTGCGGGCCCATGCCGCCCTCGGCCGACTCCTTGATGTCCAGTTCGATGGGCGAGCCGTCGGCGGCCACGCCGATCGGCACCCGCAGCCGCTCGGCCGGCGGCCGGTCGCGCCACAGCCCGTGGGGGTCGAAGGTGTCCAGGTCGTCGATGTCGAGCAGGTCGGGCAGGTCCAGCACGGCGCTGAAGCCGTTAGCGGGCTGCTCGCCGGTGACGCGGGTGCCGTGGCGGGCCATGACGCGGGCGACGGCGCGCAGCCGCGCCGGGTCCAGGTGGTCCGGCGCGGCCAGCCGGGTGCGCACCTCACGGCCCACGTGGTCGCGTTCGATCAGCTCGACGGCCTCGGCGGACACCTCGAGGTTGAGCACGTGCTCGTCGGTGCCGGAGCCGCGGCCGTCGAAGTCGAGCAGCACCGCGTTGCGGTAGCCGGAGACGGTGAGGCGGGCGCCGGCGGGAATCGCGCCGCCGTCGGAGACGATGACGACGAACGGCTCGTCGCGGGACGGCTGCGCGTCGCTCTCGTAGCGGCCGCGGGCCGCGAACTCCTCACCCAGGAGCCGGTCGAGGTCCTCCAGCGAGGAGCCCACGAGCCGCACCGGGCCGGCCGCGTCGACGTCGGCGGTGTGCTTGGTGTGCGGCAGCCACTTGACCCACTCCCACTCCGGGGCCCGTTCGGCCCGTACACACACGGCCACCCGCAGCTCGTCCGGGGCGTGGAAGGCGACGAGCTGGGCCAGCATCGCCCGGACCATGCCCAGCGTGACGTCGCGGTCGCCGCTGAGGCGCACGTGCGCGAAGCCGGGCAGGAACAGCGCGACCGGCTGGTCCTCCAGGGTGGTGTACGCGCGGATGAACCGGCGCAGTGCCTTGGCGCACACCGGCTCCAGGTCGGACACCGGCTTCGTCTGCATCGGGGTGATGCGGACCGCGAGCCGCTGGGCGCCGGTGCCGATGCGGATCTCGCCGAAGTCGGGGTGGGTGGGGCGGCGCTCCCACAGCCGGCTGGTCATCACCAGCGACCACAGTGACTCCGGGTCGGGGTGCCGCCAGGCCAGCGCGTCACGCTGCTTCTCGGCGTACTCGCGGACCTGGGTGCGGGTCTGCGACAGGTACCGGAAGTAGTCGCGGCGATCCCCGTTGATCTTGTCCTTGCGGCTGCCGGACGACGTGGTCATCTGGAAGAAGGCCATGCCGAGCATGCCGCCGCCCATCATCACCAGCATGATGATGCCCATCGGACCGCCGAGCGTGCCGCGGCCGAAGAACATGAACATGAAGCCGCCGCTCATCAGCATCGTCGGCAGGATCATCCCCAGCGAGCGGAACCCGCCCGGCTGGACCTCGGGCACGACCGGCGGCTCCTGCAAGGAGATGTCGCCGTGCGGCATTTCGGGGCCGTTGCGGCGGGCCGGCCGCCGGAAAGGTTTCGTGCTCACATACAGAACACGGCTGCGGGCGGGCCGTGGTTTGGTGCCGCGGACGCCAAAAGTGCGCGGACCCCGGGGGGCAGGGGTCCGCGCACGCTTGCGGGACGGTCGTCAGGCGGCGAGCGCCGCGTGGACGTCGGCGGCGGTGAGCTGCTGCATGTCCGCCACCGTCGGTGCCGTGGCGGTGCGCAGGCGGTTGGCCTGCCGGGTGATGGTCCGCTCCAGCAGCTGCCGGGCGTAGCGGCCGTTGCCGAACGTCTCGTCGCGGCCGAGCCCGTCGAAGTGGCGGTACAGCACCGGCAGGCTGTCGGTGTCGAACTCGAAACCGCCGTCGCGGGCCAGCGTCTGCACGATGGACACCAGCTCCGAGGCGGTGTACGACGCGAACGGGATCTGGCGGCTGAACCGTGAGGCGAGCCCGGCGTTGTTGGCCAGGAACCGCTGCATGTCGCCGGTGTAGCCGGCGGCGATCACCACCACGTCGTCGCGGTGGTCCTCCATCAGCTTCACCAGCGTGTCGATCGCCTCGCGGCCGAAGTCGTTGCCCTCCCCGGTCAGCGCGTACGCCTCGTCGACGAACAGCACGCCGCCGCGGGCCCGGTTGAACACCTCGGTGGTCTTCACCGCGGTGTGCCCGATGTACTGGCCGACCAGGTCGGCTCGGGACACCTCGACGAGCTGGCCGGTGCGCAGCACCCCCATCGCGTTGAGCAGCTGCCCGTACAGCCGGGCGACGCTCGTCTTGCCGGTGCCGGGCGCGCCCGCGAACACCAGGTGCCGGGAGATGACCGGGGTGGGCAGCCCGGCCCGCGCCCGCGCCTCGGTGCTGGCGATCAGGTCCACCAGGTCGGTCACCTCGCGCTTGACCGCGTCCAGGCCGACCATCGCGTTGAGCCGGCCCAGCAGGGCGTCCACGACCGGGGACTGCGCCCCCGACCCGGCCGGCACCGCCGTCTCGCCCAGGTCCTCGGGCAGCAGCCGGGCCAGCTCGAGGTCCGGCGCGGCGGGCATCTGCGACAGCCGGTACGCCTGCCGGCCCAGCATGTCCTCGAACACCTGCCGGGCCAGCCGGGCGTTGCCGAAGGTCTCGGTGCGGGCCATCCCGGAGAAGTGCTTCACCAGCGCCTGGCGGGTCTCGTACTCCAGCGCGTAGTGGTGGGTCCGGCACAGTCGCTCCACGATGGTGGCCAGTTCCTCGTCGCTGTAGCTGTCGAACGTGATGGTGCGGGTGAACCGCGACTCCAGGCCGGGGTTGGCGGCCAGGAACGTGCGCATGCTCGGGCTGTACCCGGCCACCACGACCACCACCTCCTCGCGGTGGTCCTCCATCAGCTTCACCAGCGTGTCGACCGCCTCGCGGCCGAAGTCGTTGCCGCCGCCGGCCGGGGCGAGCGTGTACGCCTCGTCGATGAACAGCACCCCGCCCAGGGCCTCCTCGAACCGGGCGGTGGTCTTGACCGCGGTGCCGCCGACGTGCTCGGCGACCAGGTCGCTGCGGGACACCTCGACGAGCTGCCCGCCGGACAGGACCCCGAGGGTGGCCAGGACGCGGGCGAAGATGCGCGCCACGGTGGTCTTGCCGGTGCCGGGCGGCCCGGCGAAGACCAGGTGCCGCGACATCGGCGGCACGTGCAGCCCGGCCTCGCGGCGGCGCTTGGCGATCTGGTGCAGCCCGACCAGCGTGGCCACCTCCCGCTTGACCCCGGCCAGGCCGACGAGCCCGTCGAGCTCCTGCAGCAGGGCGGCCATCGCGGCGTCGCCGCCGTCGGGTCGCGGGTCGGCGGTCACGGCCGGATCCGGCCGGTCGGGCGGCGCGGGGACCGGCGACGGCGTGGCCGGTTGCGACGCGGGCGGTTCGGCCGGGCCGGGCTCCGGCGGCGACGCCACCGCCGGATGCGGTACCAGTGGCCGGGCCGGACCCGGCACGGCGGACTCGGCACCCGCCCGGCGGCTGTTGTGCCCGGTGTCCACATCGGACAGCTCGACCGGGGCGTGGGCGCTCGGCACGTCCACGGCCACGCCGCCGTTGCCGCGGATCACGCCGCCGCTGATCCGCACCGGCCGCTGCGTCTCCACGAGCATGCCGGGGCCCTCGTTGTCGACGATCTCGCAGTCGGTGGCCGTCAGCGTGCTGCCGCCGGCGGCGTGCACCCCCGGCCCGCGGGTGCCGCTGACCCGGCTGCGCACGGCGGTCACCGTGCAGGGACCGCCGGCCAGCAGCCCGGCGGTGACGGAGTCCTCGACGGCCACCGAGGTCAGTTCGAGCCGGGCGCCGCCGGCCGCCTCCACCCCCACCCGGCACGCGGTGACCCTGGAGTTGGACAGCACCGCGACCGCGGCGTCGGCCAGCCTGGCCCCGGCGGCGCGGGCACCGGTGATCTGGCCGTCCTCGAACAGCCCGGTGCCGCCGGTGGCGTGCAGCCCGTACCGGATGTCGTCGACGGACAGGCCGTGCAGCTGCGGGGCGGCGTCCTGCTCGATCGCGACGCCGATGGCGCAGCCGGACACCCGCACCCCCTGCAGCCAGGCCCGGGAACGGCCGGTCAGCAGCACCCCCGCGTCGGCGCAGCCGGTCACCGCACCACCGGTCAGCCGGGGCGCGGCGGTGTCGGTGACCAGGACCCCGGCCGCGGCACAGTCCAGCACGTCGCAGCCCTCCAGCGCCGGCGCCGAACGGCCCGTGCACTGCAGGCCGTGCCCACCGGCGCGGGCGATCCGGGTGCCGGCCAGCGCCGCGGCGGAGGCGCCCAGGGTCACCACGGCGTGCGCCCGCGTGTCGGAGATCTCGCAGCGCTCCAGCACCGGCGACGCGTCGTCGCCGGCCACCAGGCCCACCTGGCCACCGGTGATACTGGTGCCGGTGAGCCGCGGCCGGCTGGCCTGCTGCGCCACGACGCCGTACTGCTCGATGCCGGCGATGCGGCAGTCCTCCAGTCGCGGCGCGGCCGTGCCGGCCGTCACCACGGCCGTCTCGGCGATGCCGGTGATCGTGCAGCCGCGGAACGTCGGGGCGCAGGCCCCGGTCACCATGACCGCCGAGCCGGCGATGTCGTGCAGCCGCACGCCGGTGAACTCGCCGGTGCCGGCCTCGAAGACGACCCCGGCGCCGAGGCTGTTGCTGACCGAGCCGCCCTGCATGGCGACCGCGCCGCCGCGCACGTGAACGGCGGCCGGCGAGGCGGCGTCCACCGTGCAGCCCTCCAGGCGCAGCCGACCCGCGGCCACCTGCAGCAGCGGCAGCTGCGCGTCACCGCCGCGCAGGGTGATGTCCCGGATCAGCACCACACCGCCGCCGGCCAGGATCGCGCCGCCGGCCGGCACCTCGATGACAACGGTGCCCGGGCCGTCCTCGGCGACCAGGACCACGTCGCGGCGGAACATCGGCGCCTCCCGGTAGAGACCGGGCCGCACGGCCACGGTGTCCCCGGGGGCCGCGGTCGACAATGCCCGGGAGATCTCGGTCAGGCAGCCGACGTCCCGGGCCGACACCGACAGCACGCTGGTGGTCACGATGCAGCTCCTTCTGGTCCGCCTGGTTGGTGTGATCCGCCGGCCGGGGGCTTGCCGTCCCCGGTGCCGGTGTCGAGCGGGAACCGGCGCCCGTCGACCAGGCCGAGCGGCCACGGCCAGGTCACGGACGCTGCCGGGCTGGCGGGGGCCTTGAGGACGGCGCGCAGCCGGCCCGCCACCCGCCGGCTCAGGTCGCCGTCGCGGCGGTCGAAGACCAGCTCGCGCAGCAGCACGCAGGGGGCGCCACCCGCGGCGCCTTCCGGGTCAGCCTGGTCGACCGCGAGGACCTCGAAGCGGGCGCCGGCCGCGAACATGGCCTGGCCCTTGCCGGCTGCCTTACCAGCCGCCTCGCCGGCCGCCTCGTCCGGGCCGCTGAGCTGGTCGAGGCGGCGCGCGGTGGCGGACCAGATCGCGTAGCTGGGCCCGGTGCCGCCGCCCCGCTCCATCGACACCCTGGTGAACGCCGGCTCCACCAGCACGTCACCGGGCCGGTACGAACGGGTCAGGTCGACGCCGTCGGGCGCGGCGGCGAACACCGGCCCGCTGACCACGGGCAGGTGGGCCAGCCCCGCGGCGGCGCACCGGGCCAGCGCCTGGACCTGCTCGTCGGGAGTGCCGGCGGCGCGCAGCCCGGCGTTGACCCGGGCGTCGGAGCCGTCGAGCAGGGCCAGCACGGCGACCAGGCCCGCGCCGCCGTCCTGCGTGCGGCCGGCCGAACGCAGGCCCGGATGCAGCGACATCGCCCGGGACACCCCGCGGAAGTAGGTCTGGAACTTCCAGCCCAGCGCGGCCCGGACCCGCTCCCGGTCGGCCTCGTGCGGTATGGCACGGACCGGGAACCAGGCAGGCTCGGGCGACTCGACCTGTTGTGGCAGCTTGGGTGGCGGTGCGACATCGTCCGTGACCGGGCTTTCGGCCCGGCGGGGCCCCGGGTCCGGCTCGCCGGCACCGGACGGCTCCAGCCTGACCTGCCGTACCCCGAGGTCGAACCCGCCGATCCGCATCACCGGCACGGCGAGCGCCTGCAGCCCGCCGGCGTCGCCGTCGTCGCCCACCGGGAGCGGCTGCACCTCGGCCGCGTCCGGCTGCGGCACGGCGAGCGGCTGCACCCCGGACAGGTCAGGCAGCGGCACGGCGAGCGGCTGCACCCCGGACAGGTCAGGCAGCGGCACCGCGAGCGGCTGCACCCCGGACAGGTGAGGCAGCAGCGCCGCGAGCGGCTGAGCCTCGGCCACCTCGCCGCTGCTGCCCGCCACGGGCACCTGCGCGGGCAGGTGGGGCATCAGCGGCTGACCCCAGGCCACGTCGCAGCCGACGCCCGCCAAGAGCACCTGCTCCCCGGGCACGTCAGGCAGCGGCTGCCCCTTGGCCACGTCGCCGCCGTCGCCCGCCACGAGCGGCTCAGGCGCGGGCACGTCAAGCACCGGCTCAGGCGCGGGCACGTCAGGCAGCGGCTGCACCGCGGGCACGTTCGCCTGCAGCACGCCGAGCGGCCGAGGTACGGCCGCGTCCGGCTGTGGCACGGCGGGCGGCACGGCGGGCGGGAGGGGCGCATCGCTCTCCTGCCGAGCCGCGGGCCGCTGCGGTGACGGTGCGGCCGCCGCCGGCTTCGGCGCCGGGCGGCGGGCCGGGGGCGGCAGCACCACGCCGACCGGCTCGGGCTCCTCGGGCTCGGCGCCCGGCCGCCAGCACCAGAACATGCGCTCGGCCACCGCCCGGCCGAAGATGAAGTGAAGACCGGCGTCGGACGCGTACACCGGGGCGCCCAGCGCCTCGGCCAGCCCTCGCAGCGCCGGCCCAGCCCCGTCCGCGGGCGCGTTCGGCTGGGTGACCAGCAGCACCGGCCGGCCCCGCCAGCGCGGGCACTGCCAGATCGCGTCGGCGAACGCGGCGACGTCGAAGCGGTGCCCGCCGAGGCGGAACCCGTCCGCGCGGGCGTCGACCGCCACGGTGAACCAGCCGACCGGGGCGGCGGTCAGCGAGCCGGGCGCGTCCCATGGCCCCGGGGCCAGGATCAGCTGCTGCGCCGCGCCCGCCTGCCGAGCCGCCGGGCCGGGCCCGGCCGGGGGCCGGTGCCACACCGGTGGGCGGGGCGCAGGGACGACCGCATGCTCACGCATCGCCGCCTCCGGCGCGCTCGTCCGCCGGCGGCGGCGCGGTCCAGGCGATCTGATCGGCCGAGCGGTCGAGTAGGTGCACCAGGACCCGGTGCAGCGCCACCTCGTCCAGCGGCGGTGTCCCGTCCGGGTCGAGCAGGTGCCGGGCCAGGTCTGGGTCCGGGGCCAGGCCGTGCGCAGCGAGGTAGTAGGCGGTGACCTCGCTCCAGACCCAGGCGCCGTCGGTGCGCAGGTGCAGTGGCACCACCGCGCCGCGCCGCGGCTCGATCACGTCGGTCATCCCACTGTCGCTGCGGGCGATGACCTCGGCGGACGTGAGTGCCTCCAGGAGCCGCTGCTGGAGCTGCTCGTCGGCGACCGTCGGCCGGTCGGGGGCGAACCACGGGCCGCGGACCGGGTCGACGCCGTCGAACGCGGGCGCGACCCGCACCGGCGTGGCCGGGCGCGCCGCCCACAGCAGCGCGCCGCAGGAGCGGGCCAGCGTCTGGTACAGCGGGGCGCCGAGCCCGGCCCGGCACACCTCGACCTGCACGCCGGGATCCCCCGCGCCGGCCAGGACCCCGCGCGCCCACCGGGCCAGCTCGGCCGGCCCCGGCCCCTCGTCCGTCGCCTGCTCCAGGCTCAGCACCACGACGCGCACCGGCTCGTGCCAGGTCCGGCTCGGGGAGGGCATCCGCCAGCTGCGCCACACCGCGGTCACCTGCGGCGCCGCCGCCAGTTCCCGCACGAGAACCCGGTCCACCGGGTCCAGTGGGAACGGATGCCCGGCGGGGTCACCGGTCAGATCCAGCGGCCGGACCACCGGCTCGGCCTTGGCGGGGACGTCGGGCAGCGCCGAGACGAACAGCCACGCCTCGGGCCGGCGCTGTCCGCGCAGGTCGGGCAGCGCGGCGACCAGGCCGGCGTCGGCCTCGTCGCCGACCAGCTCCGCGCGCAGCAGGTCGATCTCCTCGGGCTCCAGCTGCAGCGGCCGCGACAGCGTCTCGAACGCCACCTGCCGGGCGACATGCCGGCGCTGACCGTCGGCCAGCTCGTCGCGCAGCTCTGTCATCAGCCGGTCCGGCAGATGGCCGGCCAGCCGCAGCAGCAGCTCGTGCACCGCGGCCTCCGCCCCGGCATCACGCTCGGTCACCTGCACCGGATCCAGCACCTGGTCCACGCCCACGACCGCTCCCCTCCGCACCGTCTCCATCTGTGACACGGTCCAGCAGGGGGGCACAGTTCACCGCAGATCCGAATGGCTCTGTGACTGATGAGTTACGGCGGCGTATCGTAATGGCACTTTCGCGCCATAGGAGAGGTCGTTTCCGATGTATTCAGTGGGCATCGATCTCGGGACCAGCTTCGCCGCCGCGGCGGTCGCCCACGCCGGCGGGCTGGACATGGTCCACCTGGGCGGCCAGGCCGTGGTGGTCCCGGCGGTGGCATTCCTCGATGCGGGTGGCACGCTGCGCACCGGCGAGCCGGCGGACCGGCTCGGCCTGGACGCGCCGGACCGGACCGCCCGGGAGTTCAAGCGCCGCCTGGGCGATCCCACCCCGCTGGTGCTGGGAGGGGTGCCGCACTCCCCGACCGCGCTGATGGCCGCGATGCTGCGCGACGTGCTGGCCGGCGTCCGGAAGGACCAGCACGACGAGCCGCCGCAGCAGATCGTGCTGACCCACCCGGCGGTATGGGGGCCGTACCGGCGCGAACAGTTCGCCGCGATACCCGACCTGGCCGGCCTGTCAGGCGCGGCGGTCCGCCTGATGACCGAGCCGGTGGCCGCGGCCACCTACTACTGCTCTGCCCATCCGCTGCCGCCGGACGGCCTGCTCGCGGTCTACGACCTGGGCGGCGGCACCTTCGACAGCGCCGTCGTGCGCAACGGCACCCACGAGCTGGAGATCGTCGGCACCCCGGAGGGCATCGAGTGGCTCGGCGGGGCCGACTTCGACCAGGCGGTGCTCGACCACGTCGACCGCGCCCTGGGCGGCGCGGTGTCCCGGCTGGACCCGGCCGATCCGGGCACCTCGGCGATCCTGGCCGCCCTGCAGCGGCAGTGCATGCTGGCCAAGGAGGCGCTGTCCACCCGGGAGCTGAGCAGTATCACGGTGCAGCTGCCGGGCGCGGTGCAGCAGGTGGAGCTGGCCCGGGCCGACTTCGAGCGGATGATCACGCCGGCGCTGGAGTCGACGGTCGAGGCGTTCCGCCGCACGCTCAGCGGTGCGGGGCTCATGCCTCAGGACCTGACCGCGGTGCTGCTGGTCGGCGGCTCGTCGCAGATCCCGCTGGTCAGCACGCTGCTGCGGGACGCGCTGCGTCGACCGATCCGCATCAACACCCATCCCAAGCACGCGGTGGCGCTGGGCGCGGCGCTGCTGAGCAGCCGCGCGCCGAGCGCGAGGCCGGTGTCCCCGCCGGCGGCACCCCCCACGAACGCACCCCTGTCACCGCCACCGCCACCGCCACCGCCACCGCCGCCGGTGCTGGTGCCGGCCCATCCCGCGCCCCAGCTGCAGTCCGGTCCTCCGCCCGAGCCTCAGCTCGAGCCTCGACCCGAGCCGGTTGCCGGGTCCGCGCCGGGTCCGCGCCGGCGGCTCTCCGCGCGGCTGCGCGGGCGGGCCGGGCAGTTCGCGCTGGTCGCCGTGACGGCGGTCGTGTCGGCGACCGCAGTCGTCCTGCTGACCCAGCCCGGCGGCACCGGCACACCGTCCGGGCAGGCGCAGGGCAGGCAGGAACCCACCGGGGCGAACGCGACGGCCGCACCGGCCTCGGCGGCCTCGACGGCCTCGACGTCCGCGTCGGCCGGGCCCGCCGGGCCGGCCGTGACGGATCCGCTGGTGATGTTCGGCGGCGCGCCCAACGCGACGTACCCGCTGTTCGTCAGCTCGGCCGAGGACGGCTGGCTGGGCAAGGCGTTCGGGCTGGACACCGCCTCGGCGGGCACGTCGGTGACGCTCCGCCTGGGCGGCGGGCAGGGGCTGCGCGCCCGGTTCTCCGGCACCGCGCCTGGCCAGCTCTACTTCCAGGCCCCGCGCACCACGGACGTGCGGCCGTACGGCGGCGCCGGGACGGCGCTCGTCGTCGACCTGACGCTGCACACCCAGCCCGCCGACCGGGTCACGATCGGGGTGCACTGCCGGTATCCGTGCGCCACCCAGGTGGACGCCACGCAGCTGGTGCGTGCCCTGCCGGTCGAGCAGCGCAGCACCATCCGGGTGCCGCTGGCCTGCTTCGTCGCCGACGGCCTGGATCTGGCCAATGTGGACACGTTCTTCCTGCTCGGCACCGGCGGCACGCTGGACGTCTCGCTCTTCGACGTGCGCTGGGTGCCCGGCGCCGCCAACACTCCCGGCACCCCGGCCTGCGACACGCTGCGCTGACCGAGCGGCCCGAAAAGCCCGAACAGCCTGGACAGCCGGAGCCGCCCCGGGCGGCCCCGGCTGCCGGCTCAGGCAGCCCGGGCAGCGCCGTCAGACGGTGAGGCGGTAGCCGTGTTTGATCACCGTCTGCACGAGGCTGTGCCCGGGCACCGCCCGGCGCAGCCGCGACACCGCCATCTCGATGGCGTGCCCGTCGGCGTCGGCCAGGCCGGGCACCAGCAGCCGGATGTCAGCGCTGGACAGCACCCGGTCCGGCGTCCGCGCCAGGGCCCGTAGCACGTCGATGGGGCCGCGCTGGACGGGGTACAGCCGCCCGTCGACCACCGCGGCGTCGCCGCGCACCTCCAGGGGCAGCCCGTCGACGGTGGCGTGCACCGCCCGGTCCAGGACCGCCCTGGCCAGCAGTGCCGCCGACTCCTCGTCGAACGGCACCGACGGCACGGCCGCCTCCACGCCGTGCCCGCGCAGCGCCGCGGCGGCCAGCGGGCCGTAGCACAGCACCGGGATGTGCGCGCCGAGCTGGGCGACCACGCCGGGCAGCCGGCCGTGCCCGGCGGCGAACCGCAACACGTGCTCGGCCCCGACCGGGTCGAGCCAGGCGACGGCGTCCAGCTGCTGGCGGCTCATGAGCTCGACGACCCGGCGCACGCCGAGCACGTCGTTCGGTGGCTGCGTGACATAGGTGGGCACCTCGACCACGTCGGCGCCGGCGAGCCGTAACGAGCCGCACGCCTCTGCCTGGTCCGGCGTGTCCAGTTGGGCGGCGACGCGCCGGCCGGCCGGCGCGTGGGTCAGCAGGTACCGGTAGAGCTGGCTCGCGGACCCGGCCGCGGTCGACATGACGTCGCGCAGCCCGGCCGCCCGCAGCGCGTCCGCGGCGCGGGCGTCCGCGGCCAGCAGGCGGGCAGTGCGCAGGACGTCCAGCAGCCGGGCCGGCTCTGGCGCCGCGCTGAGCCAGGCTCGCAGGCCGGCGGCGGACGCGATGATGACGTCGTCCACCGGCCCGTCGAGCACCGCGGTGGTGGCCCGGCCCACCGCGGCCAGGTCAGGCTGAGGCACCGCCCGAACGCCCTGTACCGACACAATTCGAGCGCCGTGCCGCTCGAGCAGGTCAGCAAGGGTGTGCCGGCGGCGATGGCTGACCACGGCGATGGTGAAGCCGGTCAGCAGTGGCGGTCCGGCGGGGGTGGCGCCGGTGCCGTCGGAGTGTGCCCTTTGGACGACGATCTCCAATCTGTCGCGCGTGGCGGGGTGTCGGTCCGGATCGTAAGGCGCGCCCGGCACATCCGGGACCGGCCGAACGTTGGTGATCTTGTGAGGCGTTTTGCGGAACGGTCACACGTCGTGTCCGACCCTGGCGCGAGGCTGTCCTGGACGCCAACACTCGTCTGGACAGGCAGCAGAGCATCCGGAGGGGCCAATGCGCATCGGCAATGTGCTTGAACGCGACGCCGGCCCGCTGCCGGAGGAGACTGAGCGGCCGGTCAACCTGCTGCGGGCCGAGCTCATCGAGCGGCTCGAGATCCCCGTCCTGGCGGTGCACGGCCAGGAGGTGCCCGTACCGGGGCTGCTGCGGCTGCGTTCGTCGCTGCGGCGGCACCTCGGCCGGCCGGTCATCATCGGGGTCCGGCCCGAGCACCTGCAGGACGCGCTGGTCGGGCGGCCCGACGCCGCGGGCCCGGCCGTGATCGTGCTCCACGGGGTCGTCCGGTCGGCGCGGCCCGACGGCGCGGACCTACTCGTGCGGATCGAGCTGGCCGACGCCGCCGACGGCCGGGATCCCGCGCCGACCCTGGTCGCCCGGGTGAGCGGCCGCTCACGGGCCGCCGCGGGCGAGCCGATCATGCTCGCGGTCGATGCCCGGCACCTGCACATGTACGACGCCGTCAGCGGCCACAGCCTGTGGTGAGACAGCCGCTGACGACAGTGGCGCGGCGCGCCCGGGCCGCCGCCGTGCTGTGCTGCGCCGTGGTGGCCGTCGCGGCGGCCGGCGGCTGCGACGGCGCCGACGGGCTGGGCAAGCCCTTCGCGGGGCAGCAGGTCGAGGTCGTCGGCAGCTGGACCACGGCCGAGCAGGCGAACTTCGAGCGGGTGCTGCACGCGTTCTCGGCGCAGACCGGGGCCCGGGTGCGGTACACCTCGGGCGGCAGCGACCTCGACGTGCTGGTCTCCGCGCGGGTCGGCAACGGCACCCCGCCCGACGTCGCCATGATCCCGCAGCCCGGGGTGATCGCCCGCTACGCGCAGACCGGCGCCGCGAAGCCCGTCACCGGCGCCGCCGAGCAGGCGGTCCGGGCCCACTTCTCGCCGCAGTGGCAGCGGTTCGGCAGCGTCGGCGACCAGCTCTACGGCGTGTACTTCAAGGCCGCCAACAAGTCGGTCATCTGGTACCGTACGGACGCGTTCGCCGCCGCGGGCGTCACGCCGCCGGCGACGCTGGACGAGCTGGAGACCGTGTCACGGACACTCGTGGACTCCGGCACGGCCGCGATGACGGTGCCGGGTGCGGACGGCTGGCCGCTCACGGACTGGTTCGAGAATGTCTACCTGCGGCTGGCCGGCCCCGAAGCATATGACCAGCTCGCCGCGCACCGGCTGCCCTGGACCGACCCGACGGTGGTGGAGACGCTGCGCCTGATGGGCCGATACTGGGCCTCGCCGCGGTTCCTGCTGGGCGGCCCGTCGGGCGCGCTGCAGACCACGTTCACCCGCTCGGTCGCTGACGTGTTCGGCCGCCGGCCCGGCTCGGCGATGCTGTACGAGGCGGACTTCGTGGCCACGGAGATCGCCAAGCTGGATCTCTACCAGGTCGGTGCCGGCGCGCGGTACTTCGCCTGGCCGGCCGCGACCGCCGGCGGTGGCACCGCGGTCGTCGCCGGTGGCGACGCGGCGGTGGCGTTCACCGACCGGCCGGTGACGATGGCGCTCATGGCCTACCTCGCCTCGGCGGAGGCGGCCGCGATCATGGCTCGGCGGGGCGGGTTCCTGTCGGTCAACCTCGACCTGGACCCCGCCGCCTATCCCGATGCGACCACCCGGGCGCTCGCGGAGGACCTGCTGCGCGCGCCGACGCTGCGCTTCGACCTGTCCGACATGACGCCGAGCGGGTTCGGCGGGGGCAACGGGGCCAGCATGTGGCGGCTGCTGCAGCAGTACCTGGGCGCGCCGGGCACCGACCCCGCCGTCGTGGCGGCCCGGCTCGAGGCCGCCGCGTCCCTGGCGTACGGGGGCATGTGATGGCGCGCACCGCCCGGGTCTCCACCGCCGCCTGGTTCCTGGCGCCGGCACTGCTGCTGGTGGCCGTCCTGGTCGTGTACCCGATCGGGCAGACGGTGTGGTGGAGCTTCCACGACGCGACCGGCGACCGGGCCGTCGGGGCGGCCAACTACGCCGGCATCTTCACGTCCTCGCAGACGCGCCGCGCGCTGCTCAACAACGCCGTCTGGATCGTCGTCGCGCCGAATCTCGTCACCGCCGCCGGCCTGGTGCTGGCGTTCCTCGCCCAGCGGGTCCGCCGCAGCACCGCCTTCCGGGTCGTGCTGTTCATGCCGATGGCGATCTCGCTGGTCTGCGCCGGGATCACGTTCCGGCTGGTCTACGACCAGAGCCCGGACCGGGGCGCCGTCAACGCGGTCATCGTCGGCGTCCACGACACCTTCAAGCCGCCGTCGCCGTATCACGGCGCGCGGGCTCGCGACGGGCAGGCGCTGCAGGCCGCCGGCGGTGCCCTGCAGACCAGCCGCACCGTCGCCGCCGGCGAGACCGTGCTGCTGCCGCTGGTCGGGCTGGCGCCCCAGCAGCTGCCGGAGTCCGCGACGCAGGCCGCCGCGGGCGGCGCGGCCAGCGGCATCCACGGCGTGGTCTGGTCCGACTTCACCGCGTCCGGCGGCCGGGCGGGCGCGGTCGACACCGGCGAGCTCGGCCTGCCCGGCGTCGACGTGGAGGTGCTGCGCGACGGCGCGGTCGTCGCCCGCACCCGTACCGCGGACGACGGCACGTTCAGCGTGCCGGGGCTCACCGGGGGCGGCTACGTCGTGCGGCTGGCCGCACGAAACTTCACCGAGCCGTTCGCCGGGCTGACCTGGCTCGGCCCGTCGCTCGTGACACCCGCGATGATCGGCGCGTATGTCTGGATCTGGGCCGGTTTCGCGATGGTACTGGTGACCGCCGGGCTGGCGATGATCCCGAAGGAGACGATCGAGGCCGCCCGGGTCGACGGCGCGAGCGAATGGCAGATCCTGCGGAATGTGACGGTGCCGCTCATGCGCCCCATCGTGATCGTCATCCTGCTGACGCTCACGGTGAACGTGCTCAAGGTGTTCGACCTGGTGCTCGTCGTCCCCCCGGAGTCCGCGCAGGGCCCGGCGTCGGTCGTCGCGCTCGAGATGTGGCGCTCGACGTTCGACAACATCGGGCGCGGCAGCGCCCTCGGCGTGCTGCTGCTCGTCCTGGCCCTGCCCGGCGTGCTGTTCAATCTCCACCGGCTGCGAAGGAGCGAACGGTGAGCATCTTCGCCCCTGTCGAGGTGCCTGAGCTGCTGCCGGCCGGCACCGAGCCGCCCCCGCCCCGGCCGCACCCTGCCGTGCGGACCGCCCGGCGGATCGGCCGCGTCGCCGCCCAGGTCGCCGTCCTCGCCGTCGGCCTGTGGTGGCTGGTGCCGACGCTCGGCCTCGCCGTCGCCAGCCTGCGCAGCCCGGCCGACAACAGCGACACGGGCTGGTGGACGGTCCTGCGCGCGCCGGCCCAGCTGACCCTGGACAACTACCGCAGCCTCCTCGCCGACGGCCGCACCACCCACGCCTTGTGGAACACGGTGCTCATCTCGGTGCCGTCGACCGTGCTCGTGGTCGCGCTCGGTGCCGCCGCCGCGTACCCGCTGGCCTGGCTGGAGTTCCGCGGCCGGCAGGCGGTCCTGACGGGGCTCGTCGCGCTCATCGCCGTGCCGATACAGGTGGCGATCCTGCCTGACGCCCAGGTGTTCCGGCTGCTGGGCATCTCAGGCACCGTGCCCGCGCTGGTGGCCTTCCACGTCGCCTTCGGCTTGCCGTTCGCGGTCTTCCTGCTCCGCGGCTTCTTCACGGCCATCCCCGCCGAACTCGTCGAGTCCGCGCGGCTGGACGGCGGCAGCGAGCTCGCGATCTTCCGGCGGGTCGTGCTGCCCGTGGGCGCCCCGGCGCTGGCGTCGCTGGCGGTGTTCGAGTTCGTCTGGGTGTGGAACGACCTCGTGGTGGCGCTCGTCTTCGCCCGCTCCGACCAGGCGCCGATCACGGCGGTGCTGCAGGAGCAGATGCGGTCGTTCCCCTCCAACATCGACGTGGTCGCCCCCGGCGCGCTCGTGTCGATGACGGTGCCGTTGCTGGTCTTCTTCCTGTTCCAACGCTTCTTCCAGCAGAGCATGCTTGCCGGCTCGGTCCGGTAACCGCACCACCCCTTCCCCGCCCCGGCGGCCGACGGTCGACGACGACCGGCCGGCCCCGCGGCGTTCGGCACCCTGTAGACAGGACACCCGCCATGACACAACACGCCCTACCGGCCGAGCCGGACTGGTACCGCCGCGCCGTCTTCTACGAAGTACTCACCCAGGCCTGTTTCGACTCCGACAACGACGGCGTCGGCGACCTGCTCGGACTGGTGTCCAAGCTGGACTACCTGCAGTGGCTCGGCGTCGACTGCCTGTGGCTGCCGCCGATCTACGACTCCCCTCGCCGCGACGGCGGGTACGACATCCGCGACTACCGCCGCATCCACCCCGACTACGGCACCATCGACGACTTCGTCACGCTGCTGCGCGAGGCGCACGCCCGAGGCATCCGGGTCATCACCGACCTGGTGCTCAACCACACCTCCGACTCCCACCACTGGTTCCAGGAGTCGCGGCGGGACCCGACCGGACCCTACGGCGACTACTACGTCTGGCGCGACACCGACACCGGCTACGCCGGCGTGCGGATCATCTTCTCCGACACCGAGCCGTCGAACTGGACGTTCGACCCGGTCCGGCAGCAGTTCTACTGGCACCGCTTCTTCCACCACCAGCCGGACCTCAACTACGACAACCCGGCCGTCGCCGAGGAGATGCTCGAGGTCGTCCGCTTCTGGCTCGACCTCGGCATCGACGGCTTCCGGCTCGACGCCGTGCCGTACCTGTTCGCGCGGGAGGGCACCGACTGCGCCGGCCTGCCGGAGACGCACGAGTACCTCAAGCGCATCCGCAAGATCGTCGACGACGAGTACCCCGGCACCGTGCTGCTCGCCGAGGCGAACCTGTGGCCGACGGACCTCGTCGAGTACTTCGGCGACGCCACGACCGGCGGTGACGAGTGCCACATGGCGTTTCACTTCCCGCTCATGCCGCGCATCTTCATGGCGGTCCGCAAGGAGTCCCGCACGCCGATCTCGGAGATCCTCGCGCAGACCCCGGCGATTCCCGCGAACTGCCAGTGGGGCACGTTCCTGCGCAACCACGACGAGCTCACGCTGGAGATGGTCACCGACGAGGAGCGCGACTACCTCTACAACGAGTACGCGCACGACCCGCGCATGCGGCTCAACCTCGGGATCCGGCGGCGGCTGGCCCCCATGCTCGGCAACGACCGCGACCAGATCGAGCTGTTCACGTCGCTGCTGCTGTCGCTGCCAGGTTCGCCGGTCATCTACTACGGCGACGAGATCGGCATGGGTGACAACGTGTACCTCGGCGACCGCGACGGCGTGCGCACCCCGATGCAGTGGAACGTCGACCGCAACGGTGGCTTCTCCCGGTGCGACCCGAGCCAGCTGTACTTGCCGATGAACAGCGGCTGGGTGTACGGCTACCAGTCCGTCAACGTCGAGCGGCAGATGCAGGAGCCGGCCTCGCTGCTGCACTGGACGCGCAAGATGCTGTCGATCCGCAAGCGGCACCCCGCGTTCGCCCTCGGCGACCTGACCGAGCTCGCCGGCAACAACGAGGCGGTGCTGGCCTTCCTGCGTACCCACGACGACGAGGTACTGCTGTGCGTGCACAACCTGTCCCGGCATCCGCAGCCCGTGCAGCTGCCGCTCGGCGGCCGTTTCCACGGCCACACGCCGCTCGAACTGACCGGTGACACCCGCTTCCCGACCATCGGCCTGCGGCCCTACCTGCTGACCCTGCCGGGCTACGGCTCGTACTGGTTCCGCATCATCCCGCCCAGCCGGCGCCGGGGTCACGGCCATGTCCGATGACGCCGACCTGTTCGAGGCGAGCCTCATGCTGCTGGCCGGCACGACGCAGCTGCACCACGTCCCGGCCGGCGGGCGCGGCCGGGACGCGTGGTCGGTGGTCGGCGCCTGCGCGGACGGCCGGCTGCAGGCCGAGTTCGAGACCGAACCGGCGGCGGCCAGGTTCACCGACGTGATGCACGCGGCGCCCGAGGCGACGTGCCGGACGGGCCGCCGGGTGGCGGGCATCCGCCGGCGGTACGAGACGTTCGTCGTCGACATCGGCGGCGCCGAGCCGTCGACGGTCATCGACCGCCTGCACGACGCGTGGACCCGCAACGCCGGGCTCCTGCTCGACGACCGCTCGGCCGACGGGGCCGACCGGGCCGCCGCGCGGCAGCGGGCGGCGGTGGTGTGGCGCTCTGCGCTGCTGACGGCGGCGCCGAAGGTGTCCGCCACCGGCCTGCGGCTGCGGACGCGGGACCGGTCCTCGGCCCGGCTGCTCGTGCGGTCCGCGCAGGTGCTCGGGGTCGCCAGCAAGGTCCGCACGGCCTCGGGCTTCCAGTGCATCCACGTCGAAGGCCGCGGCGTGCTCACCCTGCTGGCGACGGTGCGGGCGATACCGGGCCCGGTCGGCTGAGCCGATCGGCGGGTCGCGCGGGTGGTACCCATCAACCGCGCGACCCGCCGACGCGTCCCACGGCGCAGCGGCGCCGGCCCGGGTGGTCAGGTGGCGAGGCGGTGGGTGAGGGCGGTGTGGCGCCGGCCGGCGCCGACGGTGCGCACGGCGGCGGCGAGGGCGCGGCGGGAGCCGACGAGGACGACGAGGCGTTTGGCACGGGTGACGGCGGTGTAGAGCAGGTTGCGCTGCAGCATCATCCAGGCGCTGGTTGTCAGCGGGATGACCACGGCGGGGTATTCGGAGCCCTGGGACCGGTGGATGGTCATGGCGTAGGCATGGGCGAGCTCGTCGAGCTCGTCGAAGTCGTAGTCGATGTGTTCGTCCTCGTCGGTGCGGACGGTGAGGGTCTGCTCGTCGGTGGACAGGGCGGTGACGACACCCAGCGTGCCGTTGAACACCCCGGCCTGGCCCTTGTCGTAGTTGTTCCGGATCTGGGTGACCTTGTCGCCGATGCGGAACACCCGGCCTCCGAAGCGCCGCTCCGGCAGCCCGTCCCGGCCCGGGGTGAGCCGCTGCTGCAGCAGGCCGTTCAACGCACCGGCGCCGGCGGGGCCGCGGTGCATCGGGGCGAGGACCTGGATGTCGCGGCGCGGGTCGAGACCGAACTTCGCCGGGATGCGGGTGCAGGCCACGTCGACGGTCAACGCCGCGGCCTCGTCGGCGTCCTCGCAGGGGAACAGGAAGAAGTCGGTCAGGCCCTGCAGCTGGGGCGGCTTCCCGGCGTTGATGCGGTGGGCGTTGGTCACCACGCCGGACTCGGCGGCCTGCCGGAACACCTGGGTGAGCCGCACCTGCGGGACGCTGTCGGCGGCGAGGACGTCGCGGAGGACCTCGCCGGCGCCGACGGACGGCAGCTGGTCGACGTCGCCGACGAGGAGGACGTGCGCGCCGGACGGGACGGCCTTGATGAGCTTGTTCGCCAGGATCAGGTCGAGCATCGACGCCTCGTCGACCACGAGGAGGTCGACGTCCAGAGGGTTGTCCCGGTCGAAGGTGGCGTCGCCGCCGGGCCGCAGCTGCAGCAGCCGGTGCACGGTCCCGGCGGGGTGCCCGGTGAGCTCGGCGAGGCGTTTCGCGGCCCGCCCGGTCGGTGCGACCAGGGTGACCTTGGCCTTCTTCGCGGCGGCGAGGGTGACGACGGAGCGGACGGTGAAGCTCTTGCCGCAGCCGGGACCGCCGGTGAGGACGGCGACCTTCGACGTCAGCGCCAGCCGCACCGCCTGCTCCTGCTCCGGTGCCAGGGTCGCGCCGGTGCGGCCGTGCAGCCAGGTGAGGGCCTTGACCCAGTCGACGTCGCGGAAGTGCGGCATCCGGTCGGCCCGTTCGCGCAGGAGCCGGGTCAGGGCGCCGGCAAGGGCGGTCTCGGCCCGGTGGAACGGCACCAGGTACACCGCGGTCACCGGCCCCTCCGGGCCGGGTAACGTCTCGCGGACGACACCCTCGTCGGCGGCGAGAATGTCGAGGCAGTCGGCGACGAGGGCGGTGGGGACGTCGAGGATCTTCGCCGCGTCGGCGACGAGGTTCGCCTGGGGCAGGTAGCAGTGCCCGGCGTCGGTGGCCTCGGACAGGGTGTACTGCAGGCCGGCCTTGACCCGTTCCGGACTGTCATGCGGGATGCCGACGGCTTGAGCGATCGTGTCGGCGGTCTTGAACCCGATCCCCCACACGTCGGCGGCCAGCCGGTACGGCTCGGTGCGCACCACGGAGATGGACGCGTCGGCGTACTGCTTGAAGATCCGCACCGCGAGGGACGTCGACACCCCGACGCCCTGCAGGAAGACCATCACCTCCTTGATCGCCTGCTGCTCCGCCCACGCCGCGGTGATCTTCGCGGTGCGTTTCGGGCCCAGACCGGGGACCTCGATCAGCCGGGCGGGTTCCTCCTCGATGATCCGCAGCGTGTCCAGGCCGAAGTGCGCGACGATCCGCTCGGCGAACACCGGCCCGATCCCCTTCACCAGCCCGGAGCCCAGGTAACGCTGGATGCCCTGGATCGTGGCGGGCAGCACGGTGGTGTACGACTCGACCTCGAACTGCCGGCCGAACTTCGGATGACTCGACCACCGCCCCCGCAGGCGCAGGCTCTCCCCCGGCTGCGCGCCGAGCAGCGCCCCGACCACGGTCAGCAGCTCGTCGCCGCCCCGGCTGGTCGCCACCCGGGCAACGGTGTAGCCGGTGTCATCGTTGACGTAGGTCAGCCGCTCCAGGACCGCCTCGAGGACGGCGCTCGGCGGGCGGGTCGAGGAGGCGGTCGCGGTCACGGCGACCATCGTGCCCGCTGACCCCGTCGACCCGCCAGCCCTGACCTGCCGGCCCTGGCCCGCCGGCCCTCACCTGCCCGGCGTCGCCGTCATTCGATGCCGGACTTCATCCGTCGTCGCCGCCGAAGATGAGGTCCTCCAGGATGTCCGCCCGCAGCGTGACCTGATAACAGTGCGCGGCCAGCTGCTGACTCGACGCACCGGCCAGCGGGGTGAACGACTGCGCGACGATCTGCGGCACCCCCGTGTCCCCGCTGACCAGGGCGATCCGCCCGTACCCCGGCCGACCCGAACCGGCGAGCAGCTGCTCCGGCGTGACCAGGACCGACATCGGCCCGACGGCGGCCTCCATCCCGCAGAGCTGCACGCCCTCGGCGAACGGCTCGGCGCCGTCGACGACGAAGATCTGCACGAGATGGGAACGCTGCTCGGGCAGCGGCACGGTGAGCAGGTAGTGGGTTTCCTGCTCCACGCACTCGGCGCCGAGGTGCTCGGCGATCACACCGATCCGCCGCTGCAGCGGGCCGATCCGCCCACTGGCCACGGCGGACGGCGGCAGGCCCGTCGTGACCGCCGCGGCCGGGATCGGATCGTCGGTCAGCAGCCAGCGCTCGATCAGGTCGTCCAGACCGACGTCGGACTCCCGGCTCGCCTCCAGGAAGTCGACGGCGCGTTCGAGGGTCACCGGGTTACCCCACCCGGCGACCAGCGGGTAGCCACCCAGCGCCGTCCGCCAGGCCGGCGCGTAGGCGCCGACGTAGCAGGCGCCGAGGACCGCCAGCCGCAGCCCCGGTGAGACGCTGGCCGTATCGATGTCCTCCGGGAAGATCACGGCGCCGTCGCAGCACTCCAGGCTGCCGTCGTCGACGCCGTGTGAGCTCCAGTAGAAGCCGGCCGGGGTGAGCCCCTCGACGCCGGCACCCTTGCCGGCGACCGCCTCCCGCAGATCCTCCCGGGTCGCCTGCTGGTCGACGACGACGGTGTACCCCGCGGCACGCAGGACCGCGACGTCGTCGTCGATCTGGGCGAGCTCCTCGTCCAGCATCGACCGGTCCTGCCCGCTGGCGGTCTTGTAGCCGAACAGGAACAGGAACGACTTCCCGGTGCCCAGACCCGTCCCCGTCGGCGGGTGCACCACCCGGGCGGCCGGATCGTCGCTGCGGGCGTCGGAGGTCCAGTGCTTCGGACCGGGCTGGGCGGCCTCCCAGCCGGCCGGCAGGAACACCTCGTCGGTCTCGTCCGGCATCAGAAGTCGTCCCGGGCGCTGAGCTGATGCTCCAGTTCGTCCGCCGTCTCAGCGATCACCCGCAGCGGCAGGGCGAACTCGTCGGGGTCGAGCGAGGCCAGCAGCGCGTGGTGGATGAGCGCGTAGTCGCCCTCGTCGTCGAGGGCGAGCGCACCGAGACTGAGCTCGTCGTTCTTGCGCAGCGCGACCCGGGGCTTCAACTCCTCGCCCTTGCAGACGAAGCTGCGGAACTCGACCCACTGCTGGTCGAACGCCTCGTAGCAGCTCACCATGATCTTCTGCGTACGCTCCGATTCGTAGGTCCAGAGCAGCGAGAACCAGTCCTCCTCGAGGTCCTCCAGCTTGTACTGGGTGCGCGCATGCTCGCGCAGCTCATACCACGTCGGCATTGTGTCCTGTCTCCTGTCGATGGAACCCATGGCGATCGCTGAGACTACAGACAAGGCCGTCCATGCCCCCATCGACGTCCGCCGAAGCTCCGCGGGCAGCTCGCGACCGTGGCAGACAGGGCCCGGATAACGCCGGACCTGGTAACGCCCGACATAACGCGGCGTTTTTAGCGTCGACTATGTGAATGGCACCGGTGCACCTTCTCCGACCCCGCCGACCCCGACCGCGCCTGACCCGCCCGATCGGTTGACCGAACGGGTCCGGGAAGCCATCGCGGCCATCACGGCCGGCGGCATGGTCCTCGTCGCCGACGACGCCGACCGGGAGAACGAGGGCGACCTGATCATGGCCGCCGGTGCGGCGTCCGCCGCCAACATCGCGTTCTTCCTGCGGTACGGCAGCGGCATCATCTGTGCACCCATGTCCGCGGCCACGGCCGACGCGCTCGAACTGCCGCTGATGGTCAGCCGGGGCACCGATCCGCTGGGCACCGCCTTCACGGTGTCGGTCGACGACCGTAACTGCGGCACCGGCATCTCGGCCTCCGATCGGGCGCTGACGCTGCGCACGCTGGCCGACCCGACGACCGCGCCCGGTCATCTGCGGCGCCCCGGTCACGTCTTCCCGCTGCGGGCCAGGCCCGGCGGGGTGCTCAAACGGGCCGGACACACCGAGGCCGCCTGCGACCTGGTGTCGCTGGCCGGCCGGGGGGACGTCGGCGCGATCACCGAGCTCGTCCGCGACGACGGGGTCACGATGTCGGGCGCCGACCTCACCGAGTTCGCCGAGCGCCACGACATCCCGTACATCACGGTGGCCGACCTGGTCCGGTTCCGCCGCCGCACGGAGCGACTGGTCGAGGCGAACGGCACCGGTCGCATCCCGACCCGCTTCGGCGAGTTCACCGCGACCGCGTACCGCTCGACGATCGACGACGTGGAGCACCTCGCGTTCACCTACGGCGACCTCCACGCGGCCGACGCCGGCCGAGGTGTGCTGGTGCGGGTGCACAGCGAGTGCACCACCGGTGACATCTTCGGATCGCTGCGCTGCGACTGCGGCAAGCAGCTCGCCGACGCGCTCGAGCTGATCGCCCGCGAGGGCGCGGGTGTGCTCGTGTACCTGCGTGGGCACGAGGGCCGGGGAATCGGCCTCGGCCCGAAGCTGCGGGCGTACGCGCTGCAGGACGCGGGGCGCGACACCGTGGACGCGAATCTGGAGCTCGGCCTGCCCATCGACACGCGCGAGTACGGCATCGGTGCGGCGATCCTCTCCCACCTGGGCGTCCACCGGCTGCGGCTGATCACCAACAACCCGCGCAAGTACGGCGGGCTGGACGGGTTCGACCTCGAGGTGGTGGAGCGGGTCCGCATGTCGACGACCGTCTGCGCCGACAACATCGCGTACCTCACCACGAAACGCGACCGGATGGGACACCTGCTCGACCTGCCGCCGGAGCTCGTCTGCTCGTCCGCCACCTCAACCCGGGAGCCCCTGTCATGACGACGCCGAGCCCAGATCGATCCAGCCCCGCCGGCCGGGGCCGGCTGCCGCTGGCCGACATCCGGATCATCGCGATCGAACAGTTCGCGTCCGGCCCGTACGGCTCGATGCAGCTGGCCGACCTCGGCGCGGACGTCATCAAGGTGGAGGATCCGGCCACCGGCGGGGACATCGGCCGGCACGTCGCGCCGTTCTGCGAGGACGGGGACTCGCTGTTCTTCGAGACGTTCAACCGCAACAAGCGCAGCATCTCGCTCGACCTGCAGAACCCCGCGGCGCGCTCCGTGCTGCACGACCTGGTCGCGGTCAGCGACGCGGTGTACTACAACCTGCGCGGTGACGTGCCGGAGCGGCTCGGGCTCACCTACGCGCAGCTGAGCCGGGTCAACCCGCGCATCGTGTGCTGTTCGCTGTCGGGCTTCGGGCTGTCCGGCCCGCAGCAGGCCGAGCCGGCCTACGACTACATCCTGCAGGGCTCCACCGGCTGGATGGACCTCACCGGCGAGCCGGGCGGCCCGCCGACCAAGTCCGGGCTGTCGCTGGTCGACATGTCGGCCGGGCTGGCGGCGGCGGTGTCGCTGCTGGCCGGGGTGCACGCGGCCCGCCGTGACGGGCGCGGCATGGACTGCGACGTCAGCCTGTTCGACACCGCGATCAGCATGCTCAGCTACCCGGCCACCTGGCACCTCACCCGGGACTTCACGCCGACCCGCCGGGCCCACTCCGGGCACCCCTCGCTGGTCCCGTTCCAGAACTTCGCCACCGCCGACGGCTGGATCGTGATCGGCTGTGCCAAGGAGAAGTTCTGGCGGCGGCTGACCGAGGTCATCGAGCCGGCCCTGGCAGACGACCCGCGGTTCGACACGTTCGCGCTGCGGCGTGAGCACGAGGACGAGCTGCTTCCGTTGCTGCGCAAGCGACTGCTGACCCAGCCGTCGGAGTTCTGGCTGGCCGGGCTGCGGGCGGCCGGCGTTCCGTGCGGCCCCATCAACGACATCGCATCGGCGCTGGCCGCGCCGCAGGTGGCGGCTCGGGACATGATCGTCGAGACCGAGCACCCCCGCTTCGGCACCGTCCGGCAGGTCGCCGGGGCGGTCCGGGTCGGCACCACCCGGCGCGAGCACCGCCGGGCCCCGATCCGCGACGAGGACCGGTACCAGGTGCTGCGCGAGTGCCTCGGGTACGGCGAGCCGCGCATCGCCGCGCTGGCCGCCGACGGCGCGTTCGGCCGGCCGTAAAAGACAACCCGGCGCGCCGGTCAGCAAGGGCTGGCCGGCGCGCTGGGCCACCAGCGGGTCGCTCTACAGGCGGTGCGGGTGCGGGCGGAACCGGGGTCCGGTCAGCGGGTCGTACCAGCTGGCCACCTTGTCGCCGGGCGGCGCCACCGCGTCGAGCGCGGCGAGCGACTCGGCGTCCCAGGTGATCGCGAGTGACTCCGCGCACGACGTGAGGTCGGCCAGCCGCTCCGGGCCGCACAGGACGCTCGTCACCCCGGGCTGGCGGACGACCCACGAGAAGGCCAGCTGGGCCACGGTGACGCCGCGCTGCCCGGCCATCTCCGTCAGCACGTCGAGCACGTCGAACACGGCGTCGCTGAACCGGTCCCCGGCGAAGCCGGCGAGCACGCCGCCCCCGCCGTACCGGCTGCCGTCCGGCGGTGGCGTCCCGCGCTGGTACTGCCCGGTCAGCACGCCGCCGCCCAGCGGCGCCCACGGGTTCACCGCGAGCCCGAACGTCGCCGCCATCGGCATGAGCTCCCGCTCGACCCGCCGGTCGAGCAGGTTGTAGGGCGGGGTCTCGGCCACGATCCGGTTGAGCCCGAACTCCTTGGCCACCCACAGCGACTCGACCACTTCCCACGCGGCCGACGTGCTCACCCCGAGATAGCGGACCTTGCCCGCGCGCACCAGGTCGTCCAGTGCCCGCAGCGTCTCGTCGACGGGCACGTCGGGGTCGAACCGGTGCAGCGTGAACACGTCGACGTGGTCGGTCCGCAGCCGGCGCAGGCTCGCCTCGCACTGCTGGATCAGGTGCCGGCGGCTCACCCCCCAACCGTTGACGTCGTCCGCGTCGACCGGCATGTACGCCTTGGTGTTGATGACCACCCGGTCCCGCTTGGACGACTTCTCCAGCGCCGCCCCGACGATGGACTCGCTGCGGCCGGGGGCACCGCCGTAGTTGTTGGCGGTGTCGAAGAAGTTGATGCCGAGGTCGAGCGCCTGGTCGATGATGCGCGCCGACTCCGCCTCGTCGGCCCGGTCGCCGAACATCCAGCAGCCCAGGCCCAGCGCGCTCACCCGCACCCCGGTCCGTCCGAACGGGCGGTACTCCATGGTGGTCATTCCTTCCCGTCGCAACGACTTCAGTCCAGCCCGGCGACGGCGCGTACCGCGTCGGCCAACGGCACGAACGGCTCCGCCCCCGGCGGGGCACCGAGGAACATCCGGTTGTGCGTGATCACCACCGCCAGGCCCGTCGCCAGGTCGGCCCAGCCCATCGATCCGCCGATCCCGGCATGGGCCAGGATCCGCGTCGAGCGCCCGAGCACCGGGTCGGCCGGAGGCGACTCCCCGCCCAGCCAGTAGCCGCCGGTACCGAGCCAGATCGTGCCCTGGTACACCTCGTCGAACTCGTGCGGGTCCGGTCGCGGCGTGGTCAGCGCGAGCAGCCGGTCGGCGCCGATGTACCGGCGACCGCCAACCTCGCCGCGGTTTGCCAGCAGGCTGAACACCCGCGCTCCGGAGCGGGCCGTCATCACCGCGCCGGCGGCGGGGATCGACGCCGCCCGGAAGCGCGGATCGTTCCAGCGGTCGGCGTCCGGGCGGATCTGCGGCGGCATCGACAGCAGCGGCACCCCGGTCATGGCCGCCCGCTGCGGCGGGTTCGGGCCCCACGTCAGGTGCGCGACCCGGCCCTCGTGCTCGGCCGGGAGCACGTCCCAGACGTCGTCGGCGCCGAGCGGCAGGCACAGTTCCTCGCGCAGGAACTGGGCGTACGGGCGGTGCTGCGGGTCGGTGCGGCGGATCACCTCACCGAGGATGTGGCCGAAGCTGACCGAGTGGTACAGCGAGCGCTCGCCCGGCGCGTGCAGGGGCTCCACACCGGCGAGCCAGGTGGTGATCGCGTCCCAGTCGGCCAGGCCGGCCGGGTCGAGGTCCGGTGGCATGTGCGGCACCCCGGCCCGGTGGGTGAGCACCTGACCCACGGTGATGCCGTGCTTGCCGCGCTGGGCGTACTCCGGCCAGTAGGTGGCGATCGGCTCGTCCATGTCGACCAGACCCCGCTCGCACTGCAGCTGGATCGCCGTGGCCACCAGCGCCTTGCTCACCGAGAACACCGGGAACAGCGTGTCGCCGTCCACCGCCCTGCCGTCGCGCTGGTCGGCGGTGCCGATCCACGCGTCGACGATGAGCTCGTCACCGAGATAGGCGGCGACCTGCACGCCGACCTCCCCGAGCTCGACCGCGCGGGCCAGCGCGGCCGTGATCCGATCGTCTGTCTTCATGCCCGCATCCCTTGTCCTTGTTCTTCCGGCGTCGCCTGTCCGGCCTGCGCCGGCGCGGCCGGTGCGGTTTCCCCGCCGGTGTCCTCGTCACCCAGATACGCCGCGATGACCCGCGGGTCACGGCGGACCTCGCTGGGTGTCCCGCTGGCGATGACCCGCCCGCGCTCCATCACGATCAGGCGGTCGCAGACCCGCATCACCAGCTCCATGTCGTGCTCCACCACCAGCACGCCCATGCCGCGCTCGTCGGCGAGCCGGCGCAGCAGCACGCCGAGCTCGGCCGACTCGGTCGAGCCCAGACCGGCGGCCGGCTCGTCGAGGCACAGCACAGACGGCTCAGCCGCCACCGCCCGGGCGATGCCGACCAGCCGCCGGCGTCCGTAGGGCAGCTCGGTCGGCAGGCGGGCCAGGTCGGGCGCCAGCTCGAAGAGCTCGACCGCGGCGAGCGCCCCGGCGGTGAACGCGGTCTTGCGCGGCCAGACGAGGTCGGTCAGGTACGCGCTGTTGGACCGGGCGTCCACAGACGCCTTGAGGTTGTCGGCCACCGTCATGTCGTCGAACAACTCGAGGCTCTGGAACGATCGCCCGATGCCCTCGCGGACCCGCCGGTACATGCGCATCGACCCGATCGGCTTGCCGCCGAGCGAGACCGTGCCGGCCTTCGGCCGGTTCGCGCCGGTGATCGCGTCGATCAGCGTGGTCTTGCCCGCGCCGTTCGGCCCGATCAGGCCGACGATCTCGCCCGGGCCCACCCGCAGGGAGACGTCGTCGACCGCGACCACGCCGCCGAACGCGACGGTCAGGCCGTTCCCTTCGAGCACCCGCACCGGTACCCGGGCGGACGAGCCGGGCGTCACCGGCTGGGCCGCCGCCGGGCGTGGGCGCCGGCGGGGCAGGTGCAGGTGGCGCAGCATGCCCTCGACCGCACCGTCGGGCCGGTTCTGCAGGTACCAGATGGACAGCACGCCACCGACCAGCGCGATCCACAGCGGCAGCGTGACGCTGCGCGAGTCGAACAGCGTGGGCACCAGGCCGCCCGGGTGGCCGAGCACGCCGAGGATCGGGCCCGCGATGAACCCGACGCTGCCGAGCACGACGTAGAACATGCCCTCGATCGAGGCGAACGCGTCGAAGCCGCGCTCGAACACCATGGTCGGCTGCCGGAACACCACCAGGATCCCGCCCAGGGCGGCGATCGCCCCGGACAGCGCGAACGCGTACAGCCGCACCCGCCACGGGTTCAGCCCGACCGACTCGGCGGCCCGCTCGTTGGTCCGGACCGCGATCATGCGGCGTCCGACCCTGCCCCGCCGCACGTTGGCCACGACGAGGGCGACGAGCACGAACGCGACGAGGCAGAAGATCGCCCACCGCTCGGGGTAGCGCAGCGAGTCGATCCGCCAGCCGAACAGCGACACCGGGCCCGGCAGCGGCGTGTACGCCCCGGAATACGTGGGGTTCTGCAGCAGCACGCCCTGGATCGCCACCGCCGAGCCGAGGGTGGCCACCGCGAAGTTGACCCCGCGGGTCCGCAGCAACGGTACGCCCAGCGCCGCGCTGACCAGGAACGTGGCCAGCATGCTCAGCGGGATCGCCAGCAGGAACGGCATCCCGGTCCGGGTGATCAGCTGACCGGCGATGACCGCGCCGACGCCGGCCAGGCTGAACTGGCACAGCGCGAGCTGACCGGTGTACCCGGTGATGACCACGCTGGACAGCAGGATGATCGCGTAGGTGAAGGTGATCGTCGTCGCCGTGACGTAGGACCGGTCGAACACCCAGACGACCGCGAACACCGCGACACCGATCAGCACCGCCAGCAGCCAGGGGCGGACGTATCCGTCACCGACCCTCGGCCGGCGTTCGACCAGCGTGGTCCGGCTCTGACGGCCGGCTCCGCGCCACACCATGACGACCACGATCAGCACGAACGGCACGGCGTCGGCCCAGCCCGGCGTGTGCACGTACCGGGTCACCTCGGCCTGGGTGACGCCGATCAGCAGGGCGCCGACGTAGGTCAGCGGGAACGAGCGCAAGCCGCCGATGAGCGCCGCGGCGAGCGCCGGCACGAGCAGGTGGGTCAGCGTGACGATCTGGACGCCGACGATCGGCGCGAGGAAGACCCCGGCGATGCCCGCGAACACCGAACCGATCACCCAGTTGGTCGTCGCAATCTTGACCGGGGAGACGCCCAGCGCGGCCGACGCGACCGGGTTCTCGGCCTGCGCCGAGGTCGCCAGGCCGAACCGGGTCCGGCCGTACCAGAGGGACAGACCGACGACCAGCACGGTGGCCAGCACGAACGTGATGATCCGGTCCTGGCCCAGGTTGATGCCGAACAGCGACACCGGCGTGGTCGGGAAGATCGAGGCGACGATGCGCTCCTCCGCCCCGTAGCGCAGCGTCAGCGCGGACTGGATGACGATCAGCACGATCAGCGAGACGACGGTGCGGCTCAGCGCCGACTGGCGGGCCATCCGGCTGATCGCGAGGCGGTAGGTCAGGAAGCCGCACAGGGCGGCCGCGAGCAGCGCGCCGGGCACCGCGACCAGCGGCGGGAGGCCGTGCTCGGCGTTGAGCTCCCAGTAGGTGAACGCGGCCACCGTGCCGACCACGCCGTGGGAGAAGTTGATGATCCCCGAGCCGCGGTAGCCGATCACGATGCCGAGCGCGGTCAGCGCCAGCAGCGCCCCCGACGACATCCCGACCAGCGCGAGCTGAATCGCACTGCTCATGCCGTCACCTCCGCTGCGCTCCGGCGCCGGCCTGAGCCCCACCCTGCGCCCATGATTCGCAGTCCTCCGCTGCGCTGCGGACCGCTCATTGTTCGATGCTCCGGGGACCGGACACCGCGGCGTCCGCCGTCTCCGAGAGGTAGCTGGCCTCGATCTCGGCCACCCGTGAACTCATCTCAACCGCCGTACCCTCCATCACGATCTCTCCCCGTCGCAGCACGCAGACGCGGTCGGACACCTGCAGGGCGCGCTTGGCCCGCTCCTCGACGATCAGCACGCCGACGCCGCGGTCGGCCGCGGTGCGCAGGCAGGCGAGCAGCCGGGCCACGATCAGCGGCGCGAGCCCGAGCGTCAGCTCGTCGGCCAGCAGCACGGAGGGCCGGCCGGCCAGCGCCCGGGCCAGCGTGAGCATCTGCTGCTCGCCGCCCGACATCAGGCCCACCTTGCGGTCCAGCAACGGCTCCAGGTCGGGCATCAGCTCCAGGCTGTCCTCGATGCTGCCCCGCCCCAGGCGCAGGTTCTCCCGGCAGGTGAGGCCCATGAACACCGAACGGTCCTCGCAGATCAACGCCAGGCCGGCGGCGGCCCGGCGGTGCAGGCCGACCGGCGCCGGCCGCCCCGACATCAGGACCGAGCCGCTGATCGGGCTCAGTACGCCGGCCAGGGCGAGCAGGGTGGTGGTCTTTCCGGCGCCGTTCGCGCCCAGCAGGGAAACGATCTCGCCCGGCCGTACGGCCATCGACAGGCCGCGCAGCACGGGCAGATGGCCATAGCCGACCTCGAGGTCGACCGCCTCGATCGCCGCGGTGGCCTCAGGGACCGCGGCCCCCCGCAGGGGATCGGGCACCGCCCGATCCCCTGCGTCACTCACTTGCTTTCCTTGAGGGCGCTCAGCACGCTGAACGGCGTGGCGGCCGGGCCGTAGGCACCGTTCACAACGGTGTAGGTGACCACGTTCGTGTTGAGGATCCGGTCGAAGCCGGAGATGCCCAGCGGGGTGGTCATGTTGAGGTCGGGCCCCACGCCGGTCTTGACCGAGCTGAGCTTGCCCAGCGCGGCCTGCACGGCCGGGCCGTCGATCTTGCCGCTGATCGACTCGATGGCCGCCTTGAGCACCGCCACCTCGGACCAGGCCACCACGCCGGCCGAGGTCGGCGTCGCCTCCGGCTGGTACTTCTTCAGCGCGTCACGGAACGCGGTCATGCCCGCGCTCGTGCTGTTGACCGGCTCGAACGAGTCGGAGAGCAGCACGCCGTCGGCCGCCTTGCCGATCTGGTCGATCAGCGCCTGCGTCAGCGAGGCCGCGGCGAGCCCGATCTTCACGTTGGGGGCGCCGGCCTTCAGCGCCACGATCGCCTTGCCGGCCTCACCCGGCGGCAGGGCGAGCACGACGCAGTCCGAGCCGCTGGAGGCGATCTGCGCCGCCGCCGGTCCGTAGTCGGCGTTGGTGGTCGCCACCGCGAGCTTGGCGCTGAGGCTCATGCCGAGGGACTTGAGGCCCTGCTCGGCGAAGTCGGCCGAGGCCACCGACGAGGGCAGTGACTGGGTCAGCGCGGCGACCTTCTTGCAGTCGTACGTCTTCACCAGGCCGATCGCCGCCCCGCTGAAGGAGACCGGCGTGCCACCGGGGATCGGCCAGGAGTGCTTGCTGGTGAACTCGAGCGGGTTGATCGGGTGGCTGAGCAGCGGGATGCCGGCCTGCTCGAGCACGGGCACCGCGCCGCTGCCGCCGACCGACAGGCCGCCGAGCGCGGCGATCGCGCCGTCGGTGACCGCATCGGTGGCGCAGGTCGCGCTCGTGTTCGGGTTGGCCGCGTCGTTGCACACCTCCAGCTCGAGCCGGTGGCCGGCGACGCCGCCGGCGTCGTTCACCGCGGCGACCGCCGCCTTCATGGCCGCGGCCTGGTCGGGGAAGCCGACCGACGGTGCGGACACGGTCAGGATGCCGAGCACCTTCAGCGTGGGTAAGGACCCCGGCGCGGAGGTGTCGTCGTCAGCATCCGAGCATGCGCCGGCCATGGCCAGCGTCAAGGCCACCGACGTGACGGCCGCGAACCGTCGCACGATGGAACTGGACCTGTTATTGGTCATTGTGAGAATCCCGTCGACCGGTCGTGGCGCGGGTCGCCCGACAAGTGGTCGTAGCGTCACCACACCCAGTTACGCTCCGCGTTACCGCGGCTGCGCGCGGGTGCGGATAACACGTCGGCCGGCCGATGCGTACCGGTGCGGGTAACGCGTCGCCGGAGACGGCGGCGGCGGCGTTAACGCCGCGTCCGTAGCGTCACAGAGATGACTGAGGCATTCATCGTCGACGCTGTCCGCACCCCGGTGAGCCGCCGGGGCGGACCACTGAGCACGGTCCATCCGGCGGACCTCGGGGGCCACGCCATCCGCGCGCTGATCGAACGGACCGGGATCGACCCGGCGCTGGTCGACGACGTGGTGTTCGGCAACGTGGACTCGGTGGGGCCGCACTCGTTCGACGTCGCCCGCACCTGCGCGCTGGCCGCTGGTCTGCCGCTGCACGTCCCCGGGGTCACCATCGACCGGCAGTGCGGCTCGGCGCAGCAGGCGGTGCACTTCGCCGCGCAGGCCGTGATGAGCGGCACGATGGACCTGGTCGTGGCCGGCGGTGTGCAGAACATGAGCATGGTGCCGCTGGGGTCCGCGGCCAACGCCGGGCAGGCGCTGGGCTTCGACGACCCGTTCTCGACCTCGACGCGGTGGATCGAACGCTTCGGCGAGGGCGAGGTCAGCCAGTTCCGCGGCGCGGAGATGATGGCCACGCGCTGGGACATCTCGCGGCAGGACATGGAGGAGTTCGCGGTCGAGTCGCACCGCCGGGCACTGAAGGCCAACGCCGACAACCTGTTCGCGGCGGAGATCGTGCCGCTCAACGGGCTCACCGCCGACAACGGCCCGCGCGAGCCGGACTGGGACAAGATCCGGTCCCTGCCGACGCTGCGGCCCGGCGGCCGGATCACCGCCGCCGTCGCCAGCCAGATCAGTGACGGCGCGGCCGCCCTGCTGATCGCGGGCGAGCGGGCGGTGCGCGAGCACGGGCTCACGCCACGGGCCCGGATCCACCACATGACCGTGCTGGCCGACGACCCGATCATGATGCTCTCGGCACCGATCCCGGCCACCAAGCGGGCACTGGAGCGGACCGGGATGACGCCCGACGACATCGACGCCGTGGAGATCAACGAGGCGTTCGCGCCGGTGGTCCTGGCGTGGTTGAAGGAGACCGGGTTCGATCCGGCGAAGGTCAACCCGAACGGCGGGGCGATCGCGCTGGGGCACCCGCTCGGGGCGACCGGGGGGCGGCTGATGACGACGCTGCTCAACCACCTGGAGCGCACCGGCGGGCGGTACGGGCTGCAGACCATGTGCGAGGGCGGCGGCCAGGCCAACGTCACCATCATCGAACGGCTGTAACCGCACCTCTGTCACCGGTGAGACAGCCGGGGGAACCCGCGCTGTCTCACCGGTGGGAACATCACGGCAGGGTCGGCAGCATCAGCCGCGACGGGTGCGCGCTGGTGTGGAAGACCCGCTGCGTGGCGATGACGGCATCCGCGGCGGTGGCCCGGTGCGGATGGACCGTGCTGTTCAGGTTGCGGGCGAAGCGCGGGAAGTTCGAGCTCGACACCTCGAGCCGGATCCGGTGCCCGACCCGGAACGCGTGCGCCACCTCGAACAGCCGGATCGTGAACTCGTACACCGTGCCGGGTTCGAGGAGCTCGTCGCCACCGTCGCGGTGCCGGGCCCGCACGATGCCTTCGGAGATGTTCGCGCAGAAGCCCCCGGGCTCGACGTCCACCAGCTTGGCGGTGAAGTCGGTGTCGACCGCGTCGCTGGCGGCGTGCAGGATCAGCTCGATCCGGCCGGCCACGACCACCTCGGCGGCGAGCGGTTCGGTGGTGTAGACCAGCACATCGGGCCGGGCCTCGACCCGGGCCTGGTCCTGGATGCCGTCGCCGCCCAGCTCGACCGGCGCCAGCGTCGCCCCGCCGCAGGTCGGCACCGGGTCGAGCGGGTCGTACCGGAAACTGTCGGCCGGTTCGTCGGGGCCGGCCGGGACCGTGCTCAGCATCCCGTCGCCCGACGCGGTGTTGGCCGCCCCGCCGCCGCGCAGGTGCAGGGCCAGCGGCGTGGACGGCGGCGGCCAGCGGTCGGCAACGCGCCAGGCGCCCTCGCCCATGACGAAGTACCGCACCCGCGGCGTGCCGGGTGCTTCGGCGATCCCGGCCATCCACGTGTCGAACCAGTCCAGCAGCAGCGGCGTCATGCTCCGCGGGCTGCTGTCGGCGACCGGTCCCCAGTTGCGCGAGCCGGTCGAGGTGGTCTGGTTGCCCAGGTACGACGAGTGCGTCCACGGTCCCAGCACGGCCCGGCTGCCCTCCCTGACCCGCTGGTCGGGGTGCGTGGCCAGGGCCCGGCCGACCGCGAGCTGGCCGGGCATGAACACGTCGTAGTAGCCGCCGACCTGCAGCACCGGCACCGTGATGCGGTGCGCCTGTGCGGCCGAGTCGACCGCCGCCCAGTACTCGTCGTAGGTGGCGTGGGCCAGCCACTCCTCGTACCACGGGGACAGCTCGGCCGGGATCGGCCCGTCGACGAGCGGCAGGTGGCGGGCCGTGGCCCACCCGTCGCGGGCCCGTTCGAGCCGCTGGGCCAGGGCGTCGCGCTCGGCGCCGACCGGCAGCCGGGCCAGCCGCCCGGCGCCCATGACCCGGGCCCACCACTGCGCCCAGGACAGCTCGAGGACCCCGCTGGTGTAGGCCCAGCCGTCGTGGTACGTGCCGCCGGTGAAGGCGAGCATCGCCGCCCGCAGGTGCGGCGGCGCGGCGATGGCCGTGCGCAGGGCGGTGACGCCCATGCCCGAACTGCCGTACACGCCGACGTCACCGTTGCACCACGGCTGCTCCGCGCACCACTCGACGGTGTCGTAGCCGTCCTCGCCCTGGCCGTGGAAGGGCTGCCACTCCCCGTCCGAGCCCCAGGTGCCCCGGGTGTCGGCGAGGACGGTCGCGTAGCCCCGGTCGAAGGCGTTGATCGGGTTGACCATCAACGCCAGGCTCTCCTTGGAGCGCCGGTTCTGGTACGGCTGGTGCACCAGCACCGGCAGCGGCCGGTTGTCGGCGGCACGGTAGATGTCCGCGCGGAGGCGGGTGCCGTCCCGGAGGGGGATGTCGACGTTGGTGTCGACCCACATTCGCATCAGGGCCTCGGCCGGGTCATGCCAGGTAGGTTTCGATGAGTTTGTCCTCGAGATCCGCGCTCTTGCCGGACGCCACGACATCCCCGACGACCATCACGTACGCCCGGCTGGCCACCTCGAGGGCCAGGCCCGCGTTCTGCTCGGCGATCAGCACGGACGTCCCGGTGGCGACCACGCGATGCAGCGCGTCCAGCACGTCACCGACCACGCGGGGCGCCAGCCCCATCGAGGGCTCGTCGATCATGAGCAGCCGCGGCCGCGCCATCAGCCCGCGGGCGATCGCCAGCATCTGCTGTTCACCGCCGGAGAGCACGCCGCCGAACGAGTCGAGCCGCCGGCCCAGGAACGGGAACAGCTCCAGCATCTCGGCCAGCCGGGCGTCGACCTCGGCCCTGGGCAGCCGGTGGCCGCCCATGAGCAGGTTGTCCTTCACCGACAGGGTGGACAGGATCGCCCGGCCCTCCGGTACATGGCTGATCCCGAGCCTGGCCACCCGGAACGGCGCCGTCCGGCCGATCTCGCGACCCTCGAACTTCACCGATCCGCTCGCCAGCCGGACCAGGCCCGAGATCGAGCGCATCAGGGTGGTCTTGCCGGCGCCGTTGGGGCCGACGATGGCGACCGCCTCGCCGGCGCCGACCTCGAGGCTCACCCCGTGCAGCGCCTCGACCGCGCCGTACCGGGCGATCAGCGACTCAACGACCAGCATCTGGTGCCTCCAGGTGGGCGAACTTGTGCTCCTTGGTGCCGAGGTAGGCCGCCTTGACCCGGTCGTCCTGCCACACCTCGGTCGGCCCGTCCTCGGTCAGCACCTGACCCCAGTCCAGGACGACGACCCGGTGGCAGATCTCGGTGACCAGGCGCACGTTGTGGTCGACGAGCAGCACCGTCACGCCTTCGGCGTTGACGGTCTGGATGAGCGCACCGACGTCGTCGGACTCGGCCCGGGTCATCCCGGCGGTGGGCTCGTCGAGCAGCAGCAGCTTGGGCTCGGTCGCCATCGCCCGGGCGATCTCGACCCGCCGCCGCATGCCGTAGGACAGCTCGGCCACGTCGACGTCGACCACATTGGACAGCCCGACCCGCTCGATCAGGTGGCGGGCCTTCTCGTGCTGCTCGATCTCTTCCCGCCGCCGCGTGCGGCCCAGCTGCCACCGCTTGCCCCGGAAGGCCATGTGCCGGCCGATCAGGACGTTCTCCAGCACGGTGCTCTCGTCGAACAACTGCAGGTTCTGGTACGTGCGGGCCACGCCCACGTGGGCCAGCCGGTGCGGGCGCAGGCCGACCACGTCGGTGCCGGCCACGCGGATGTTGCCGGCGGTCGGGCGCAGGTAGCCGCTGATGAGGTTGACCACCGTCGTCTTGCCCGCACCGTTGGGCCCGATGAGCCCGCAGATCGACCCTTCGGCCACGGCGAACGACACGTTGTCGACCGCCTTCATGCCCCCGAAGGACTTGCTGACCCCGGTCAGCTCCAGCAGCGCGGCCATCAGGAACTCACCTCGGCCGGTGCCGCCGGGGCGGCGGTGTCCGGTTTGTGCCGGCTGCGCAGTGACCGCAACCATCGCCGGGGCTTGCGGTAGAGCGAGCGGTCCGACAGCCCGTTCGGTGCGACCAGCATGATGACGACCAGCAGCGCGCCGTAGATGATTTCCTCCCAGTTGGAGCCGGCGAACTCGAGCTTGTCGCGCAGCAGCGTCATGCCCCAGGTCACCAGGATCGGTCCGGACCAGTGCCCGTTGCCGCCGAGCAGCACGTAGGTGAACACGATGATCAGGGCGCCGAAGCCGTACTGGCCGGGGCTGATCACCGTGGTGCGGTGGGCCTCCAGGGCACCGGCCAGGCCGGCCACCGCCGCGGCCACGGTGAAGCTGGCGAACCGGACCCGGAACAGGTTGATACCCAGGCCCTCGGCGGTGCGCTCGTCCAGCCGGACCGCCTTGGCCGCGCGGCCGAAGTAGGAGCGGTGGCTGAGCTGCAGCAGCACGAAGGTCACCAGCAGGATCGCCAGCAGGTACTCGGTGTCCACCTTGGCCGGGATGCCGGCGATGCCGTTGGGGCCGTTGGTCGCGTCGCTGATCCGGATCAGCACGAGGATGGCCTGTGACAGGGCCAGGGTGCCCAGGGCCATGTAGATGCCGCGCAGCCGCAGGATCGGCGGGGCGAACAGCGCCCCGATCGCGCCGGCCAGCAGCGGGGCCGCGACCATGCCGACGAGGAACGGCTGGTCGGTCTTGGTGGCGATCAGCGCGGCGGTGTAGCCGCCCACCGCGGCGAAGCCCAGCGGTGCCAGCGAGAAGATGCCGACCCGGAACGTCAGGTGCACGCTCACGACCAGCAATGTGAGGATCAGTGCGGTGTCCAGCTGGAAGTGCTGGAGCGGGTTCATCCAGTCAAACACGGGTGGCCTCCTTCTTGCCGAAGAAGCCGGACGGCCGGGCCACCAGCACTATCAGGATGGTGGCGAACGCGACGATCTCCCGGAACACGCTCGACACGTAGGCCGTGGCGTAGACCTCGATGATCCCCAGTACCAGGCCGCCGACGATCGCGCCCCGCACCGAGCCCATGCCGCCGAGGATGACGACGGCGAAGGCGATCAGCAGCAGGCCGTCGCCCGAGGAGTACGAGACCTGTGCGGTCGACACCGCCACGAAGATGCCCGACACCGCGGCCAGCCCTCCGGCCACGAAGAAGCAGATGGAATAGACCAGTTGGCTGTTCACGCCGAGCAGTTCGGCCGTCTCGCGGTTGTAGGCCACCGCCCGCACCGAACGGCCGGAGCTGGTGCGGTTGAGCCAGTAGCCCAGTCCGACCATGGCCACGACGGCGAGTAGCAGCATCACGATCTGCAGCCGCGGCACGTTCTGGCCGGCGAACTGGAGGGCGCCGACCGGGAACCCCTCGCGCGGGAAGTTCTCGATCTGCGCGTCGGTCCGCCAGCGCAGCACGGTCACCAGGATCAGCCCGGCGCCGATGGTGGCGACCACGTATGAGAACTCCGGCGCGTTGCGTTTGCGCAGCGGGGCGAGGACGGCGAGGTCGACGACGGTCGACAGCACGCCGGCCGCGACCATGCCGACCAGCACCGCCAGCGGCGCCGGCAGCCCCATGTGCAGCGCCAGCAGTGCGCCGAAGGTACCCCAGGTCAAGATCTGCGCGTGGGCGAAGGTCAGGATACCGAGCACCCCCCACACCAGGGTGACGCCGACCCCGAGCAGTGCGTACGTGCTGCCGACGGCTAGGCCGTTGATGGTTTGCTGCACACCATCTCCTGTCTCCTTATGGCCAGGTTCTGCGGGTCAGTCCGGCCGGCGTCGCTGGCGTTACGGGGGCGACAGCATCGCTCCCCCGCCGTTAACATGGGCGTTACGGCTGTTCGGTGAGTTCCGGAAACTGCATGAGGTTGATCAGCGTCCCGTCCGGGTCGCGGATCGCGAGCACGGGACGGACCCGGCCGCGCAGGGGCGTGAGCGTGACCGGCCCGCCGACCAGCGGGATCCGGTGCTCCTCGATGAAGGCCAGGGTCTCGGCGATGTCCCGGACCCGGAAGGCCAGCCGGGCCAGCCCGGCGTTGGTGGGTGTCCGCGGGGCGGCCGCCCCGCCCCCGGCGAAGTGCAGCAGATCGACGTAGGTGGCTCGATCGTCGTCACTCCAGGTGAGCAGCGCGGCCTTGCACCGGGTCGGGCCGGTGACCCCGAGGATCGACATGAAGTCCGCGCCGGCGTCGAACTCGAACGGCGCACCGAGCACCCGGCCGCCGAGCAGGCGGGTGTAGAAGTCATACGATCGGTCGAAGTCGGAGCAGACGACGTTGGCGTGCACCAGATGCGCGATGCCGAGACTCATGCGGCCTGTCCTCTCGTGGCTCAAGCGGTGACGACGCCGCCCAGGGGACACCAGCGACGTGGCGGGCCTGGGCGGCGATCGCGACTCAGACGGTGCACAGTGGACTGACACTCGATCGGCCGGGTGCGGTGAACGGCGTCAGGCACTGTTCGCCGGGGGCTGCAGGAACGCGGTCAGCGGTGGCTCGCAGCCCGGCCGCGGATGGTCCGGCGTGCACCGGTCCGGGGCCTGGTGGAATTTCGCGATGTGGCCGGTCCGCCCGACCGGCGCTAGCGCTTGCAGCCAGGCGCCGTCTTGGCATCGTAGATGGTGATCTTGCTGTCGAGAATCTGCAGCTTGGTGCCCTTGACGCTGGCCGCCCGGTTCTCGGTGAAGCCGATCTTGCCGAACGGCGAGTCGATGTCCTTCAGGCCGGCGATCGCGTCGCGAACCGCCTTCTTGTTGGTCGTGTTCGCCGTCTTGAAGCCGTGTGCCACCGACCACATCGACGCATAGCCGGCCGCCTCGAACACGGTGGCCGAGCGCGCCTCGCCGTTGGCCTTCCAGTAGTCCAGGAAGTGCTGGTTGTTGCCGACCGTGCTGGCACCGTTCCACGCGCTGACGTACACGAAGCAGCGCATGGCCTTGCCGGCCGCCTGCAGGTTGGCGTCGCTGTAGTCGGGCGCGGCCAGCACCCGGCCGGTGAAGCCGATCTCGTCGAGCTGCAGGTACAGCGGGTTGATCATGCCGGGCAGCGGCATGGTCACGATGGCGTCGGGGTTGGCGTTCTTGACCTTGGTGAGCTGCGCCCGGACGTCGGTGTCGGTGCCGACGAAGGTCTCCTCGGCGACCGTCTTGATGCCCATGCCCTCCAGCACCGCCCGGCGCTTCGACATGACGATCTTGGCGGCCTCGGAGTCGCTCTGGTACATGTACGCCGCGGTCTTGATGTCGCCGAACGCCTCGGCGAACTCCTTGTCGGCCGGGGGCATCACGTTGGCCATGTCCGGGTAGAGCCGGAAGATGTAGTCACCGACCTCGGTGACACCGGCCGCGGAGAGCCCCACCGCCATCGTCGGCACGCCGGCCTGCTGCAGCTGCCCGCCGGCGGCCAGGAAGGACGCGGTGAGCGTGAAGCCGACGATCGCGTCGACGTCCTGGCCGATCATCTTCAGCGTCGCCGCCACGGCCTCCTGCTTGTCGGCCTTGGTGTCGACCTCGACCAGCTTGATCTTCGTGGCACCGAGGAACCCGGTGTCGTTGATCTCCTTGGCCGCCAGCCGGACCCCGTCCCGCTCGCTGGTGCCGACGCTCGCGACACCGACCGCGCCGCTGAGGTCCAGCGGTACACCGATCTCAATCTCCGCCGGGAGCCCGCCTGAGCCGGATCCCTGGTCGTTGCCCTCGGTGGAGCAACCCGCCATCAGCAGTCCCGCGCACAGGATGATGCCGAAACGACTTTTGCGCATCTGACCCCCTTGAAACATAGGCTCTGTATCATCGGCTCCACCGCGGAGCCTTCTTGGGACGACGGCGAAGGGCGCCGGCAGGTCAGATACTCGGTGAGCCGTGTTAACAGGGCCGTTACGTTGGTCTGCTAACGCCGATGGCAGCGGCCCGAAGGGTCCAGGCCGTCCACATGCGACAGTCAGGCGAGCCCGAGCCGGTTCTCGGTCGGGCGGTCCGCGCCGGCCAGGATCTCGTCGACCTGCGCGAGCAGGTCGTCCGGCAGCGGGACGGAGAGGCCGCGCAGACCGTCGTGCACCTCTGCCGCGTTGCGGCAGCCGAACAGGGCGATGTCCGAGTGCGGTTGCCGGACGGTGACGGCCAGCACGAAGGCTGCCAGCGACAGGCCCAGGGGTTCGGCCAGCCCGCGCAACTGCCGGGCAATCGCGACGTTGGCCGCAAAAGCCGCACCGGCGAAGAAGACGTTGCCCGAGGTGCCGGAGCGCCCCTCGCGCCGGCTCCGGCCGCGCCAGTCGTCGGGGCCGAAGTCGTGGTCCTCGCTGAAGTTCTCGGCCAGCAGCCCGTGCACGTACGAGCCGTAGGTGATCCGGAGGCCGCCCCGCCGGCCGGCGTCGGTGAGCTCGTTCAGGTACCGGTGGTCGAGCAGGCTGAAGCTGTACTCGACGGCGGTGGGGATGCCGGTGGCCAGCGCCCGCCGGCTCGCCTCGGCGCCGAAGTTGCAGAAGCCGACGTCGCGGACCAGTCCGTCGTCCTTGAGCCGCTGCAGGTTCTCCATCTGCTGCTCCGGGCTCAGCGCGGGGTCGAACTGGTGCAACAGGTACACGTCGACGTAGTCGGTGCGCAGCCGGGCCAGGGACTGCTCCATGAACCGGCGCAGCCCGTCGTAGGACGAGTCGCAGACCAGGCTCAGCAGGTCACTCGGGTCGGTGTAGCGCACACCGCCCTTGGTGCAGAGCCGGACCTGGTCCCGCCGGCCCTGCAGCATCTCGCCGACGATCGCCTCGGACTGGCCCGAGCCGTAGAAGTGCGCGGTGTCGAAGAAGCGCACCCCGGCCCCGTACGCCGCGTCGACCGCCCCCCGGGCGGACTCCAGGTCCACCGCGCCGTACCCTTGCGCGATCATCGTGCCGCTGCCGAAGCCGACCCGCTCAATCGCCGACACGCCCTGCATCGCCACTCCTCGCGCCATCTGCGTCTGCTGCCGCCCCGGCACACGGGGCGTTGGACCGATCATGCGCGAGCCTGACCGGGCGGCCGTACACAGGATGGTTACCGGCGCTGCCTAACGCTGTCAGTAACGCGGTGCACACGTATCCGGCAAGGACCCCGGGGCCTCGGGGCTCAGCGCCGGGCCGTCCGGGCGAAGTCCCAGCTCGCCTGGCGGTCGGCGTGCACGATGATGCCGACCCGCGCCCCCGACAGCGCCATCTGCCGGTAGTCGGGCCGGTCTTCCGGCGGGTAGTTCCGCGGCACCAGCACGGCGCCGATGCGCAGCAGGCTGTCGTCGTCCTCGACCAGCTCCGCCCGGCCTGACACGGTCAGCCCCTTCAGGCTGGCGTAGTCGTCACCGGACTCGACGAGGCAGGCCACCCGCGGGTCGTGCCGGAGGTTGCGCGCCTTCACCGACGTCCGCTGGGTCCACATCACGATGTCGCGGCCCAGCAGCCCGAACCACATCGTCGCCAGGTGCGGGGAACCATCCGGGTTCAGCGTGGCCAGCTGCAGGCTCTTGCGGGACGACAGGTAGGTGTGCACTTCGTCCGCCTCGATCGGCAGCGGTCCGTTGGCCATGTCGGCCTCCCTTCTCCGCCGGCCAGTACAGCGGCCCTGGCGCACCCGGGCGCGACCGGCGACGACGTAACGCGGCAGGTAATGGGGGGCCGCGTTACGTGGCTATGACAAGCACCGACACAGACGAACTGGAGCCCGGCCACGATGATCGTGCCAGCCGACAACGAGATCCGGCTCGACCTGTCCGGCGGGCCGGAGGTGATCGCCGAGGTCGTGCACTTCGACAGCGACGGCCTGCGCCTGCGGGGGGTCCTGGTCGAGCCCAAGGAGCGTCCGGGCCCGCTGCCCGCGCTGGTGGCCAGCCACGGCTGGAGCGGCGCGGTGAACTTCCGGGTGCTGCCGTTCGCCGCCCGCCTCGCGCAGCGGGGCTACGCCGTCCTGGCCATCGACCACCGCGGCTTCGGCGGCAGCGAGGGCGCACGGCTGCGCTGCGACCCCGCTGAGCAGGTGCGCGACGTGTCGAACGCGGCCACGTACCTCGCCGGCCTTCCCGAGATCGACCCGTCGGCGCTCGGCGTGGTCGGCGCCAGCTTCGGCGGCGGCATCGCGGTGGCCGCGGCCGCCGCCGACGAGCGGCTCAAGGCCTGCATCGGGATCGTCGCGCTCGGCGACGGGCAGCGCTGGCTGTCGGGCCTGCACGGCCCGGCCGGCTGGCCCGAGCTGGTCGACCGGCTGGCCCGCGACGAGGCCGCGCGGCGCAGCGGGCCCGGCGAACGGGTCGACCTCTCGGTGCTCATGCCCGTCGCGCCCGGCCCGGCCGCCGACGCCGAGGCGGCGCTGATCGCCGAAACCTACCCGGAGGGTTATCCCTTGGAGAACGCCCAACTGGCGCTGGACTTCTCGCCCGAGCGGGTGGTCGCGGCGATCGCCCCTCGCGCGCTGTGCCTCATCACCCCGACCGACGACACGATCATCCCCGCTGAGCACTCCGTCGCCATGTACGAGCGAGCCGGCGAACCCAAGCTGCTGCGGCTGCTGCCCGACGGGGGGCACGGCGGGCCGCTGGGTCCCCAGGTCGACAGCACCACGGAGACGGCCGTCGCGTTCTTCGACGCTCACCTGCGGGCCGCGTCATGACCGCCCCGCTGGGCGGCCAGGTGGCCGTGGTGACCGGGGGCGGGTCAGGCATCGGCCGGGCCGTCGTGGAGCGCTTCGTGGCCGACGGCGCGTCGGTCGTGCTGGCCGACGTCACCGAGGCGGCGGCCGAGGTCGCCGCGCAGATCGACCCGACCGGCCGCACGGTGGTGTTCCAGCGCACCGACGTGAGCCGGGCCGAGCAGGTGACGGAGGCGTTCGCGGTGGCGATGACCCGGTTCGGCCGGTGCGACATCGCGGTCAACAACGCGGGCATCGTGGCCGGCGGCGAGATGCACGAGGACGGCGCGGACGAGGCGCTGGAGCGGCTGTGGCAGGTGTGCGTGGCCGGGGTCTGGTACGGCTGCCGGTCGGCCCTGGCCGTGATGCGCCCGCAGAAACGCGGGGTCATCCTCAACACCGCCTCGACGGCCGCGCTCTGGCCCACCCCCGGGTTCCCGGCGTACGGCATGGCCAAGGCCGCGGTGGTGCACCTGACCCGGTCGCTGGCGATCGGGTACGGCCGCGACGGGATCCGGGCCAACGCCGTGCTGCCCGGCCCGACCCGCACCGGCATCTTCCCCGACGACATCGCCGGCGACGACAGCCTGGACCAGCACTACGGCTCCCGGATGTCGCTGGGCCGGATGATCGATCCGGCCGAGACGGCGGCCGCCTTCGCCTACCTCGCCTCCGACAGCGCACGCTCCGTCACCGGCACGGTACTGCAGGTCGACGGCGGCTACCGCCCGATCTACACCTGAGCCGACCAGCCCGCCACACCTGGGCAGACCGGCGCGGAGCGCCCGAGCCACACCAAAACGATGCAAGGAGAGCATGCGATGACCTATCTGGTGACCGGCGCGACCGGCTTCATCGGCTCGTACGTGGTCGACCAGCTGCTGGACCAGGAGCACCGGGTCGTCGCGCTCGACCGCCGGCCCGGGTGGGCGGCGGCACCCCGCGCCTCGGGCACCGGCGCGCTGACGTTCGTCGAGGGTGACGTCACCGACTTCTCGTTGATCGCCGACCTGCTGGCCACGCACAAGGTCGACCGGATCATCCACCTGGCGGCCGAGCTGCACGACCGGTCGGCCGCCCAGCGGGGTCAGTGCATCCAGTCGAACATCGTGGGCACATACAACGTCCTGGAGGCGGCCCGGCTGTTCGACGTCGAACGCACGGTGCTGGCCAGCAGCGCGGCCCTGTTCAACCCGGCCGACATCGACCCGGCGGTGCCGCTCACCGAGTCCGCCCGGGTCCGCGCCGGCGACGTGTACGAGGGCAGCAAGATCTTCGGCGAGACCATGGGTGAGTACTACTGGCGCACCCTGGGCGTGGTGAACACCTCGATCCGGATCGGCCTGGCCTACGGGGCCGCCTGCCTGATCGGAGTCGCCCGCCGGCTGGTCGACGAGGTCATCACCAAGCCGCTGGCCGGCCAGCCCGGCCGGACCGCCTACGGGGCCGACTCGATGATGAACCTCGTCTACATCCATGACACGGCCGACGCGTTCGTCCGGGCCAGTCAGGGTCCCGCGCCGACGAGCCCGGTCTACCACGTGCGCGGCGACTACCGCAGCATCGGCGACATGGTGGACATCGCCCGGACCCTCATCCCGGGGGCGAGCATCGAGGTCGGCGACGCCGGCCACCGGTGGCCGATGAACTTCGACGACTCGCAGTTCCGCAAGGACTACGGCTTCACCCCGCAGTGGACGCTCGAGGCGGCGCTGGCCGACATCGTTGCCGAGAAGCGCGCGGCGCTCGGTTCCTGAAGGCCAACCCAGCAGAGAAGGGCGCGGCGCCAGCAACCTGGCGCCGCGCCCTTTCCCGTCGGATCGTCAGGCCGGCTGGCGGGGGAAGTCAGCCAGCGGCTCCGGGCTCTCCAACGCGGTGATGTCGCCGAGCTCGGCGCCGATGTACGCCGCCCGGGCCACCCGCCGCAGCACCTTGCCGTTGCGGGTCTTGGGCAGCCCGGTCACCGCGTGCACCGCCTTGGGCCGGGTCGCCTTGCCCTCGCGGGCGACGATCGACTCCGTCAGGCGGGGCAGCACCACCGACGGGTCGGCGCCGTCCATGAGCACGACGAAGCAGACCAGCGCCTCACCCTTGGACTCGTCCGGGATCCCGACCGCCGCCGCCTCGACCACCGCCGGGTCGTCGACCAGCAGCGACTCGATCTCGGCCGGGCCGACCCGCTTGCCGGCCAGCATGATGGTGTCGTCGGAGCGGCCGAGCAGGAACCAGTGCCCGTCAGCGTCGACGTAGGCGAAGTCGCCCTGCAGCCAGCTGCCGGGGAAGCGGGACCAGTACGTGCTCAGGTACCGCTCCGGCCCGTCCCACAGCCCCTTGGTCATGCCCGGCCACGGGCCACGCACCACCAGCTCACCCACGGAGCCCCGCAGCGAGTTGCCGCCGGCGTCCAGCACGTCGGCCGCCATGCCCAGGGTGGGCCCGGAGAACCCGGCCGGCTTGATCGGCCGGTGCACGGTGCCGCTGACGATGGACGCGCCGCATTCGGTGCCACCGCTCATGTTCACCAACGGCAGCCGGCCCTTGCCCACGTGCTTGAAGCACCACCACCACGGCTCGACGTTCCACGGCTCGCCGGTGCTGGCGATGACCCGCAGATCGGGCAGATCGTGCGCATCGGGCCACTGGTCGCCCAGCCCGGCGAGGATCCGGACCACGGTCGGCGCGATGCCGAGCACGGTCACCCGGTGCCGTTCGACGACCGACCACAGCCGGTCCGGGGTCGGATAGTCGGCGGTGCCCTCGAACAGCACCGCGGTGGCGCCGTTGTTGAACACCGCCGACACCACGTAGGCGCCCATCACCCAGCCCATGTCGGTGAGCCACATCAGGCGCTCACCGGGCTGCATGCCGTACCCGTGCCGGGCCTCCTGGGCGAACTTGAACGGCAGCCCGGAGTGGGTGTGCAGGCAGCCCTTGGGCCGTCCCGTGCTGCCCGACGAGTAGAGCAGGATGCACGGGGTCTCGGCGTCGAAAATCGGCGCCTGGGTCACCGGCTCGGCGGCGGCGAGGGCCTCGTCCCACCATTCGTCGCGCTCGGCGACGAGCGGGATGTCGCGCCCCAGCCGGCGTACCACCAGCACGGTCCGCAGGGCCGGTGCGTCGGCGGCGGCCTCGTCGGCGGTCTCCTTGAGCGGCACCAGCTTGCCGCGGCGTTCGAACCCGTCCGCGGTGACCATCAGCTTGGCACCGGAGTCCAGCAGCCGCTCCCGTACCGGCGTCGGGCCGAACCCGCTGAAGAACGGCGCGACGATGGCGCCGATCTTCGCCGCGGCCAGCATCACCACGACCGCCTCCGGCACCATCGGCAGGTACAGCGCGACCACGTCGCCGACCCCGACGCCGCGCGCGACGAACGCGCCCGCCGCCAGGTCGATCTGCGCCTTCAACTCGCCGTAGGTGACGGTGCGGACGGAGCCGTCGTCACCCTCCCAGACGATGGCCTCGTCGTCGGCGCGACCCTGCTCGATCCAGCGGTCGATCGCGTAGTCGGCCCAGTTGAGCCCGCCGCCCTTGAAGAAGTGCGGGAACTGGGGGCCGTCCGACAGGTCGAGCACCTGCTCGTACGGCCGCAGCCAGCGCAGCCCGACGTCGTCCGCGGCCGCGGCCCAGAACCACTCCGGGTCCTCGGCCGCGCGCCGGGCCACCTCGTCGAAGGTCGTCAGGCCGTGCCGGGCCGCCATCACGCCCAGCGGCGTGCCGGCGAAATCGGCCGGGTCCGGCTCCCACGCGACCGGCAGCCGGTTCAGCTCATCGATGTTCACGGCCACCGCCATCCATTCCGGGTGCTGCGTACCGGGTCATTTGATCGCCAGCGGGTTCAGCGGCGAGCCGACCGCCTTGGTGAACGGCAGGGGCCCGGCCACGAACATGAACTCGTACACACCGTCGTCCGCGCAGTCCTGGGCCAGCTTCTCCAGGTCGAAGATCTCCCCGATCAGCAGGCCGGCGTTGACCAGCAGCACGATGTGCACCGGCTGGAAGATGTCGGTGAGCTCGTTGGGGCGCACCTCCATGCCCCAGGTGTCGGTCGCGATGCCGGCCACCTCGTTGCCGCAGATCCAGTGCGCCGAGTCGAGCGCCAGCCCGGGGGCGTCCCCCGCGGCGTAGGTGCCCCACGAGCCACGGTCGCGGCACTGGGCGATGTGCCCGGTGCGGATGAGCACGAAGTCGCCCCGGCCGACGGTGACGCCCTGCGCGGCGGCGCAGGCCGCCAGTTCGGCGCTGCCGATACCCTGCCCCGGCTCGAGCCACGGGACGCCGCGATGGCGGGGGATGTCGAGCAGGACGCCCCGCCCGACCACCTTCTCGGTCGTCTTGTCGATCGAGTTCTTGCTGGCGCCGGTGCTGGAAACCGTCTCGATCCCGTAGCCGTTGTACATCTTGCCGTCGTAAAAGACGTGCGACAGCGCGTCCCACTGCGTGCCGCACTGCAGCGGCATGTAGATGGCGTCGTCGGCGTAGCGCAGCTTGGCCATGTGGTCCTGCGCACCGATGACCGCGTCCCCGCCGTCCTGGAGCATGAAGTGCAGCGGGTTGACCCGCCCGCCCCAGCCGTTCTGCGGACCGTTGCCGTCGTACGGCAGGGCACAGGAGATGACCCGGCCCTGCTTCACCAGCTTCGCCGCGGCGGTAATCATCTCGGGCTCGATGTAGTTCAGCGTGCCGAGCTCATCGTCGGGACCCCACTTGCCCCACGTCCGGTACCGGTCGCACAGGGCATGCACGTCGTCAATGGTTACCGGAGCGAGATTCTCAACCTCAGTCATGCCCGTCTCCCTGTCATGACAATGGATACCGAAGGGTCAGGCCGGTGGGAGCGTGCCCAGGCGCTGCCCGAACCAGTCCGCGATCAGCTGCCGCGCCGGGTCGGGCTCGTCGGTCTGGCAGTGCTCGGCACCGCCCTCGGCGACGGTGAAGATGCGCAGGGTCTTGTCCTTCGAGCCGGCCGCGGCGAACGCCTTCCGGGCGTCCTCGACCGCCACCTGCCGGTCGTTCTCGCCGTGCAGCATCAGGAACGGCTGGGTCATCTTCGGCAGGTGGTCCACCAGGGTCCACTGCTTGACCCGCTCGAGACCGGCCTCCATGGTGTCGGTGCCCATCACCCACGGCAGCTGGAACCACGGCACGGACACGGTCTTCGAACGGGTGCCCCAGCGCTTCTCCCAGGTGGCGCCCCAGTCCCAAATGCCGCCCCAGGCCACGCAGGCCTTGATCCGCGGCTCGTAGATCGCCGACCGCGGGGCGTAGTAGCCGCCGAGGCTGATGCCCATGACGCCGATGCGGTCGGCATCCACGTCCGCACGGGTCTCCAGGTAGTCGATGACCGCGCCGGTCGGGACCTCGTAGTCCGGGCGCGAGGCCACGTTGCGCAGGCGCAGCGGCTCACCGACCCCCGGGCTGTCCATCACCAGGCAGGTGATGCCGCGCTTGACGAACTCCTCCTCGACGAAGCAGTAGAGCAGTTCCTTGGTCACGTCGAAGCCGCCGTAGAAGATGACCACCGGCGCCGGCTGCTCGGTCTTCGCCGGGATCAGGTACCCGGGCAGGATACCGTCGGGCGAGGGGACCTCGATCCGCTCGACGTTCAGCGGCATCAACTCGGCCGCCTTGGCGAACGCGTCCAGCGAGGCCTGGTAGCTGGCCGACTTCTCCGGCCCCGGGGCGATCTGCCGCTCGCCGCTGTGGTGGTACACCGAGGCGCGCAGGTAGCGCGCGCCCGCACTGCGGCGCAGGCCGTTGGCGAGGTCCTCGGCCGCCTGGGCCTCCTGCTGCTCGGCCATTCCGGTCCAGGCCTTGGCCCACACCTCGGGATCGGGCTCGCCGTCGCGCAGCGGCGCCAGCCAGCGGTTCATCTCGCCCAGCGACCCGCCTGACATGAGGGCCAGGTTGAAGGCCGACGACCACGTGTAATTGTCGGCGAAGTAGTAGTACAAGACTGGTCTCCGTTCGCGGCTGATCCGATCTGTGCCGACCAGTTCAACCGGCCCGCGTTACCGCCACCGTTATGGACCCCGGCCGGTACGCGCCGGCCGACCCGGCATCGATCCGGGACGACATGTCCAGCTGATGGGATGCCAGTTCAAGGTCACGACTTGGCACACGGGAGAAAAAGTCCAGGTAGGGGGTTCCGAATCCGCAAAGTCCTGAGGCAGTATGCGAGCCACGGATGTTACGCCGAGGTGAACTGAGACCGATATGATCCTGAGTCACAAGGTGTTACCTCCGGGGCTGCCACGCGGGACGATCGCCAGGCCGAGGCTGGACAGGCACCTGACCGGACTCCTGGACGATTACGAGACGATCGCCGTCTTCGCCGCCGCTGGCTCCGGAAAAACGGTGCAGACACGAATGTTCGCGGCACAGCACGGCTGGCCGCTGGCCTGGGTCACGGTGGACGCCGGCGACCGCAGCCCCTCACGTTTGGTGACCTACCTCGCCGAGGCGCTCGCAGTGGTCAACCCCGAGGCCCCGATCATGGTCGAGACCTGGCTGGAGTCGGGGTTTCCGGCCGCCGAGGTGGCGGCGATGCTGGCCGAGAGCATCGCCGACCAGTCCCTGCTGCTCGTGCTGGACGACTGCGAGTGGCTGGTGTCGGCCGACGAGTCACTCACCGTCCTGGGCGTGTTCCTGGACTACCTGCCGGCCGGCGTGCGCACCATCATCATGAGCCGCGACGATCTCGACGGCCCGATCGGCCGGATGATGCTGCAGGGACGCATCGCCCGGGTGAGCGGCGACGACCTGGCCCTGAACCTCACCGAGGCGCGCACGCTGCTGACCTCCAACGGCCAGGGCGACCGCGATCCGGCCCCGCTCATGGAGGTCACGAAGGGCTGGATCGCCGCCGTCGCCTTCGACATCATGCCCGGGCTGCAGCCGGAGAACGGACCGGACTCGCTGGCCGGCTTCGTCAGCCGCGAGATTCTGGCCCGCCTGCCGGAAGCGGAGCAGGAGTTCCTGCTGCGCACCTCGGTCCCGGCGACCGTCACCGCCCGGGCCGCGGTGGCCCTGTGCGGCGAGCAGGGTTACGCGCTGTGGCACTCGCTGGGCTCGCGGCACCTGCCGGCGACCAAGGTCGACCGGGCGCTCGTGTACCACCCGCGGTTCCGCCAGTTCCTCCGCGAGCAGCTGCAGGTGCGGCTGCCCGGCGAGCTGCCCACGCTGCAGAGCCGTTACGCGCGGCTGCTCGACGAGCTCGACATGTGCGAGGAAGCGGTCGAGACCTTTCTCGAGGCGGGCGAGCTGGAGAGCGCCGCCAACGCCGCCGAGCGGGCCGTCGCGACACTGTCCGCCCGCGCGGACTGGCGCGTGCTGCTGCGCTGGATCGACGCCTTCGGCTCGGAGGCGGTCGAGGCCCGGCCGATCCTCAACGGCGCGGCCATCCGCGCCCTCTACGGCGTCCGCCGCATCCCGGAGGCGCAGGCGCTCATCGACCGGCTGCACCAGCAGGGGACCCTGGAGGAGGTGGCCAAGGCCGACCCCGGGGTGGTGGCCTTCATCGGCTACACCATGCAGTGGCGGCCGGCCGACGCCCTCGAGCTGATCCGCAACTACGAGGGCGACTACCGGGCCGACGCGGTACGTTACGAGCTGGAGGCGGTGGCCGGCCGGCAGGCGGTGGCCCCGCCGCCCGGCACCGACTGGGTGGACAGCGAGCGCGTGTACACGTGGGGGCTGCTCGTCCAGGGCCGGCTGGACCAGCTGCTGCGGCTGCTCCCCCACGACGACGACTGGCCGCCGCGATCGTTCTACCGTTCACCGCACCCGGTGCTGGCGCTGATCTGGCGGGGCGAGCTGACCCACGCCCGGGAACTGCTCGACGAGGTCCCCGAGGCCATCAAGTCCGGCTCACACACCGACCTGTGGTTCTTCCACGAGGCCTGGCTGCTGTGGGCCGAGGGGCACCCGGAGGAGGCGCTGGTCGCCGCCGAGGCCGCGGCCGAGCACAGCCGCAAGACGCGCTTCGGCTGGGAGCCGTGCTTCGAGGTGGTCGTCGGCGCGCTGCAGCTGGCGCTGGGCCGGGTCGACGACGCGCGCATGTCGCTGGCCGACGCGATCAGCCGGTCGGCCGCCAGCGGCAACCGCTGTTACGTCGAGTGGGGCCAGACCTTCCAGGGCCTGGCATACCTGCGCATCGACCGGCCCGAGGACGCCGCGCGGGTGCTGCGGGCCGCGACCGCCGGGATGCAGACCGCCGGCCGCTCGTTGATGCTGCCGTTCGCCGCGGCGTATCTCGCCGAGGCGGAGGCCCGGCTCGGCCAGGCCGACGCGGCGAGGTCCGCCATCGACCTGGCCTACGAGACGACGCGCGCCATGGACTGCCTGTTCATCCTCAAGCGTGCGCTCGACGACGTGCCCGGGGTGCTGCGGCGGCAGATCGAGAGCGACACCAGCGGGACGCGCTGGCGCCAGCTGGTCGGTCAGCGCCCGCCCGAGCAGCGCAAACGGCCACCGTCGGCGCCCTCGGAGCGCCTGGTCATCGTCGACGTCCACACGCACGGGCCGGTGCCCGACCTGATCGTCGACGGCGTGCCCCGCTGCTCGCGCCGCATGAAGGTGCTGGAGCTGGCCGCATTCCTCACCCTGCACCCGGACGGCGTGGAGCGGCACCGGTTGCAGGAGAAGCTGTTCCCCGACGCCGATCCGCGCAGGGGCGGCAACTACTTCCGCCAGGTGGTGTACAAGCTGCGGCAGGCGACCGGGGTGAACCTCGCCCGCTCCGCGCTGGGGCACGTGCGCTGGGCCGACGACCTGCACGTGGACAGCACCGACCTCCGGTTCGAGCGGATGCTCAACGACGCCTACGGGATGCAGGGCGTGGAGCGCCTGGAGCACCTGGAGCAGACCCTGGCCATCGTCGAGGGCCCGTATCTGCCGGAGAGCGAACTGGAGTGGGCCGAGGAGCGCCGCCACGAGCTCGAGGTGAAGGTCGTCGACGCCGCGCTCAAGGCGGCCCAGACGGCACTGGCCCTGGGCCTGCACGAACGCGCCCGGCAGGCCGCGTCGTTCGCCATCAACCGGGACCCGTTCTGCGAGTCCGCATACTGTGTCCGCATGCGGGTCGAGGCGGCCCTGGGTTCGCCGCATGCCGTGCTGGCCGAGTTCCAGCGGCTGACCGCGGCCCTGGCCGAGCTCGGCGTCGAGCCCGCGCCCGCGACCAGGCAACTGGTCCGCGAACTGCGCGGCACCTGAGGATCCGCGCGGGTGACCAGGCATTACTGGCCTCGTTACCCGCCGTCCCAGGCCCGGTCCCGCGGGCAGAGTAACTCCGGTCGTGCACGATCGAGCGCGCGCAGTGCACGAGCGGATGGAGGACCTCATGCAGCTGGACGAGAACGCTTTTCCCTCACTGGTTTTCGAGCAGGACGGGCCGCGCCTCACGGTGAAGATCCGGCCCTATGACGAACCAAAACCGTCGCACGCGGACATCCACTGGGAGATGGGAAAGTTCTTCAGCGACATCCGCAGCGCGGACGACGTGCGGGTCATCGTGCTCACCGGCCTGCGCGACGGGACGTTCTGCGTCGGGAACAAGACCGAGGTGATCTCCACCCGTCACCACAACCATTACATCGACGACCCGCACGGCATGTGGCGGGCCTTCATGGGGATCACCCGCACCCATGAGGCGCTGCTCGCGCTCGAGAAGCCCGTCATCGCCCGGGTCAACGGTGACTGCTTCTCGTTCGGGCAGGCGATCATGTACGGCTGCGACATCGTCGTGGCCGCCGAGGACGCCCGCATCGCCGAGGTCCACCTCTCCCTCGGCGAGGGCGGGGTCGAGCCCTACGGCCCGCGGTACGGGGTCGCCCCCGGCGACGGCGGGATGGTCTACGTCCCGCTCTACATGGCGCCGCCACTGGCCAAGGAGTACCTGATGCTCTCGCCGGTCGTGACCGGCCGCGAACTCGCCGACCGCCGTCTGATCAACTACGCGCTCCCGCTGGAGCAGCTCGACAGCAAGATCGACGAGCTGGTCGCTGCCCTGCTCAAGCGGCCGGCGCACGCGCTGGCCTGGACCAAGCGCCTCGCCAACCGGCACCTCGTCCAGCAGGCGAACCTGACGCTGGACGCGGCCGCCGCGCACGAAATGATCTCGTTCTACCAGGCGGAGAAGAACAACTGGGAAAACCGGCAGGAGCTGTGATGGGCGCCGCGGCTCGCGACCTGACCGGCGCCGTCGTCTGCATCACCGGCGCGGGGCGGGGAATCGGCAAGGAGGCCGCCCTGCTGATGGCCGCGAAAGGCGCCGTCGTGCACGTCGGCGACGTCGACATCGACGCCGCCCGGGAGGTGGCCGGAGCGATCTCGGCGGCGGGCGGACGCGGGCACGCACATGCGTGTGACGTGTCGTCCGAACAGTCGGTGGCAGCGCTGTTCGCCGCCATCGCCGCGGCAGGCGGCCGGCTCGACGTCCTGGTCAACAATGCCGGCATCTACCCGAAGCTGGACTTCTTCGCCACCACGGTCGCCGACTTCGACCGGGTCATGGGTGTCAACGTCCGTGGTGCCTTCATGTGCACCATGGCCGCCGCCGAACTCATGGCCGCCTCCGGCGGCGGCAGCATCGTATGCCTGAGCTCGAGCGCGGGCACGCTCGAGTCGCTGCAGCACGAGACCGCCCGGACGTTACCGCTGTACGGCGCCGCCAAGGCCGCGCTCGACCGGTGGGCGCTGAACGCCGCCGGCTACCTGGCTTCCCGCAACATCGCCGTGAACGTGCTCTATCCGGCCGGCATCCTGACCGACGGGTCACGCGCGCTCGGCCTGCGCGAGGACTACGTCGCGACGATGCGGCCCCCGTCGGTCGTGGCGCCGGCCATCGCCTGGCTCGCGCGGCAGACCCCGGCGACGTTCACCGGGCAGCTGGTGCGGTCGGCGGAGTTCGGCACCGCGTGGGGCGGACCGGATCCAGGGCCCGCCGGAAGCGAGACAGGCGCCGGAAGCGAGACAAGCGCCGGAAGCGCGGCGGGCACCGCAGGCAAGGCGGGCGCCGAGCCGGAGGTGCTGCTCGCCATCCACGAGGTGCTGTCGCGCTACGCGCAGGTCATCGACGACGGCGCCTGGGACGCTCTGACCGAGGTGTTCACCGACGGTGCGGTCATCGACCACACCCCGATCGGCAGCGCGCACATGACCGGTATCGACGAGGCGGCGGCCGCGTTCGCGGCGGGCATGCGGCGGCGCGCGATCGCGCACCACCTGACGAATCCCGTCGTGCTGGCCGTGCGGGACGGCGGGCGCACCGTTCGCGTTCGCAGCAAGTGGTTGGTGGTCGACGCCGACGGGCGCGGCCGCAGCGGCTACTACCTCGACGACTTCGTCCGTACGGCCGGCGGATGGCGGATCTCGAACCGCCGCGCGACGCCGCGGTTTCCCGCAACCTGACCTGACTCGTTCCAGAACTGAGGAGATGCATAGATGGCGGTGGCACGATTCCCCGTCGAGGGAGGCCACATCATGATGTTCGCCCGGGCGATCGGCGACCCGAACCCGGCGTACCACGGGGCCCTGACGGGAACGCCCGCGGTGGCCCCGCCGACCTTCGTGTGGGCGGCCGAGCACTTCGACCCGGACAGCGCGGTGCGCCCCCGCCCGGATGTGCCGTGGATGGGCTCCGGATCGTCGGACACGGGCGTCCCGGACAGCGTCGCGCAAGGGGGCCTGCACGCCGAGCAGCGGTACGACTTCCACCGCCCGGTGCGCGAGGGCGACATCCTGTCCGCGGTGTCCCGGACCGGGCGCACCTGGACCAAGCAGGGTCGCCGAGGTGGCCTGCTCACCTTCACCCAGACCATCACCGAGTACCGCGACCAGCACGGCGAACTCGTCGTCACCGCCGTCATGCTCGGGGTCGAGACCGAGAAATCGGTGGGTGCGCCATGACCGGGGTGCGGCCGGGAGACACCCGGGAGCTGGTCGTGGTCAAGGACCTGACCCGATCGCAGATCGTCCAGTACGCCGGCGCCTCGGGCGACTTCAACCCGGTGCACACCGATGAGCGGTTCGCGACGCGGGTGGCCGGTCATCCGTCGGTGTTCGCGCACGGCATGCTCACGATGGGGCTGGCCGGACGGATCCTGACCGACTGGTTCGGCGTCGAGGCGCTGCGGATGTACGACGCGCAGTTCCGGCGGCCGGTCTATCCGGGCGCCACGCTCACCGTGCTCGCCCGGGTCGAGAGCGTCGACCCGGACGGCACCGCCGGGCTCAGCCTCGTCGTCCGCGACGAGGCCGGCAACACGGTGATGACGGGCAACGCGGTCGTCGGCACGGACTGAACGAACGCTCGTGACCCCGCCGCCGCGGCGGCGGGGTCACGCCGCCGTGCTGGGGTCAGGGCCGGCCCTTGCCGAGGATCACGGTGCCGATCGCGGACAGCCAGCCGCCCGATCCGCAGGCAAGTGCGAACTCGGCGTCCTTGACCTGCGCCTCGCCACCCTGCCCCCGCAGCTGCCGGACGGCCTCGATCAGCAGGAAGATGCCGCGCTGGCCGGGGTGGCACGAGCTCAACGCGCCGCCCTCGGTGTTCATCGGCAGCCGGCCACCGAGCTCCAGCGCGCCGGATGCGGCGAACGGCCCGCCCTCACCCTTCTTGCAGAAGCCCAGATCCTCCAGCATCAGCAGCGCGGTGATGGTGAAGCTGTCGTACAGCTGCACGGTGTCGATGTCGTCCGGCGTCAGGCCGGCCATCGCGAACGCCTCGGCCCCGGAGCGCGCGGCGCCGGTCGTGGTGAAGTCGGGCATCTGGCTGACGTTCCAGTGCGTCACCGCGTTGGCGGCGCCCAGGATGTGCACCGGCGGCTGTTTGAGGTCCCGGGCCCGCTCCTCCGTCGTGATGATCAGCGCGCCGCCGCCGTCGGAGACCACGCAGCAGTCGAAGAGGTGCAGCGGGTCGGCGATCATCCGCGAGTTGACGACGTCGGCGACGCTGAGCGGCTTGCGGTACATCGCGTTCGGGTTGAGTTGCGCGTGCTTGCGGCAGGCCACCGCGATCGCGGCGAGCTGCTCGGACGTGGTGCCGTACTCGTGCATGTGCCGCTGCGCGGCCATCGCGTAGGCACCGATCAGGGTGTTGCCCCACGGCGACTCGAACTGCAGCGCGCCGGGCACCTTCGCCCCGGGCTCCTTGCCGCCGAAGTTCGGGTTGTTGCCCATCTTCGTGTAGAGGTCGGACCCGTAGACGATCAGCACCGTCTCGCACATGCCGGCGGCGATGGCGGCCATGGCGTGCTGGACGTGAAACTCGAAGGCCGAGCCGCCGATCGCGGTGTCGTCGAACCATCGCGGGTTGATGCCGAGGTACTCGACCAGCGTGCCGGCGTTCTCGGGCTCGGCGAAGTCGGTCGCCGCGCAGAAGAAGCCGTCGATGTCCCGCTTGGTGAGGCCGCAGTCGGCCAGCGCACGTTGCGTCGCGAGAATGTGATGACCGAGGGCGTCAAGGTGCGGCGCCTTCGGGTAGTCGCTCAGACCGGTGCCGACGATGACCGGATTGCGGTTGACCATGGAGCAGTTGCCTTCCTCTTGACGTGCTCACCGGCGACCAGGGGCAGGTCAACGGTTGAATTGGGCGTCGCGCGGCAGGCCGAGGATGCGCTCGGACATGATGTTGCGCATGATCTCGTCAGTGCCGCCGGCCAGGCGGCGGGACGGCGCGCTGAGCAGCAGGTCGGCCCAGACGTAGGTGCCCCACTCGCCGGTGTCGGCCATCATCCGCGGGCCGAGGATGCGTCCGGCCAGTTTGCCGACCGCGGTGACGTTGACCGAGTCCATCAGCTTGATGATCGACGCCTCCGGTCCCGGCTCGCCGCCGGCGGCGAGGCCTCGGGCGGCCCGCGCGGCCATCCACCGGATGGTTGTCTTGCGGATGGCGATCGCCGCGAACGCCTGCCGGATCACCGGGTCGTCGGCCAGCCCGAAGTGCTCGATCATTGCGGCGAGGCGCTCGACCTCGTCCGTGGCGACCGGTGCGAAGCGGAAACCGATCGTCGAGCGCTCGTTGCCCAGCGTGGTCATGGCGACCTTCCAGCCGTCGCCGGGCCGGCCGAGCACGTGGCTGTCGGGCACGAAGACGTTGTCGAGGAACACCTCGTTGAACGCCTCGCCGCCGTTCATCTGCTTGAGCGGCCGGACGTCGACGCCCGGGTCGTGCATGTCTACGACGAGCATGGTCAGGCCGCCGTGCTTGGACGCGCCCGGATCGGTGCGCACCAGCATCTCGCCGATGTCGCTGAAGTGGGCGCCGGAGGTCCAGACCTTCTGCCCGGTCACCAGCCAGCCGCCGGCGACCCGCTCCGCCCTGCTGCGTACGCCGGCGAGGTCGGAGCCGGCACCGGGTTCGGAGAACAGCTGGCAGGCGATCAGGTCGCCGCGGTAGATCGCCTGGAGGTACCTGTCCTTCACCTCGTCGGTGCCCCACGCGACCAGGGTGGGCCCGACGATGTGGTGGCCGACGATGAAGCAGGTCTCGGACGGGATCTCGTAGTCCTGGACGATCTGTTCGAACAGCTCCTGGTGCCGCGGGCCCTTGCCACCGCCGCCCCACTCGACCGGACCGGTCAGCCAGCCGAAGCCGGCGTCGTACAGCTCGCGGCGGAACGTGACCGCGGCGTGCACCAGCCGCAGCTCCTCGTCCCGGCCCGGCTCCCCGCCGACGGCCAGCTCGTCCGTGCCGACGCCCCAGCCGACGGCCTGCGGCGCGGCCGGCCTGGCATGCGCGTCCAGGAAGGCGACCGCGGCCCGGCGGAACTCGTCCTCGTCGTCGGGCGGTACGGGACCGGGGACCAGATCCGTCATGCCGGACCCCGCAGGAGCCGGCGCAGGATCTTGCCACTCGCGTTCCTGGGCAGCGGCTCGTCGTGCACCACGATCGCGTCCGGCACCTTGTACTTGGCCAGCCGGGCCCGGCAGAACGCCTGGACCTCGGCCGGGTCGATGACGGTGCCCGGGCTCAGGTACAGGTGGGCGTGCACCACCTCGCCCCAGTACGCGTCGGGCGCGCCGACGACGACGCCCTCGACCACGCCGGGATACGCGGCCAGCACCGACTCGATCTCGTTCGGATAGATGTTCTCCCCGCCCCGGATGATCATGTCGTTCTTGCGGCCGGCCAGGTACAGGTACCCGTGCTCGTCCAGATAGCCCAGATCGCCGCCCTTGAACCAGCCGTCGACGATGACGTCCTTGGTCCTCTCGGGCTGGCCGAGGTAGCCGCTCATCACCATGTCGCTCCGGGTCACGATCTCGCCGACCGTGCCGACCGGGACCTCCTGGTTGCGCTCGTCCCAGATCTGCAGGTCCACGTTGTAGCCGGGCCGGCCGACCGAGCCGAGCAGGTGCGGGTGGCCGTTCATCGCCTTGCGGTGGTCCTCCGGCGAGAGCACGCTCTGCTGGCCGGCCTCGGTCCCGGCGCCGAAGGCGTTGAAGAAATCGCAGTCCATGATCGCCATGGCCCGCTCGAGCAGGGCCGGCGACATCGGCGCGGCACCGTAGACGACCGACTTGAGCGTCCGGAAGTCCTCCGGCGTGACGCCTGGCTGCTGCAGCAGGTCGGCGACCATCGTCGGCACCAGGAAGACGTCGGTGAGCCCCTTGCGGAACCACGGCAGGATCTCGGCGGCGTTCCACTGCGGGAGGATCAGCAGGGTCGACCCGCGGTCGAGCGTCTTCAGCATCACGTTGAGGCCCGCCACATGGCACAGCGGGGAGGCCGAGTAGCGGAACTCGTCGCGGCGGAACTGGTACTCCAGCGTCGCGTTGGAGCACATGTTCTTCCACATGCGGTGCGACTGCATGACGCCCTTGGGCAGCGCGGTCGTGCCGCTGGTGAAGGCCAGCGCGATGATGTCCTCGTCGCCGATCTCGGCCGTCTCCAGCGTGCCGGTGGCGCCGGCCTCCAGCAGCTCGGTGAACGGCGTGGTGCCTTCGGTGTCGTCCAGGCCGATCACCTGCCGCAGCGCCGGGAGCTCGGACCGCAGGCCGGTCAGCATCGGCACGTAGCGGGCGCCGATGAAGATCCACGCCGCCTCGGCGGTGCGCAGCAGCGTGCCGATCTCGCGCGCCGACAGCCGGAAGTTCAGCGGCACGACGATGGCGCCGACCTTGAACAGGGCCAGGACCGTCTCCACGTACTCGATCGAGTCGGTGGCCAGGATCGCCACCCGGTCGCCCTGCCGCATGCCGGCGGCGTGCATGCCCCGGGCGAGCCGGTGCACCCGGTCGCGGACCTCGGCGAAGGTCGTGGTCCGTTCGGGCGTGACCAGGCAGGCGGCGTTCGGGCTCTGGCGCGCGGCGAGATCGATCCACTCGTTGATCTGGACCCGGGACAGCTTCTCCCCGGTGAGACGGGTCATCGGGTCACCTCCCCAGCATCGAGGAGAGGATCCCCACCTCGTCCATGCTGTTGCCCGGCGTCGCGTAGTTGGTGTCGTCGAAGATCTGGTCCAGGTGGTCGCGGACGTCCTCGGCGGACAGCGCGGGGTTGAGGTAGCCCTGGGTCACGCCGAGGAACACCCGGGCGACCCGGCCGCCGCCGACGCTGAGGATCTCCCCCGAGAGGCCGCACGACTCGTGGCCGAGGTACGCGACCACCGCCGAGGCGTGCCCGGGGTCGAGGAACTCGTTGAGCGGGTTGTCGAAGCCGGCCGTCATCCGGGTCGCGGCCACCGGGCCGATCGCGTTGGCGTTGATGTTGTACTTGCGCCCCTCCTGGGCCAGCACCTTGATCAGGCCGACGAGGGCGAGCTTGGCCGACGCGTACGACGCCTGGCCGAAGTTGCCCCAGAACCCGGCCGACGAGGAGGTGACGATGACCCGGCCGTAGCCCTGCTCGCGGAACCTGATCCAGGCCGGCCGGGTGACGTTGAACGCGCCCTTCAGGTGCACGTCCAGGACCGGGTCGACGTCGTCCGGGCCGGTGTTGTGGAAGGTCTTGTCCCGCAGGATGCCGGCGTTGTTGACGACGACGTCGACCCGGCCGAACGCCTCGATCGCCGTGTCGATGATGGCCTGGCCGCCCTCGACAGTGGCCACGGAGTGCGTGTCGGCGACCGCGGTGCCGCCGGCCGCGGTGATCTCCTTGACCACCAGTGCGGCCGGGCCGTCGTCGGTCCCGTCGCCGGAGAGGGAGGCGCCCAGGTCGTTGACCACGACCATCGCGCCCCGCCGGGCCAGTTCGAGCGCGTGCGCCCGCCCGAGGCCGCCACCGGCGCCGGTGACCACGGCAACGCGGCCTTCGTAGCTCAGCCCCACAACTGTCTCCCTCATGTCCACGGCCAACTCCCGGCACGCGCCATGGCGCGCTCCGGGACGTCGAAATCCGCCGGTCCTGAACCACCACCGGCCGGTGGTGAACTCCCCGACCTTGGCCGGTCGCCGGTTACGGCAGGCGTTACGCCCGGCAGTGAGGTCGGGGTAACGCCCGGTTCCTAGGGTCGGCCGGCATGAGTCGATTGCAGTCACTGGCCGAGGCGACCGGCGATTTCGAGGGTCTGACCACCGACCACGAGGACTTCCGGCACAGCCTGCGGTCGTTCCTCAAGCGGGTGTCGCCTGAGCCCGAGGTGCGCCGGCTGATGGCCACCGAGAGCGGGTTCGATCCGGCCCTCTGGCGGCAGCTGGCCGACCAGCTCGGGCTCCAGGGCCAGACCATCCCCGAGGAGTACGGCGGCTCCGGGTACGGCTACCTCGAACTCGGCGTCATCCTGGAGGAGCTGGGGCGGGCGGCGGTGTGCGCGCCGTTCTTCGCCACTGTCGTGCTCGCCGCCAACGCGCTGATGCTCGTCGGGGACGACTCGGCCAACGCCGACCTGCTGCCGGGCATCGCGTCCGGCGAGACGGTGGCGACCGTGGCGGTGACCGAGGAGAACGGGTCGTGGCAGCCGTCGGACCTCACCATGACCGCGCATCCGGCCGGCGACGGCTGGACGCTGGACGGGACCAAGGCGTTCGTCCTCGACGGCCTGTCGGCGTCGCTGATCCTGGTGGTCGCGCGCACCGCCGGCGGGCTGTCGCTGTTCGCGGTGGACGCATCGGCGCCCGGCCTGACCCGGGAGCCGATGCCGACCATGGACGAGACGCGCAAGCAGGCGGTGCTGGACTTCGCCCACACCCCGGCGCGGTTGGTCGGCGGCCCGGGCGGCCTCGAGCCGGTCTTCGACCGGTGGCTGGATCTGGCGGTGGTGGCGCTGGCCGCCGAGCAGGTCGGTGGGGCGCAGCACTGTCTGGAACTGTCGGTGGAGTACGCCAAGGTGCGCGAGCAGTTCGGCCGGCCGATCGGCTCATACCAGTCCATCAAGCACAAGTGCGCCGACATGCTGATCCAGGTCGAGTCGGCGCGGGCCGCGGCGCACTACGCCCTGGAGGCCGCCGCCACCGGGTCGCCCCACCTGCCGGCCATCGCCAGCCTGGCCAAGGCCTACTGCTCCGAGGCCTACTCGTTCGTCGCCGGTGAGACCGTCCACATCCACGGTGGCATCGGCTTCACCTGGGAGCACTCGGCGCACCTGTACTTCAAGCGGGCGGCCGCGTCGGAGCTGCTGTTCGGCGATCCGGACCGGCACCGCGACGCCTTCGTGCGGCGGATCGGGCTCGGCTCCACCCGCTGACCCCCCACCCGCTGACCCGCCGGCCGGCGACCCGGCCGGCGACCCGGCCGGCGGGTGACGGACGCGGGCCGGCGCCTGGCGGGGCGCCGGACCGCCGCAGTACGCCAAAGTGGGCACCGGCGCACCACACCGATGCCCACTTTGACCACGGGTCAGACGGGCAGGGTCAGACCCAGGCGGGCAGGTTCAGGTTGAACAGGTTGACCGCGTTGTTGTACGTGATGTCGCGGACGGTGGCCTCGTCCACACCCTGCATGTCGTACGCGACCTGCTCCTGGGCGTAGGGGAAGTTGCCCTCGGTGTGCGGGTAGTCACCGGCCCACATGAGGCGCTTGGAGTCGAGCAACGGCAGGGTGAGGATGCCGGGGCGGTCGTCCTCGAACGTGGCCCAGAAGTTGCGGTTGAAGTAGTCGCTGGGCTTGAGCGCGAGCTCGGGCACGGTCCAGCGGTGGTGGTCGGTGAACATGTGGTCCATCGTGTTGAGCTGGAACGCGATCCAGCCGATGCCGCCTTCGACGAGGATGAACCGCAGGTTGGGGTGGCGCTCGGGCACGGCCCCGTAGACGAGCTGCATGAACACCCAGCCGAGGCTGATCTTGTTACCGATGGCGTTGGTCCAGAAGACGCCCGGGGTGGTCTTGTCGTTGAAGACCGCCACCTGCCCGGCGGCCTGGTGGAAGCCGACCGGGAGGCCGATCTCCTCCAGCGCGGCCCACAGCGGCTCGAAGTGCTCGTCGCCCCACGCCTTGCCGGGCACCGACTGGGGCAGCAGGAACGTCTTCGCCCCGTGCGAGGCCCAGCGGTACGCCTCGTCGACGGCCGGCTGGATCGGGCCGTTGCCGACCGGCAGCGCGGCCGCGCCGACCAGGCGGTCCGGGTTGTACGAGCAGAAGTCCTCGAAGAGCCACTCGTTGTAGGCACGCACGCACGCGGCCTTGAGCTCGAAGTCGGGGATGCTGTGCACGATGAGCCAGCCCGGGTACACGATCTCGGCCTCGATGCCCTGGCTGTCCTGGTCGAGCAGGCGGGCGGCGGGGTCGTAGGCACCGGGCCGCTGGTCCTCGAAGCGGTAGCCGGTGGCGCGGGTGATCACCCCGTTGATCTTGGTGTTGATCATGGCGCCCTCGGTGCCGACCGGCTTGGGCGGCATGCCGGTGTTCGGCACGACGAACCAGTCGCCCTTCTCCGTCGATTCCACCTGCGGCGCCTGGTGGCGGAACTTCTGCGGGAGCCGCTTGAGCCACAGGTCCTTGGGCTCGACCACGTGAGAGTCGACCGAGATGAGTCGACGGGCGTTTCCGGTTGACATCGTCAGACACTCCCCAACGTTGATCCAAGCCACCGGATCACGGCCGATCCGGTGTCACGCTCCACAAACACGGACGCTAGGCGCCCCGCGTTAAGCCAGCCGTTATCCGTCAGAACAGGCGGTAGCTGCTGCGATAGAACAGCAGCGGCAGCGCCTGATGGTCGGTGCCGAGGTCGAGCACCCGGCCGATCACCAGCGTGTGGTCCCCGGCTTCGTGGGTGTCGACGATCTCGCACTCGAGGTGGGCGTGGACGGCCCGCAGGACGGGCGCGCCGGTGACCCCCGAGCGGTGCACGACGCCGGCGAAGCGATCGCCCTTCCGCGCGAACTGGCGGGCCAGCTCCTCCTGGTCGGCCGACAGCACGTTGGCGCAGAAGTGCCCGGCCGCGGAGATCGCCGGCCACGTGGTCGACGTGTTGGCCGCGCAGAACATCACCAGCGGCGGCTCCAGGGAGACCGAGACGAACGAGTTCACCGCCATGCCCACCGGCCCGTCGGGCGCGGCCGCGGTGACCACGACCACCCCGGTCGCGAAGCAGGCCATCGCGCTGCGCAGGGCGTCGCTGGCGATCGCCGGCTGCGCGGTCATACCCCGACCCGATCAGCGAAGCGGGCCCGGTGCTGGTCCGGATCACCGAACAGCAGGGCCGAGGACGTGGCGCGCTTGAAGTACAGGTGCGCCGGGTGTTCCCAGGTGAAGCCGATGCCGCCGTGGATGTGGATGTTCTCGCCGGCCGTCAGGCTGTACGCCTCCGAGCAGTACGACTTGGCCAGGCTGGCGATCGCCGGCAGCTCAGGGCCGTCCACGGTGGCCGCGTAGAGCGCGAAGTGGGCGGCCGAACGGGCCGTCTCCACCGCCATGAGCAGATCGGCACATTTGTGCTTGATCGCCTGGAACGACCCGATCAGTCGCCCGAACTGGGTGCGCAGCTTCGCGTAGTCGACCGCCATCTCCAGGCAGCGCTGGGCGCCGCCGACCTGCTCGGCCGCCAGTGCGACCGCGGCGAGGTCGAGCAGCCGTTCCAGCACCGGACCCGCGCCGCCGTCGACGCCGATCAGCCGGGCCGGCGTGCGGTCGAACTCGAGGACCGCCTGCTTGCGGGTCAGGTCCATGGTCGGCAGCGGCGTCCGGGTCAGGCCCGGCGCGTCGCCGGTGACCGCGAACAGCGAGAGCCCGGCCGGCGTCCAGGCCGAGACGAGGATCAGCTGGGCCGCCAGACCGTCGAGGACGAACGCCTTCGCCCCGGTCAGCTCCCACCCACCGGCCACGGCGGAGGCGCGGGTCGCGGTGTCGTCCATCCGCCACGAGCCCGAGCGGCCGGTGGCGGCCACCGTGGCGACGGTCTGGCCGGCCGCGATGCCGGGCAGGAAGTCGGCCTGCGCCGCCTCGTCGTCGGCGAGCAGCAGCGCGTTGGCGGCCAGCACCACGGTGGCGAAGAACGGCGAGCAGAGCAGCACCCGGCCCAGTTCCTCCAGCACCACCCCGAGTTCGAGGAAGGACAGGCCCGAACCGCCGAACCGCTCCGGGATGGCCGTGCCCTGCAGCCCCATCTGCTCGGCCAGCTGCCGCCACACCGCCGGGTCGTACCCGTCGGCGGTCTCCATGAGCCGGCGCACCTGCGCTTCCGGCGAGACCCGCTCGACGAACGAACGCACGCTGCGCCGGAACTCCTCGTGCTCCTCGGTGAGCCCGCTGAAGGCCGCGGTCGCGTCGGCCACTTGTTGAAGTCCGCTCATGATCGCAGACGGTATGCCGCGCGCGTGCCGCCGCCGTCAGCGTGCGTGCAGTAACGCCTGCCGTAACTACCGCTCGGCGATCGTGCTGGCACGAGCCGGTGCTGAACCTGCCCGCACGGAGGAGGAGCGTACCAGTGGATCTCAGCTTCGACGGCCGCGTCGCCGTCGTCACCGGCCCCGGTGGCGACCACCTTGACAAGGCGTCGGCATGCAAGCGATGAACCTGCTCGCGGCGGTGCCGAAGGAGTCCACGCCGTGACGACACCGACCTACCGCCCGGCCCGCCTCGTCGGTCAGGCGGGCCTCTCCCGGGTCCAGATCGGCGAATGGATCGACATGGCCGCCCGGCGCGCCCCTGAGCGCGCCTGCTTCGTCAGCGCGGCCGGCCAGCGCACCTTCGCCGAGGTCCGCGACCGGGTGCACCGCCTCGCCCGTGGCCTGCAGCAGATGGGCATGACGCCGGGCGACCGGGTCGCCATCCTGGCCACCGACTCACCCGAGTACGTCGAGACGTTCCTGGCCCTGGTCAAGATCGGGGCGGTTGCGGTGCCGCTGAACTACCGGCTGTCGCCGGCCGAGATCGCGACGCTGCTGCGGGCCGCCGAGGCTTCGTGGATCTTCGTCGGCGACCGGTACGTGCCCGACGTGCTGCGCCTGCAGCCGGATCTGCCGTACCTGCAGCACCTGGTCGGCTTCGACGGCACCCCGGGCACCACCGGGTTCGCCGACGTGTTGGCGTCGGGCGAGGACGGCGACCTGCGCGAGGCGTACGTCGCCGACGAGGACATCCTGGTGCTCGCCTTCACCAGCGGGACGACCGGCCTGCCCAAGGGCGTGATGCAGTCCCACCGGATGTGGAAGAACATGTGCTCCAACGCGGTGCTGGAGTACAGCTTCCGCCCCGACGAGCTGCGCTACTCCGCCTCCCCGCTGTACCACGTCGCCGGGCTCGGGCTGGTGCTCGACGCGATCAGCCGGAACGCGACCTCGCTGCTCGTCCCGCAGTGGGACCCGGCCGTGCTGCTCCCCTGGTTCCGCAAGGGCCTGACCGGTGTCTTCCTGGTCCCCACGATGATCAGCGCACTGCTGCAGCAGCCCGGCGTGGCGCGCGAGGACTTCGCGACGCTGCGCTCGGTCTTCTACGGTGCCGCGCCGATGTCACCGGACCTGCTGCGCAGCGCGATGGACATGATGAACTGCGACTTCTACAACGGCTTCGGCGCCGGCACCGAGGCCGGGATGCAGACCGTGCTGCGCCCCGAGGACCACGTCCGGGCCCTGGCCGGGCACCCGCACCTGCTGGGCTCGGTCGGCCGTCCCGGCTTCAACATCGATCTGCAGATCTGGGACGACGACAACAAGGAAGTGCCGATCGGTACGGTCGGCGAGATCGTCACCCGCAGTGACATGGTGATGAGCGGCTACTTCGGGCAGCCCGAGAAGACCGCCGAGGTGATCGTCGACGGCTGGTTCAAGGGCGGCGACCTCGGCTACCTCGACGAGGAGGGCTACCTGTACCTGGCCGGGCGCAAGGACGACATGATCATCCGCGGGGGCGAGAACGTCTACCCGATCGAGATCGAGTCCGTGCTGGCCGCCTACCCGGGCGTCGCCGAGTGCGCCGTGGTCGGTGCCCCGGACCCGTTCTGGGGCGAGATCGTGCGCGCCCACGTCGCCCTGGCCGACGGGGCCCAGGCGACGCCGGACGACATCCAGCGGTTCTGCCGCGAGCGCCTGGCCAAGTACAAGGTGCCCGACCAGATCCGGATCCATGACGAGGCCCTGCCCAAGAACGCCACCGGCAAGGTCCTGCGCCGACTGCTGCGGGAGCACAAATGAGCACGAACACCCCCGGAACCGATCCCGCTGAGGAGGAGTTCCGCCGGTCCGTGGTGGCGTTCCTCGACGCGCACGCGAAGCCCTTCACCGAGCGCTCGGTGAGCTGGGGCACCGGCCCGGACGAGCTCAGCATGGGCGCCGAGCCGAGCCGCGACGAGGAGCTGCGCGCGGTCGAGGCGGCCCGGGCCTTCCGGCGGGACCTGTTCGACGCCGGCTTCGGGTGGCTCACCGGCCCGGCCGAGCTCGGCGGCGGCGGCAAGGACCCGCGCTACCAGGAACTGTTCGACGAGATCGCGCAGGCCTACGAGCTGCCGTCCGAGACCTGCTTCGTGGTCAGCCATCACATCGTCGCGCCGACGCTGCTCGCCTGGGGCAGCCCGGAGGTCCAGCAGCGCTACCTGCGCGGGCTGTACCGGGCCGACGTGATCGCCTGCCAGCTGTTCTCCGAGCCGGAGGCCGGCTCGGACCTGGCCGGCGTCAAGTCCCGGGGGGTCCGCGTGGACGGCGGCTGGCGGGTCTCCGGCCAGAAGGTGTGGACGTCGGGCGGTCACTACAGCGACATCGGCGAGATGCTGGTGCGCACCGACCCGGCCGCCGCCAAGCACGCCGGCCTGACCATGCTGGTCGTCGACATGCACGACCCGGGCGTCCAGGTGCGCCCGCTGCGCCAGATGACCGGCGGCGAGGCGTTCAACGAGGTGTTCGTCGACGACGTGTTCGTCCCCGACAGTCACGTGCTCGGCCGGCCCGGCGACGGCTGGCGGGTCGCCATGACGACGCTCGGCAACGAGCGGGTGTCCATGGGAGACCGTCCGGCGCCCGCCGCGGCCGACCCGATCGAGCGCCTGCTGGCCCTGATCCAGCACTTCGGCCTGAACGACGACCCGGCGATCCGGCTGGAGTTCGCGCGGATCGCGATCCGGCGCAGCGTCGTTCGCTGGACCGCCGCCCGCGCGGCGGCGGCGCTGGCGGCCGGCGGCGAGCCCGGGGCCGAGGCGTCGATCATCAAGCTGATGGAGTCGGAGAACCTGCGCGCCGCCGGCACGCTCGCCGGTCGGATCCTCGGCCCGCGGATGACCGCCGACACCGGCGAGTGGGGCACCTACGTGTGGGCCGAGCTCGTGCTCAGCACGCCGTCCCTGCGCCTGGCCGGCGGCACCGACGAGATCATGCGCAACATCATGGCCGAGCGCATCCTGGGCCTGCCCCGCGAGGCGGCCCCCAACCGCTGACCGAATCGAACCCGACTGTTCCCATCGTCGCGCAACCCTAGGAGAACCACAGCAATGGTTGACCGCACGCCCGTGATCGCCGGCATCGGCCTGAGCGACTATCCAAAGACGCCGCATCTGGACTCGGTCGGGCACCATGTGCTGGCCACCCAACGGGCCCTGGCCGACTGTGGCATGAAGAAGAGCGACATCGACGGGTTCATGTGTGCCCAGGGCGACTTCGCGCAGCCCGACAACGCCGGCACGATGGCCGAGTACCTGGGCATCAACCCGCGGTACTTCGACGGCACCGCGGTGGGTGGCTCCAGCTTCGAGCTGCACATCCAGCACGCGATGGCGGCGATCCAGGCCGGCCTGTGCACCAACGTCCTCATCGTCTACGGATCGGACCTGTACACGCAGTCAGGCACCAACCCCGGCTTCGGCGCCCGGGAAGCGGGGGCAAAGGTGCCGGGTGCGCTGCAGTTCGAGGCGCCCTGGGGCAACTCCCTCATCGGCGCCTACGCGATGGCGGCCCAGCGGCACATGTACGAGTACGGCACGACGTCCGAGCAGCTCGCCGCCATCGCCGTGGCCTGCCGGACGCACGCCGGCCTCAACCCCAACGCCCAGTACCGCAAGCCGTTGACGGTCGCCGACGTGGTGAACTCCCGGATGATCGCCGACCCGCTGCACATGCTCGACTGCTGCGTGGTGTCCGACGGCGGCGGCGCGATCATCGTCACCACCGCGGAGCGGGCCCGCGACCTCAAGCAGCCGGCCGTGCGCATCCTCGGCGCGGCGTCGGCCCAGACCCACTGGAACATCAGCCAGATGCCCGACTACACCCGGACCGCGGCCGAACGCAGCGGCCAGGAGGCCTTCGCCCAGGCCGGCCTCACGCCGGAGGACATCGACACCGTCCAGCTCTACGACAGCTTCACCATCACGGCGCTGCTGATGCTCGAGGACCTCGGGTTCTGCAAGAAGGGCGAGGGCGGGCCGTTCGCGGCCTCGGGCGCGCTGCAGCTCGGCGGCAGCCTGCCGATGAACACCGACGGTGGCGCGCTGAGCTCCTGCCACCCCGGCATGCGCGGCATCTTCCTGCTGATCGAGGCGGTCCGGCAGCTGCGCGGCCAGGCCGGCGAGGCGCAGGTGAAGGACGCCGAGTACGCGCTGGCCTGCGGCTCAGGCGGCTGGCTCTCGGCCATGGGCACCGTGATTCTTGGAAAGGACAAGGGATGAGCGACCTGAACACCCCGGCTGTTGAAGGCCGTCCGGTGCCGCTGCTGGACGCGGCCACCCGGCCGTACTGGGAGGCCACCCAGCGCGGCGAGCTGCTGGTGCAGGAGTGTGGCACCTGCGGTCACCGGCAGTTCTACCCCCGCTCGATCTGTGTCGAGTGCGGCGCGACACCCGGCTGGCTGACCACCGCCGGCCGGGGCACGGTCCACACCTTCTCGGTGGTGCGGCAGTCCGGCGCGTTCCCGTTCAACCAGTGGACGCCGTACGCGGTGGCCATCGTGGAACTCGATGAGGGCCCCCGCATCATGGGCAACGTGGTCGGCTGCGACGTCGACGACGTCCACATCGGACAGCGGGTCGAGGTGGAGTTCGTCGCGTTGAACGACGAGGCGTCGCTGCCCTTCTGGCGCCCGGCCGGCGAGTAGCCCCGAACAGACGAAGAGGCCGGGCCCATGCGGGCCCGGCCTCTTCGTGCGCCGGTGGTCAGCCGGCGCGCAGCGAGCCCTCCGGCACGCCGCTGGCCATCAGCAGCGCCAGCGCCAGCCAGTCGGCGATCAGGTCGAGCGCCGGGCCCGGCGCGTCGGTCTGGATGTGCTCCGCGCCGCCCTCGGCGGCGGTGAACACCCGCAGCTGCTTGTCGGTCGAGCCGGCGGCCGCGAACGCCCGGCGCGCGTCCTCGACCGGGATCTGCCGGTCGTTCTCGCCGTGCACGATCAGCAGCGGCTGGGTCACCTTCGGCCAGACGTCCACCAGGCTCCACTGCTTGACCCGGACCAGCGCCTCCTCCATCGAGGCGGTGCCCATCACCCAGGGCAGGATGAACCACGCCCCCGGGTCGCTGGTGGTCCGCTGGTCCCAGCGGCGCTGCCAGACCTCGCCACAGTCCCAGTTGCCGCCCCACGCGGCGCAGGCCGAGACCCGCGGCTCGAAGGCCGCGGCCCGCGCGGCGTAGTAGCCGCCCAGGCTGATCCCCAGCACGGCGACGCGGCGAGCGTCCACGTTGTGCCGGGTCTGCAGGTGGTCGATGATCGCCGCGGTCGGCACCTCGTAGTCCGGACGCGACGGGATCCCGCGAAGACGCAGCGGCTCCCCCACCCCGGGGGTGTCGATGACCAGACAGGTGATGCCCCGGCGGGCGAAGGTCGTGCCGACGATCGCGCAGACCAGTTCCTTGGTCAGGTCGAGACCGCCGTACACGATGACCACCGGCTGCGGCTTGGCCGCGTCCGGCGCGATGAGATAGCCGGGCAGCGTGCCGTCCGGGGAGTCGACGTGGATGCGCTCCAGCGAGAAGGGCGCGCAGTCCACCGCGTTGCCGAACGCCTGCAGCACCGCGGCGTACCCCTCCGACTTCGCCGGCCCCGGCGGGAGCTGGCGCTGGCCGGTGGCGTGGTACACCGACGCCCGCAGGTAACGCGCCCCTGCGCTCGCCAGGTACCCGGCCTTGACGTCCTCGGCGGCGAGCAGCTCCTGCTGGTGCGCCATCGCCGCCCAGGCCGAGGCCCAGGCGTCCAGGTCAGGTTCGTCCGCTGCACGCAACGGTTGCAGCCAACGGTGGATGTCGCCCAGTGAGCCACCGGCCATCAGTGCCAGGTTCACGGCCGATGACCAGGCGTAGTTGCCTGGGAAGTACTCGAACACGGTGGCTCCTCGCTCCACGGTGCAACCAGGGGGCGCGAACCCCGAGGCCCGCGCCCGTCATTCCTGGTCATGGTTCGTTACTGCCGGCGTTACTCGACCCCGCCGTCGTTACCCGACGCCAAGATCACTTCGTGGCCCACTGCGCCCGCGGACGCTCCTCGGGGCCGGACAGGCCGCCGATCTCCGGGTACACCTTGGTCGCCATCAGCTCCATCTCCCGGATGAGGTCGTCGGTGGGCTGCTGCGCCCAGTGCCAGATCAGCACGGAGTACTCGTAGGGGACCTGCTCCCACTCGGCCGCGAACTGGGCCTTCGCCTGGTCCACGGTGCCGCCCAGGAACAGGCCGGAGTCCTTGATGCCCTGGAGCACGTTCGAACCGACCGGCATCTTCTTCTTGAAGAACTTGGAATAGAAATTCTCGAATATGTCTGCATCGTAGTCCATCAGCGCCTTGTCGTAGGCCGCGGCCGAGTCGTTGATGTGCGGCCAGCGCACGGGCGCCTGGTTGGCACCGAGCGGGAGCGGGTGGCCGACCTTGGCCGCCTCGTCGGCGTAGATCCTCGCGAACTCCTCGGTGCGCGCGGCGGGCGAGAAGTTGCACACGACGAAGCCGTTACGGGCGCAGTAACGGATGGACTCCTCCGAGCTGGACGACGCCACGAACACCGGCGGGTGCGGCCGCTGGTAGGGGGCCGGCGTGACCGAGACCTTGCGGATGGCACCGTGCTCGTCGACCTCGTCCAGCGCGCCCATCAGCGCGGTGGTGTCGGCGGCCGGGTAGCCGGTCACGCCGGTCTCGTACGGGAACGGCACCTGCACCCGGGAGCCCTTGAAGTCGAACGAGTCCTCGGTCCAAGCCTTGAGCATCAGCTCGACCTGCTCCTCGAAGAGGGCCCGGTTGGCCAGGTCCGCGGCGCCACCGTCGGACAGCGTGGCCTGGGCGCCCAGGTGCTGACCGAGCACGTCGGTCCAGCGGGACTGGTAACCGCGGCTGACCCCGGCCCAGAACCGGCCTTCGAGCATGTGGTCGAGGACCGCGCACTCCTCCGCCACCCGGATCGCGTCCTGCGTGCCGATCACGTAGCCGTTGGTGCCGACGTTGATCCGGCTCGTGTGCGCGGCCAGCCACGCGTTGATCACACCGGGCGACGGGGAGACCTCGTAGCCCTCGGAGTGGAAGTGGTGCTCAATGCCGGCGATGCCCCAGTACCCGAGGTCCTCGGCCGCCTTGGCGATCTTCGCCCAGTCCCGCATGATCTTCTGAAACTCGCCCCGGTCACGCCCGAGCGGTCGTCGGGCAGCACGCCCCGCGGCTCCACCTTCGACCGGGAAGACTGGATACAACTGAACGATCGCCTTCACACTCACGCTTCACTCCTCAACCAGGTGCCTAGCCGGTCTTGCCTTACCATCTGCCCATCAAACGACCGCGCAGTTACCCGGCCGTTCCCGCCGGGCATTAACGACGAAGTAACGGCCCGCGCCATAGAACGCAGTGGTCCCCACCACGGAGGTTCTGATGAGGGTCTGCCGCTTCACGCCCCACGCCTGGCCGGAGGCCGAGGTGCGCGTCGGCGCCGCGACCGGGCCGCTCGACGCGCCGATCGTCGTCGACCTGGCCGCGCTGCTGGCCTCGGAGATCCTGGCGGACGGGGGCGAAGCGGACCGGGCCGCGGCGCTGGCCCGGGCCGTGTTCCCGGCGAGCACGGTGGCGCTGCTGGGATCCGGTGGCCGCGCCCTGGCCGAGGCGCGGCGGCTGCTCGACCGGCTGGGCCCGCCCGAGGCCGCCCTGGACACGGCCGGCCGGCTCGGCCGCCACGCCTACCGGCGCGACGAGGTGCGGCTGCTCGCGCCGATCGACCGGCCGCCGACGGTGCGCGACTTCTTCGCCTTCGAGGACCACATGGTCACGTCGCTGAAGAACCTGGGCCGGGAGGTGCCGGCCGAGTGGTACGAGGCGCCGTCGCACTACATCACGCGCAGCGCCTCGGTCTTCGGCCCGGACGAGGTGGGCCAGTGGCCCAGCTACACCGAGAAGCTCGACTACGAGCTGGAGTTCGGGATCGTCATCGGCAAACGGGGCCGTGACATCGCGCCCGAGGCGGCCTGGGACCACATCGCCGGCCTGACCATCTTCAACGACCTGTCCTGCCGGGACACCCAGCGCCGCGAGATGGGCACCCGGGTGGGGCCGGCCAAGACCAAGGGGTTCGATCACGCCTGCGCGACCGGGCCGTACCTGGTCACCACCGACGAGATCGTGCGGCCGTTCGCCGCCGGGATGCGGGCCTACGTCAACGGCGAGCTGTGGTCGCAGGGCTCGGCCGGGTCGATCTACTGGCCGATCGAGGCCCTGGTCGCGCACGCGTCGGCCGGCGAAACGCTGCTGCCGGGCGACCTGATCGGCTCCGGCACGGTCGGCACCGGCGCCGGCATCGAGATCGACCGCTGGATCCGGCCGGGTGACGTGATCCGGCTGGAGATCGACGGCCTGGGCGCGCTGGACACCCGGGTCGAGCGGCCGGTCGCGTCCTGATGCGGCCGCCCATCCTGCGCGAGCGCGACCTGGCGGTCCCGCTCGGCGACGGCGGCGACGTGCTGCGCGCTGACGTCTACCGTGACCCGGCGCCCGGGCGCCGGCCGACGCTGCTCCAGCTCACCGCGTACGACAAGGCCAACTGGGCCTCGGTCAACGGCGTGATCAATCCCGAACGCGCGGTGGACCAGGGATTCGCCGTCGTCGTCGTGGACGCCCGCGGCCGGTACCGCTCCGGCGGTGCCGAGCCGTTCCGGCCCTTCGCCGGCTCCGGCGTCGAGGCCGCCGCGTGCGTCGCATGGGCCGCGGCGCAGCCGTGGTCCAACGGCTCGGTCGGGATGTACGGCGCCTCGAACAACGGCGTCCCCCAGTGGCAGGCGCTGCGCTTCCGCCCGGCCGCGCTGCGCACGATCGTGCCCCACTTCACCGCGTCCGAGTTCGACCGGGGCTGGGTCTGGCGGGGCGGGGCGTTCCAGCTCGGCTTCAACCTCTGGTGGAGCCTGGCCAACCTCGCCCCCGACCAGCTGCGCCGGGCGCTCGCCCGCGACCGCGTTCCGGACTCCGCCGCCGCGCTGGCCCAGGCGCTGCGCGACCCGGACGCCGCCCTGCGCCGGCTGCCGCTGGCCGACGTGCCGGCCCTGGACGGCATCGCGCCGCACTACCAGGAGTGGCTGGACCACCCGGCCGGGGACCCCTACTGGCAGGAGCTGAACGCGGGTCCGGCGGTGGCCGGCACCGACCTGCCGGTGCTGCACGTGGCCGGCTGGTACAACGTGCACCTGGACGGAAACCTCGCCAACTACGCGGCGATCCGGGCCGCGGGCGGGCCGGCCGCGGCCCGGCAGCGCCTCATCATCGGCCCGTGGACGCAGTGGTCACCGGCGCTGTTCGGCGACACCTGCGGGCCGGAGCGGCGGTTCCCCTCCACCATCGACATGGAAGGGTTGCAGCTCGCCTGGTTCGACCAGCACCTGGCCGGCGGCCCGGGGCCGGACCTGCCCCCGGTGCGGCTCTTCGTGATGGGCATCGACGAGTGGCGTGACGAGCAGGAGTGGCCCCTCGCCCGCGCGGTCACCGTCCCGTGGTTCCTGCGCAGCGATGGCGCGGCCAACTCGCGGTACGGCGACGGCCGGCTCACCCCCGAGGAACCGCCCGGCGCCGAGCCGCCCGACACCTTCCGGTACGACCCGAGGGACCCGGTGCCGACCCGTGGCGGCGCGACCTACCTGCCTAACCCGGCCGGCAACTCCGGGCCGATGGATCAGCGGGTGGTCGAGGACCGCAACGACGTCCTCGTCTACACCAGCGAGCCGCTGGCCGAGCCGGTCGAGGTGACCGGCCCCGTCCACGCCGTGCTCTACCTGCGCACGAGCGCCCCGGCCACCGACCTGACCGCCAAGCTCGTGGACGTGCACCCCGACGGCCGGGCGGAGCTGCTCTGCGACGGCATCCGGCGGATCACCGCCGCCGAGCTGTCGGCCGTCACGGGCGCTCCGCTGCGGGTCGAGGTGGACCTGATCGCCACCAGCAACGTGTTCCGGCGCGGGCACCGGATCCGCCTCGAGGTCGCCAGCAGTTCGTTCCCCAAGTACGACCGGCACAGCAACCGGGCCCACCACCCGGTGTCCACTGAGGACGAGTTCCACGTCGCCCAGCAGACGATCATGCACGACGAGCAGTATCCGTCGGCGCTGATGTTGCCCGTCGTCCCCGCCTGAACCATCCACAGCAGACAGGAGCACCGCCATGCCGACCGGCGATCCGCAGGGTCTGATTCCGATGCTCTCGGTCGAGGCGAGCGCCGAGATCGCCGTCGCGGCCGGGCTGCGCGAGGAGATGTCGCGCATCCACTTCTACCGGTTGCTGATGAACTCACCGCAGTCGGCCCGGGTCGAGAACGAGATCAACGACCGCATCCTCTGGGAGGGACGGCTGACCGTCCGCCCGGAGGCGACCCGGCTGCGCGAGCTGGCCATCATGCGGGTGGCCTGGGTGACCGGGTCGGAGTACCTGTGGGCGCACCACTACGCGCCGACCGTGGACGTCGACCTGCCCGGCAAGCGACCGGCCGACGTGCTGGCGGTGCGCGAGGGCGCGGCGCACCAGTCGTTCGGCCCGGCCGAGCGAGCCGTGATGCGCGCGGTGGACGAGATGGTCCGCGACGACCGGATCTCCGAGCCGGTCGTGCACGAGCTGAGATCGTTGCTGGCCGACGACGGCGAGGTCGTCGAGCTCTGCTACGTGATCGCGATCTGGCGGGCGCTGACCACCTTGATGGCCACGTTCCAGGTGCCCCTCGAGCCGGGCTACCAACCGTGGGCACCGGACGGACTGGCGCCCGCAACCAGCCGGAGCGCCGCATGAGCGGCCCGCAGCGGAGCGGAGGGCTGCGAATCATGGGCGCAGGGTGGAGCTCAGGCCGGCGCCGGAGCGCAGCGGAGGTGACGGCATGAGCCACACTGCCCCGGACGGTGCGCTGGACCTCGACGGCCACACCTGCGTCGTCACCGGTGCCGCGCAGGGCATCGGCGCCGCCGAGGCCCGGCTGCTCGCGCGGCGCGGCGCGGCCGTGCTCTGTGTGGACCGCACCGACACCGGTGCGCTGGCCGACGCGATCCGCGCCGACGGCGGTGTCGCCGCGTCCTGCGCGGCGGACGTCACCGAACCGGGCGCGGCCGAACACATCCTCGCCGCGGCCGAAGGGCTCGGCCGCCCGGTCTCCATCCTGGTCAACAACGCCGGCATCATCCGGGACCGGATGGTCTTCAACCTCAGCGACGAGGACTGGGACGCGGTCATCGCGGTCAACCTGACCGCACCGTTCCGGCTGAGCCGCGCGTTCGCCCGGCACTGGCGGGCGCAACCACGGCAGCCCGGCCGACGGATCATCAACACCAGCAGCGAATCCGGCCTGTACGGCAACGCGGGACAGAGCAACTACGCGGCCGCCAAGGCCGGCCTGGCGGCGATGACCCTGACGCTGGCCGCCGAGTTGGCCCGGTACGACGTCTGCGTCAACGCGATCGCGCCGCGGGCGCGGACCCCGATGAGCGAGGCCGCGTTCGGCGCGGCGCCGGCCGCCGGCGGCGACCCGTTGCCGGCCGAGCGGGTCGCCGCGCTGGTCGCCTGGCTCGCCGCGCCCAGCGGCGAGGACATCACCGGGCAGGTCTTCGTGGTGTTCGGCCAGACCGTGCAGCGGATGCAGACCTGGGCCCCGCGGCACACGGCCCGCCAGCCCGACGACTGGTCGGCGGCCTCGGCCCTGCAGTTGCGCGCGGATCTCTTCCAGGGCGACGGTACCCGGCACGAGCCGGCCCCGATCGGAGACCTGTTCAGCGGGTGACCCGTGACGGCGGCCGGGGCCGGAGCGGATGCCAGGCGACTGCTGGTATCCGCTCCGGCCCCGGCGCCGTCCGTTCAGCTGGACAGCGACAGCGCCGCGAGCGCGGCGTTGACGATCGCGCCGGGCGCGAGGTCATGCACCCGGTACAGCTCCTGCACCGAGCCCGACTGGCCGAACGAGTCCACGCCCATCGGCACGCAGGCGACGCCGAGCGCGGAGCCCAGCCACGCCATCGCGTGCGAGGAGGCGTCGTGCACCGTCACGACCGGCACGCCGGCGGGGAACGCCGTGCGCAGGACGCCGGGCTGAGCGGGCGGCCGGGCCGAGCGCACTCCGTCCCGGATGGCCCCGCGCCACCCGTGATAGACGCGATCCAGCGAGGTCACGTCGACGACGTGCGCGGCGACGCCCTCCTCCGCCAGTTCCGCCGCGGCGGCGAGCGTCTCCGGCAGCACCGCGCCGGTCGCGGCGAGCGTCACCACGGGCGCTCCGGTCGCGGCCAGCTCGCTCGCGTCGACCAGCCGGTAGGCGCCGGCGAGCACCTGCTGGCGCAGCACCGCGTCGCCGAGCCGCTCCCGGGCCGCCTCGAACGGCGCCTGATCCAGCGGCCGGGTGCTCAGCCGCAGGTAGTAGGCGCCGGGCTCCTGCCGGGCGATGCGCCCCAGCGCGTCGCACAGCTGCCAGTCGAGCGCGGTCACGTAGGCCGGCTCGAGCAGCTCGACGCCGGGCAGCTCCAGCCCGATCGACGGGGTGATCGTGGACTGGTGCGCACCACCCTCGGGCGCGAGCGTGATGCCCGACGGGGTGCCCGCCACGACGAACCGGGAGCCCGAGTAGGTGGCGTAGATGAACGCGTCCAGCCCGCGGCAGACGAACGGATCGTAGACCGTGCCGATCGGCAGCAGTGGCTGGTCGGACAGGTCCCAGGCCAGGCCGAGCTGACCGAGCAGGAGGAACACGTTCATCTCGGCGATGCCGAGCTCGATGTGCTGGCCGGACGGGCTCTCGGTCCAGCGCAGCACCGCGTCGTCGGTCCAGGACTGCCGCGGTTGCGGCGAGAACACCCCGGCACGGTTCACGAAGCCGGCCAGGTTGGTCGACGTCGCCACGTCCGGCGCGGTGGTCACCAGCAGCGGCGCGACCTCCGGTACGCGGCTCAGGTTCACCAGCACCCGGCCGAACGCCTCCTGGGTGGACAGCGGGCGGCTCGACCGCAGCCCGGTGCCGGCCGGCACGGTGACCGGATCTGCCTGGCGACGGGCCGGGCGGGTCAGCTCCGCGCGCCGGCGCTCCACCAGCGCCCCGGCCGGCGTGGCCGGGTCGAGGCGGTCCCACTCGGTGGCCTCGGTCAGCCCGTTGGCGGCCCGCAGCGTGGCGATCTGTTCGGTCGTGAGCAGGGCGGAGTGGTTGCGCGCGTTGCCCGCGATCGGCAGGCCCCAGCCCTTCACGGTGTACAGGAAGATGACGCTCGGCCGGTCGGTGACCGCGTCGGCGGCCCGCAGCGCCTCCAGGATGCTCGCCGGGTCATGCCCGGCAAGGTCGGTGAGGAGCGGGAGCAGCTCCGCGTCCGGCACCGCACGCAGCAGTTCGACGACCTCGTCCGGCGCGCCCTCGCAGAACTGTGCCCGTGCCACGCTGGGGCTCATCCCGAACAGGGCCTGGTAGCGCTCGTTCGGCATCGCGTCCAGCCAGGCCCGCAGTGCGTCTCCGCCGGGCCGGGCGAAGGCGCTCTGCAGCCGGCGTCCGTACTTGACCTCGACGGTGTGCCAGCCGGCCGCCTGGAACAGCCCGTCCCACTGCCCGATCCGGACGCCGGGCACGATCCGGTCCAGCGACTGCCGGTTGAGGTCGACGATCCAGGTGACGTTGCCGAGGCCGGCGGTGGCGGTGTCGGCGACCGCCTCCCACACGTTGCCCTCGTCCAGTTCGGCGTCGCCGAGCAGGGCGATGAAGCGGCTGTGCGGCCGGGCCCCGAAGTGCGCGTCGACGTAACGGCGCACGGCGGCGGCGAACAGGGGCGCTGCGGCGCCCAGCCCGACCGAGCCGGTGGAGAAGTCGACCTGATCCGGGTCCTTGGTGCGGCTGGGGTAGGACTGGAGCCCGCCCAGGGCCCGCAGCCGGGTGAGGTACGACCGGTCCAGCCGGCCGAGCAGGTACTCGATGGCATGGAAGACCGGTGACGCGTGCGGCTTGACGCTGACCCGGTCGGCCGCGTCGAGGTGCGCGAAGTAGAGCGTGGTCAGCACCGACACCATCGACGCCGACGACGCCTGGTGCCCACCGACCTTCACCCCGTCCGCGGTGTCCCGGTCATGGTTGGCGCTGTCCACCATGCGGGTGGCGAGCCACAGCACCCGGCGCGAGATCTCCTCGAGCAGCGGGACCGCCCGATCCACCGGCGGCGTCTGATCGACGCCGGTGCCCTGTGCTGCCTCGATCACGACCGTACCTCCCGAATGCCTCGTTCTATGACGGTGTTGAACGCCAAAATCAACAGGTCCGGCACCGCCACGGCGGCGGTCAGCCGTCCGCTGACGGCGACGTAGGACAGCCCGTGCCGGCGGGCCGCCTCGACGACCGCGACGTGGGCCGCGGCGATCTGCGGATGCGCCAGCTCGCCCGGGATGCCCAGGGCGTAGCTCAGGTCCCGCTCACCCACGAGCAGTGCGTCGATGCCGGGGACGCCGGCGATCTGTTCCAGCTCTGCAAGGCCACGGCCGGTCTCGATCTGCGCGCACACCCACGGCGGGCCGAGCACCTCGGCCCGCCGGCCGTATCTGGTGGCCCGGGTCGCCCCGACGCCACGATGTCCCCGCGGCGGCGGCGAGACGGCCGCGACCCACGCCCTTGCCGTGTCCGTGTCGTCGACCCGCGCCGCGATCACGCCGTCGCCGCCGGCGTCGAGGAACCGCGCCGCCCGGGCCGGCTCCGAGACCGCGACGCGGATCGCGATGCGTGCCCCGTTCGCGTGCGCGACGACCGCCGCGGTCCCGGCATCGGCGTCGGCGATCGCGCCGTGCTCCAGGTCGAGGATGACGGCGTCGACGTCGCGCGCCAGCAGCTCCACCACGACCGGATCGGCCGTCGGGGTGAGCACCGCCGTGCCGAGGAAGCCCGCCCCGCGCCTTCGCTGATCGCCCCCTCCGCTACGCTCCGGCCCGCTCACGCAGTTACCTCCGTGCCGCCGCGCAGCGCCTCACGAACCTGCCGCTTGATGGTCAGGAAGGTCTCCTCCATCTCCACCTCCGAGGTACGCGGCCGGGGAAGGTCGACGATGAGGTCCAGCACCACGCGGCCGGGGCGCCTGCTGAGCACGACCACCCGGTCGCCCAGCAGGATCGCCTCGTCCACGTCGTGGGTCACGAACAGCACCGTGCCCCGGTACGACTCCCGTACCCGCAGCAGCAGGTCCTGCAACGTGAGCCGGGTCTGCGCGTCCAGTGCGCCGAACGGCTCGTCCATCAGCAGCAGGCGCGGCTCGTTCGCCAGTGACCGGGCGATCGCGACCCGCTGGCGCATGCCGCCGGAGAGCTGGCGCGGATAGTGGCTCTCGAATCCCGACAGGCCCACCGCGGCGAGCACCTCGCGGGCCTTGGCGGTGGCTTCCTTCTTGCCCATGCCACGCACGGTGGGGCCGTAGCAGACGTTCTCCAGCGCGGTCAGCCAGGGAAACACCGCGCCGTCCTGGAACACCATGCCGCGGCTGTGGTGCGGACCCGTCACGGCCTCGCCGTCGAACCACACCTTGCCGGTGGTCGGCGGCTCGATGCCCGCCGCGGCCGACAACAACGTGGACTTGCCGCAGCCGCTCGGACCGACCACGCAGACGAACTGCGACTCCGCGATGCCCAGGTCCAGCCGGTCCAACGCCTTGGTGACGTTCTTGGACCGGGCGTCGGTGAACTCCTTGCTGACCCCGTCGAAACGGACCAGATCACTCATCGCACGTCCGTCCTGAACACTCGACGCAGCAGCCACTGCACCGGCGCGTCACTGAGCACGCCCAGCAGGCCGATGAGGACCATCAGGGAGATGATGATGTCGGGGCGCAGGCTTTCCCGGGCCAGCAGCAACGACGCACCGAGCCCCTCGTTCACGCCGGTGAACTCCCCCAGGATCATGTAGATCCAGGAGTAGGCCAGACCGAGCCGGAGTCCGTTGAGCACGGAGGGGATCGAGGCCGGCAGCGCCACCGTCCGGACGGCCTGCAGCGTGCTGGCGCCCAGCGTACGGGCGGCGCGGATCAGGTTGGGCTCGATGAACCGCACGCCCTGGATGGTGGACAGCGCGATCGGGAAGAACGAGCCGAGCGAGATCAGGAACACCGCGGACGGCGTGCCGAACCCGAACCAGATCAGCGCCAGCGGCAACCAGCAGATGCCCGGGACGCTGCGCAGCAGGCCGATCATGGGCTCGAGGAGCGCCGCAGCCATCCGGGAGAAGCCGACCGCGAGGCCCACCGGCACGCCGACCAGGGCACCGACGAGGAACCCGCCGATCACGCGCTGCAGGCTGGCCCACAGGTCTGTGACGAACGTACCGGAGTACTGCACGCCGTTACGCGGCCCGAAGATGTAGGTGTTGGCGCCCTCCACCACCTTGGCCGGGCTGGGCAGCTGGAAGGAGGTGAAGACGTGCGGTGCCCAGAACTGCCACAGCAGCAGGATGATCAGCGGCAGCACCGCCCCCACGGCGATGCGGGTGAACCGGCTCCCGCCGATCCCCCACCGCACCGCCGCGGAGCGCGGCTGGCGCTGCGGCGGGTCAAGAGCCGCCACTGCCCACTGCCTTGCTGTACGTGTCGTTGACGATCGGTTTGACGTCCACGTCCTTGGTCACCAGGCCGATCGCCTTGAGCTGGACGGCCAGTTCCTGGTAGTTCTTGACGAAGGTGTCGTCGATCTTCCAGGCGAAGGCGAGATTCTCCAGCGACTTCTCGGTGGCGGCGCGGTCCGCGCCCCACGCCTCGGCGACCGTGGGCACCAGGCCGGGGTTGGCGACGATCTCGTCAACCGCCTTGGCCTGCGCCGCCACCACGTTCTGGACCAGGTTCGACTTCTTGTCGATGACGTCCTGGCTGGTCAGAATGCCGGCGTTGATGGTGCCGATCGGGGTGTCGTACGGCGCGACCAGGGATCGCCCGCAACCCTTGATGATGGCGACCGAGGCGTTCGGCTCGTTGCCGACGAAGGCGTCGACCTGCTTGTCGCACAGTGCGGTCGGCATGTCGGCGAGGCCGACCTTGACCAGCTTCACGTCCGTGCCGGGGTTCATACCCGCGCCCACGAGCAGCTGGCGGGCGACCACGTCGTGGATCGAGTTCGGCGCGTAGCCGATGGTCTTGCCGCGCAGGTCGGCGACGGAGTTGATGCCACTGTTGGTGCCGACGATGACGCCGGTGCCCTTGGTGGCGGTCTGGGCGATGACCCTGATCGGCTGGGTCTGCGCGTTGGCCACGATCGCGATGGTCAGGCCGGTGCAGGCCACGTCGATGCTGCCGGCGAGCAGCGCGGTGACCTGGTCGGCCGGTGCGGTGTAGTAGGTCGTGGTGACCTTGGAACCCTTGGGAAGGTGCTTCTCCCAGAGGGTGGTCGGGGCGCATGCCGACGCCTTGATGATGCCCACACGGATGTTGACGGGATCGGTGGCGGCGGCGGAGGAACCAGAGCCGGATTCGGAGCCGGAATCGCTGCTACAGCCGGCGACGGCGAGGACGGTGGCCGCACCTAAAGCGGTGGCCAGCTGGACGATGCGTGATCTCATGTGCCGTAACTCCCAACTGAGGGGGCTGATGCTGGTTTCGGGGCAATCAGTCGGCGTCGGCCGGCTTCGGCGAGAGCGCGAGCTCCCAGATGTTGGTGCGGTAACGCCGCTCGTCCGCGACGAGCTGTGCCGACTCGTACAGCTCGCCACCCTTGATGACCTGGCGGACCCGCTCCAGCGCGTAGGGGTCGGCCAGCGGGTCGCCGTCGACGATGGCGATGTCGGCGCGCAGGCCCGGCGCGATCGTCCCGTGCCGGTCGGCCATGCGGAACGCCTCGGCCGGCCACCTGGTGCAGGCCAGCAACGAGTCGTGCGGGTCCACGCCCGCCTCGCGCAACAGCGCGACCTCCTCGGCGTAGCAGCCGACCGTGTCCGTGCCCACCAGCATCTTCACCCCGGCGTCGACGGCGGCCCGGACGGCGGACTTGTGCGGCGGGATCAGCGGCGCGTGCCGGTCGGCCCAGTCCTTGCCGCGGTCGAACCTGGGGTGCGCGGTCTGCACGTCGTACGAACTGATGGTCGGCGTCAGGTACACCCCGTCGGCGGCCATCCGGCGCGCCAACTCGTCCGTGAGATAGTGGCCGTGATCGATGATGTCGGCGCCGTTGTCGAGGACCGTACGGATCGCCTCCTCGCCCATCACGTGGCAGCAGGCGAGCGCGCCGTGCCGGCGTACCTCGGCGTAGGCGGCGGCGACCTCCTCGGGCGAGAAGCCGGGCAGGGTGTGCGTGCCGTCCGGCGCGACCACCGGGTCGTCGCTCGCCATGAGCTTGATGAAGTCGGCACCGGCCTTGAACTGGTGCCGCACCGCGGCGATCATCTCGTCCGGGCCGTCCGCCTCCGCGCACACCGACCAGGCGTGCCGGCCGGAGGCCACCAGCGGGCTGCCGCAGGCGATGACCGTCGGGCCGAGAAGCCGGCCGTCCTTGATGATGTCGCGCACGGCGAGGTGGATGCCGCGCGGGCCGGCCATGTCCCGGGCCAGTGTGATGCCCTGGGCCAGCAGGACCTTGGCGACACGGAACGCGTGGGCGTAGAGGTCGGCGTCGGCGCGGGTGAGCACCTTGCTGACGTCACCGGTCATGTACATGAACGACAGGTGCACGTGCGCATTGGTCAGTCCCGGCAGCACCGTGGCGCCGGACGCGTCGATCGTGACGTCCCCGGCCGGGACGGGCCCGTCGTCGAGAACCTCGGCGATGAGACCGTCCTCGAGCACCACCGTCGCCGGGCGCGAACCACGGGCGATGCCGTCGAAGACGGCTCCGCCGTGAATCACTGTGCGTGTCATGAGTTGTCGCCCAGCAGCCAGTTCGAGCCGCCGAGGTTCTCGGCCTGCCCGGTCTGGAAGCCCGCCCGCTCGACGCCGGTCTGGAAGTAGATCACGCGAGCGTCGTTGAAGCCCGAGTTGCGCAGCCCGTGGTTGGTGCCGCGAGGAATCCACACCCAGTCCATCTCGCCGAGGTGCTGGTCCTTGCCGTCCGGGCCGATCGCCGCGACGCGACCGGAGACCACGACGTAGATCTCGTCGAAGTCGTTGTGGACGTGCAGGCCGGGCGAGGAGACGCCCGACGGCAGGACGATGAGCCCTCCGGTGCACGACTCGGTGGTGACCGCGCCGGGATCGTCGCGGTTCATGTGCAGGTAGCCCTCGGGTCCGCCGACCGGCGTGACGATCCAACGTCCGTGGCCGGGGACGCCGGCGTTGGTGCTGCCCCAGAAGGGCTTCAGGTCAGCCTGTCGTATCACCTGGATGCCCATGCATCTACTCCTTGTCTCGCAGTCCGACCAGATCTGGTCGTAACGGGCTGTGCATCTCGACCACCCACGCCTCTTCCGGCGCGTGAGTGGAGTGGTAGACCCCGACCGGGTGGTGCCAGACGTCGCCAGGGCCGAGCTCGATGTCGTCGTCGTCGCCGATCCGCATGCGCACCCGGCCCCGCACCACGACACCCATCGACTCGTGCTCCGGATGGTTGTGCCAGGGGTGGTCGAAGCCTGCGGGCAGCACCAGCTTCACGGCCATCAGCTGTGTTCCCACGATCAGGTTCAGCCGCGGGGGCGTGGCGATCTGCACGCCGCCGGCGGTATTGAGGCAGATTGCCGGTTCGGTGAGAAACGGACGTGGCTCAGCCATCGCTCTCCTTCGGTTGGCGCTGTGCGGCCGCTGCCTTCCGCGGTCGCGCGGTGCTGTTGCCGGCGCTGCGCCGGCGTGGTGCGACGGTGTCCATGGGGATCGCGAGGCCGACGCTGCGGGCGAACGAGCCGATGTGCTCCCGCATCGCCGAGCCGGCCGCCGCCGAGTCGCGGGCGTGGATCGCGTCGAGGATCGTGCGGTGCTCATCGAGCACCATGGGGCGCCGGGACTGCTCGACCAGGCTCTCCTGCCGGGTCTCGCTGAGCGTGACCAGCAGCGGCGTGACCGCGAGCACGAAGTATCCGTTGCCGGTGCACCGGGCCAGCTGCTCGTGGAAGGCGATGTCGTAACGGAGGAACTCCGCGTCGGTCTCCGCCTCGCTCATGAAGAGGTACAGCCGCTGGAGCTCGGCCAGATCCTCGACGCTGCGCCGCTGCGCGGCGAGCGACGCCACCGGCGGCTCGATCACGAGGCGGCTCTCCAGCAGTTGGTCGTGCGTCAGCTCGCCGAACTGCAGCTGCAGGCCGAGCGCCTGGACGAGCTGTTTCGTGCCGGTCTGCACCACCCAGGCGGAGCCGTGGTTGGCGACGATGCCCCCCTGGTCGGCGAGGCCGCGCAGCGCTTCACGCACGGTGGAGCGGCTCACGGAGAACCGGGTGGCCAGGGCCCGCTCGCTGGGCAGTTTCACCTCACCCGCGGCATGCGTCTCGGCGAGAAGGGCCAGGATCTGGTCCCGCACAGCCTCTACGGCAGACACAAGCAACTCCTCGATCCGGTCCGACCTGTTGGAAATTGGTCCGTCCAATATCGCAGGAGCCCCTAGCATCATGTCAAGAGCCGAAATCCAGTATTTACGCAGTTCAGGACCCATACAGGTGGGTCGATGCGCCAGCGGGGGGGGCCGCCGCGGGCGAGGAGAGCAGCGCGCATCGATGGCGCGCTCGACCTGCAGGACCACCCTGAGCGCGCACCAGTCAGCCACCCGATGGATGCCTTCTGGGACCGGCGATGCCGTCGCCAAACGCCACACCGGCGGCGAGGGCGAGGCCACTCGTTGCGGCAAGCGTCAAGGTGAGCATGCCGTCGACCATGTGCTGGGTGGCCAACTGGTAGAAGCCGCGGTAGATGGCGAAACCCGGCAGCAGCGGGATGATGCCGGACAGGAGCATGACCTGCGGGTGCATCTTCGGGCTGCGGCGGGCGATGCCAGCCGCGACGCCGACCACCGCGCCCGCAGTGCCCGTCGCCAGGACCGGCCCGAAGTGCGCGAACGCGGTGAGCGCTGCGAAGACCGCCCAGCCGACCCCGCCGACGGCTCCGGCCGTCACGATGACGGCGGTCAGCCCGATCAGCGGGGATCCGCCGAGCATGAGCGCCCCGGGCGGCGGCCAGTCCGGCCCATCCGGCGGTGGCCACCCAGCGCGATACGGGTGGCCGGCGGTGATCGCGGCGGTCAGCGTGGCGGCAGCGTCCGCCACAGACAATCTGCCGCCCGCCACCTGGTCGACGATGCGGGTGACGACGGTGAGCCGGGTGAGATCTGTCGTCCTGTACTGCGCGACCCGCATCGTGGTGACCGGCGTGGCATCCGGCCCACGCCGGCAGCACACGGTGATCGCGTCGAAGGTGACGTCCACGTCCACTGTGGACAGCCGTAGGCCGCGGCGAGCCGGGTCATCGCCGAGGAGACCTCCGCCACGGGCTCGCCGCTGGACAGCAACACCTCGCCGACCCCCATGCCCGGGTCGAGCACCTGCACCACATGAGCATCCGATGGCACCGCTGCCTGGCTCGCAGGCAGTCGCTCATCGGCGGGCAGTTCGGCGCGAACCACGGCACGCGCTTCGCGGCGCAGTCTGCCCCGCACCCGGCGCAGGATGTGTGTCATAAGAGATCCTTGTGGATGCGGCGGTACCGGGATCTGGTCCTCGGACCCCCGGCGTCGAGGGCCCATCGGCGCGGCAGCGAAGCACGCAGATCGCGGGGAGCGAATAGGTCGTTCGATCGATGCCGAACCGTCGGAGCGGAGTCGTTCTTGACACCACCCCGAGGAACTGTGCAATATATTGCATGCCGATTCCTGCGCGCTCTGGCATCGTTGCCCGCTCGCTGCTGCGCGACGACGCCTTCCGGATGATCCGGGACGCGATCGTCGACGGCACCCTGGGCCCCGGCGAGCGGCTCAACGATCTGGAACTCGCGCAGTGGCTCGGCGTCAGCCGCACCCCGGTGCGCGAGGCGCTGGCCCGGCTCGAAGAGGCCGGCCTGGTGCGCACCAAACCCGGCCGCTACACCATGGTCAGTCCGCTGGACCTGCGGGCGCTGCGCGGCGCCCAGTCGGTGACCACCGCGATGCACGAGCTGGCCGTGCGCGAGGCGCTGCCCAACCTGTCCGCCGCCGAGCTGGATGCGATGCGCCAGGCCAACGCCCGGTTCGCCGAGGCGCTGCGGGCCAACGACGTCACCGCGGCCCTCGCCGCCGACGACGAATTCCACGGGATCACGGTCGCCGCCTCGGCCAACGCGGCGCTGCAGTCGGTGCTGGAGCAGTTCACGCCCGCGCTGCGACGGCTGGAGCGGCTGCGGTTCTCGTCGCTGACCGGCCGCGGCTCGATCGCCCAGCACGAGCGCATCATCGCGCTGTGCGAGGCCGGCGACGTCGAGGGCGCGGTCGCCGCGACCCGCATCAACTGGCAGACCCTGGCGCCTCTGCTGGAAGCAGAGTTCGACGAGGACGAGCACGGATCCGGCGAGCGCTGACAGGCCTGACAGCGCGAGGTCACGCCCGCTGCGCCGGCGCCGAGACGCTCAGGCCGCGCTCGGTGCGGTAGGCCCGGATCCGCCGCCCGCCGCCAGCCTCGCGCCGGCCTCGCGCCGGTCGGCCCGTCGCGCGGCTACCCGGCGAGGTCCAGGGCGGCGCCCACCACGGCGTCGGTGTCGATGCCGTGATGGCGGTACACCTCCTCCAGCGCCCCGGACTGTCCGAAGCGGCTGACGCCGAGCGTGATGACCGGGACGTTGTTGACGGTGGCCAGGAACGCCAGGGTGTGCGGGCGAGCAGCGTGACCAGCGGGGCGGCCCGCTCGGCGGGGAAGACCTGGCCGAGAATCCAGGCGGGGCATCCGCTCGCCCGCGGCGGCTCTGCAGCGCCCGGAAGAGCAGGTCCGGGCTGGTCACGCAGATCACGTCGGCATCGAGGTCGAGCTCGGCCAGCCGGTCGGCCGCGGCGAGGGCCTGCGGGACCGTGGCGCCCATGGCGGCGATGGTGACGGCCGGTCGCCGCGCGCCGCAGGGCGTAGGCGCCGGCGACGACCTGTCGCCGCCGCCGCTCGCGGGCGGCGGTGCCGGACGGCACCGCGGCCAGCGACTGGTTGACGGGCCGCGGCTGGGTCACCGGAACACGCCGCTGTACGCGTTGAGCGCGGGCTGGCCGCCGAGGTGCACGTACAGCACGTTGGAGCCCTTCGGCAGGTCTCCGCGCCGGACGAGGTCGATGAGCCCGGCCATGGACTTGCCCTCGTAGACCGGGTCGATGACCATGCCCTCGAGCCGCCCGGTGAGCCGGATCGCGTCGATCGTGGACTGCACGGGCACGCCGTACAGGTCGCCGGCCCAGCCTTCCAGGATCGTGATCTCATCGTCGCGCAGGTCCCGGCCGAGGCCGATGCGTTCGGCGGTGTCGCGGGCGATCTTCTCGACCTGCGCGCGGGTCTCGGCGATCTTCGCGGAGGCGTCGATGCCCAGCACGCGACGGGGCAGGTCCTGGCCCGCGAACCCGGCGATCATGCCGGCCTGGGTGCTGCCGGTGACGCTGCAGACGATGATCGTGTCGAAGAAGACGCCGAGCTCGCGCTCCTGCTGCTGGACCTCGTAGGCCCAGTTGGCGAAGCCGAGGCCGCCGAGCGGGTGGTCGGAGGCGCCGGCCGGGATCGCGTACGGCGTGCCGCCGCCCGCACGGACGTCTTCCAGGGCCTGGTGCCAGCTGTCCTTGAAGCCGATGCCGAAGCCGGCCTGGACCAGCCGGACGTCGGCGCCCATGATGCGCGACAGCAGGATGTTGCCGACCTTGTCGTTGACCGCGTCCGGCCAGTCGACCCAGCTCTCCTGGACCAGGACGGCCTTCAGGCCCGCCCGGGCGGCCACCGCGGCCACCTGGCGGGTGTGGTTGGACTGGACGCCGCCGATGCTGACCAGGGTGTCGGCTCCCTGCGCGAGCGCGTCGGGGATCAGGTACTCCAGCTTGCGGGTCTTGTTGCCGCCGAAGGCGAGCCCGCTGTTGCAGTCCTCCCGTTTGGCCCAGATGCGGGGTCCGCCGAGGTGTTCGCTGAGCCGGTCCAGCGGGTGGACCGGGCTCGGACCGAACAGCAGCGGGTAGCGCTCGAATGATTCGAGGGGCATGTGGGCCTCCTTGGAAGCCGCAGCAGTGTGCTGCGTGCAATATATTGCACGCAGCACACGTTGAATCTGTCAAGCAAACCGGCCGGCGGTGTCAGCTCGAGCCGGTACGCCGGCTGTGGTGATCCAGCAGCCTGGCCAGCAGCTCGGTGAACCGCTGCCGCTCCTCGGGTGACAGCGGAGCCAGCAGCTCGTCCTGGGTCTCGGCCAGCCGCTTCTCCAGCCGCCGCAGTTGCCGCCGGCCCGCGGCTGACCGCCACCGCGGCCTCCTCGGCACGGCTGTCCCGCGAGACGCCCCGGCGGACCGAGCCGTGCCCGGTGCCCGTGGGCGTGGCGGTGCTCCCGCACGACATCACGCAGCCGGTGCGGCAGCTGGCCGAGCGGTTGTACGACATCACGCACTGGTCGGACTTCGACCGCGGCGGCCACTTCGCCGCGATGGGGTGCCGGAACTGCTCGCCCAGGACATCCGTGACTTCTTCCTCCACCTCACCTGACCCGGACGCCGACCGGTCAACGGGTCGTTGCGGGTGACCCGCAGGGCCGGGATGCGCATGGAGAGGCGGTCGAAGGCGATGGCGCCACCGAGCTGGACCCGGTCGTCGAACGAGGCGGTGCTCGACTCACCGGCTTTGACCTTCGCGTGGAAGTCCAGCAGCCGGTCTCCCGCGTTGATCCAGAATCCGGCCGCGCCGCAGACGCCGGCGGCGTCGATCATGCAGACCACGGTGGCGATCCGAGCATCGGGTCGTACTCGCGGGCGCCGGGGACGAGTCCGGCCCGTGCTGTCGACGGAAGCCGAACCGCGTTGGTTGTGGCACGAGCGCGACCGGTCAGCACAACCCGGTGGATCCCTGTTCGCCGGCGAACAGGGATCCACCGGGTTCCAGCGATCCACCGGGTTGTACCCGTGATCCAGACTGCGTGCACGCGCTGATGCGGAAGCGGCATTGACCAAGGACGAAATAGCGAGGAAGTTCCAGCAGCCGGAACAGCTCAGCAGCCCTCCGATACGCCTAATCGTCGCTCTCCTGACCGGCAATCAAGCGATCGAGCAGAGTTGGTAGCCCACGCTCCAGACGTCCTTCGGGATCTGCCGGATACAGCGCCGCACCGCACTCAACGACAGACCCAGGATTGTCATGTCATGTCGTACTCGTCGACGTCCAGGACCGCTCTGGTGGCCTGGAGGAACCGGCACCGCCGTTGCGGCGCGGGGCGGGCCCGCGCCGCTGCCCGTGCGACGGTCAGGTCTGGTTCCAGTGGGGTCGGCAGCTGTTGTCGTACTCGTCCCACTCGTCGATGACGTGCCGCGGGTCGACGGTCGTCGACCAGCCCTCGGCCTGGACGTGCCCAGCGTGATCCAGTAGCGGTGCATCTGCGACTGGCCCGGGTTCAGTGACGGTTGCAGGTAGGTGTACTGGGCGGAGTTTCCCACCCCAGGGACGTAGACGCCGCGGGCGTACACCTCGAAGTCTGCCTCGACGTCCTCGAGCGCCTCGACCGTCGCCGACCTCGGCTGCCCGTCGAGGGCCGACACGTCGCCGATGAGGGCCCCTGGCCCGCAGACGCCGAGCACGACGTCCGCCCTGTCCGGCGTGGACGCGGACACCTTCACGTGCCCGGCGTGCAGCGCCGCTACCCAGTCCGGTGGGTCGCCCTGGCAGCACAGCGGTGCACCGCGGCGCCACCGCCGCCGGAAGCTGCCGCCGGTGAACGCCTGCCGCTCGGTCGCGGTCAGCTCGGCCCAGAAGTTCGTCACGCGCAGCCTCCTGATATGGCTGTACAGCGGTGTTCAGCGAATCATCGGACCGCGGGCGCCGGGCGTCAACCCATTTGAATGAACGCTGCCGTTCTTCCAATAGCCAGCCGTGAGGGTCTGCGGATCAGTGCGGCTGCGGGCTGGTCGCGTGGTCGAGGACCCGGGCGACGGTGTGCAGGAGCTGGTGGGCGCTGACCGGTTTGGTGAGCAGGGTCGCGCCCGCCGGGATGGTGCTGCGGGTGGCCAGGATCGTCTCGGTGTACCCGGACAGGTAGACAACCGGGAGCCCGGGGTGGGCGGCGGCGAGCGCGGGACCGTGCGTGTCGGGCAGGATCACGTCGGTGAGCAGCAGCGCGATCCCGGGGTGGGCCGCCGCGAGGTCCCGGGCGGCGGCGACCGTGGCGGCGGACAGGACGGTGTAGCCGGCCTGCTGCAGGATGCGCCCGGTGACGGCGCGCAGGCTGTCGTCGTCCTCGACGAGCAGGATCGTCTCGCCGGCGCCCGGCCGGCGCTCCGCCGCGGGTGTGGTGTCCGGTTCGGCGTGGTCGTCGGTGGCGGGCAGCAGTGCGGTGACGGTAGTGCCGTGGCCGAGCTCGGAGTAGATCTGGGCGTGGCCGCCGGCCTGGGTGATGATGCCGTAGATGGTGGCCAGGCCGAGGCCGGTACCGTGGCCTTTGGGTTTGGTGGTGAAGAACGGTTCGAAGGCCCGCTCCAGGGTCGCCTTGCTCATGCCGGTGCCGGTGTCGCTGACCCGTAGCCGCATGTAGCGGCCGGTGCGGACGCCGGGGTGCTGGGCGGTGTAGTGCTCGTCGACGGTGACCGGTGCGGTCTCGATGGTGAGGGTGCCGCCGCCGGGCATGGCGTCACGGGCGTTGACCGCCAGGTTGACCAGGACCTGCTCGAGGCGGCCGGGGTCAGCGCGGATCGGCCATGGCCGTTTCGCGAGGTCCGCGACGAGGGTGATGTCTTCGCCGAGGGCGCGGCGCAGCAGCGTGTCGAGGTCGGCGATGACGGTGTTGAGGTCCAGGGTACGGGTTTCGGGTGCCGGGTCGGCACGGGCGAAGGACAGCAGTTGCCGGGTGAGGGCGGTCGCGCGGTCTCCGGCGGCGACGACCTCGGTGAGGTCGGCGTGCAGGGTCCGCAGGGCCGGGTTCGCCGCGGCGACCGGCGCGAGGTCGGCGGCGGCCATGGCGGCGTAGCCGTTGATGATGCCAAGAAGGTTGTTGAAGTCGTGCGCAATGCCGGCCGCGAGCTGGCCGAGGCTTTCCAGCCGGTCCGACTGGCGCAGCCGTCGTTGCAGGTGTTCGCGTTCGGTGACGTCGGTGATGACGGCGCAGCGGACCTTCCGGCCGGCGAAGGACGTCAGGTACATGGTGACGCTCACCTCGGTGATCGTGCCGTCGGCCTTGATGTGGCGCTGCGGCCGGTCGCGTTCGACGGGCCCGGCCGGCGCTTCCCAGGCGGCCGCCCCGCCGTTCTCCTCCGGCGCGAGCAGCTCGGTGTAGGCCATGGTGAGCAGCGTGTCGCCGGGCCGGTCGTAGTACGCCGCGGCGGCGGGGTTGGCGGCGACGATGTCCAGGGTGTCGGCGTCGAACAGCACGACCGGGTTCGGGCTGGCGTCGAACATCTGCCGGTAGTTGCGCTCGTGCTCCCGGGCGGCGTCCTCCGCGCGGCGACGTTCCTGCAGCTCCCGGCCGACGGTGGCGAGCAGCCCGGTGAACTCCTCACCGAGCTCGGCGACCTCCCGCGGCCCGGCGACCGCGACGGTCGTGTCCAGGTTGCCGGATGCGGTGGCGGTGTGGACCGCGGCGCGCAGCCGGCCGATCGGGGCGGTGACGCGACGCTGCACGACCATCGTGGCCAGCAGCCCCGCGAGCAGGCCGAGCGCCACGATCAGGGCCTGGCGGCGGGCGAGCCGGTCGGCGGCGGCCAGCGCGGCCGAGCGGTCCGCGCCGGCGAGGACCTGCCAGCCTGCGCCCTCGACGGCCGCGCGCCCGTAGAGGCGGGGCAGCCCGGTCACGTCGGTGCCGGCACCGGCCACCCGGAGGCGGGTGTCGCGGACCGGGGTACCCGCCCATCGCAGCCCGTCGGGCCACCGCGTCAGCACGGTCGCGGAGTCCGCGGTGGTGATCAGGAACTCGAGGTGGCGGGCCCCGCCGAAGAGCTTGCCCGCCGCCGCGCCGAGGGCGGTCAGGTCGACGAACGCGGCCACCAGCCCCAGCCCCGGGATCACGGCGGTGACCAGGAACGCGGGCCGTCCTGTGCGCTCGTCGCGGACCGGCGCCAGGGCCTGCGACGCGCGCACCGCGCCGGGTAGCCAGGCAGCCGCGGCGTAGACGTCCGCGCGCTCGCCGCCGGCCAGCGGTCTGGACGAGCAGGCGACGGTACCGTCGGGACGCAGCACGTCCAGGTGCCCGTCGTCGGCGCCGCCGAGGGAGAACGCCAGCCGGCAGGCGGCCGGGTCGGCGAACACCTGGGCCGCGCCCGGGCTGGACGCGACGGACTCGACCGTGCCGCGCATGACCGCCAGGCTTTCGCCGATCTGCCGGGCGGCCAGGTTCGCGCCCACCGCCGCGTCGGCCCGCGCGGCGGACACGGCGTCGCGGCGCGCCTGCACCCAGCCCGCATAGATGCCGGCCCCGGCGGTTGCCACGAACAGCACCAGCAGCCCGATCAGGTACGACCGCAACGGCCACCGCCGCCGCTCGCGCCCCAGCGGTCCGCCGGGCGCCGCTGCCGTGCCGGGCTTTCGCATGCTCATGTGCAGGCCACCTTCCCGGCACGCCACGCCGACCGCCGCTGACCGGTGGGACCACGGCAGACGCACAGCAGGCGCCTGTCCGCACCGCGGACGAGTGACCCTCTCTGACGGTACGCCGACGACCCGCCCGGCACGCCCAAATCAGCCGCGTCCCGGGCATACGGCCGCCGGCTACGGTTTCGGCGGTTGGCCGAAGTCGACCCGTACCGTTTCGAAGCCTTTGAACCGCTGCCCGGCTGCGAACGCCGTGTAGATCCGCCGGTCGGCCTCGGTCAGGTCGGCGGCGTCGGTGAACGGGGCGAGCAGCGCCCGTGGCCACAGCCGGTAGGTCGCGATCATGTTGAGCTCGGCGCACAGCATCAGTACGAGCGCCTGCAGGTAGATCCAGGCGAGCGCGGCGAGCACGAGCCCGAACGTGCCGTAGAGCGCGCTCGCGTGGCTGAGCCGGGTGCCGACGTACCGGGCGCCGGCCGTCTGCAGGACCATCCAGAAGGCCGCGGCGATCAACCCGCCGGCGATGACCTGGCGCAGCCGCAGCGTCCGGGCGGTCAGCAGCTGCATCGCCGCGGTGAACAGGGCGGCATTGATGACGAACGTGAGCAGGTACCCGAGCAGTTGCAGGCCGGGGCCGGACCGGCCGGTGAGGTCGTGGGTGAAAGCCACGAACGCCGTCGCCGCGGCCGACAGCAGCACCGCGCTGCCGAGCATCAGCAAGAGCCCGAGGCTGCGCAGCCTGGACCGGATCGGATTGGGCTGTTCGTTGCGCGGGATGCCGTAGATGTGGTTGAACCCGGCCTGCGCGGCCTGCATGGCGCCGAGCCCGCCGTACAACGCGCCGATGATGCTGAGCACCAGCCGCGTACCGCTGCCGCGCAACCCACTGACGTTGCGCTCCAACTCCGGTCCGATGGCCGGCACATCCCCCACCGCCGACTGCACCAGTTGCTCGTGCAGGCCGGGGTTGGCCTCCAGGACGAAGCCCAGCGCGGTGAGGAACAGCAGGGTCAGCGGGAACAGCGAGATGAAGCCGTAGTAGGTCACCATCGAGGCGAGATACGGACCGCGGTCGTCGACGAACTTGTAGACCACCGCGAGCGGGAATCCCAGCCAGGCGTGCCGGCGCTGGTAACGGTCCAACCACGCGACCACCGCGGCCCCCTACCCCGTCGCCCCGGCATCACGCGCCGCCGCCGCGGGGGTCCGCGAGCGGTCTCAGGGTCGGGTCCGGGACGGCACCGGATGTGCCTCGGTGCCGCCGAGGGCGAGGCTGGGGCGATGCACAGCTTCGCCCTCGGCGGCTCACGACCAGGATGGTGGCGAGATGGCGGTAAGGACGCCGGCCAGGTCCGGCAGCTCCCGGGCCGACCTGTGGGTCATGGCCGGGTCGGGGATCGCCACCGTCCTGCTGACCCGGTGGTTCCTGGCCACGGCAGGCTACCCGAAGCTCGGCGGCGGCGGGCTGCACATCGCCCACGTGCTGTGGGGCGGGCTGCTGCTCGCCGTCGCGCTCGGCACCACGCTGGCGTTCCACGGCCGGCCGGCGCGGGTGACCGCGGCGGCGCTCGGCGGCGCCGGGTTCGGGCTGTTCATCGACGAGGTCGGCAAGTTCGTCACCGAACGCACCGACTACTTCTACCCTCCCGCCGCGGGCATCATCTACCTGACGTTCGCGGTGCTGGTCGTCATCGTCGTGCGGCTGCGCGCGCCGGGGCACCGCACCCAGGACGAACGCACCGCGGAGGCGTTGCGGATCGCCATTGACGGCGTCGGTACGGGCCTGACCGCCGAACAACGCGCCGCGGCGCTCCGCCTGGCGAACGGGCCGCCGGCAGACCCGGGGACCGCGGACCCGGCAGCGGACCCGGGGACGGGTCGGCGGGCGGTGGACGACGCGGTCGTGGCGCTGGTCGAGGCCCTGCCGCACCGCGACAGCCCGTGGGCGGCCCGCCGCCGGGCGCTCGCCGCACTGGCCCGCCGCCTGGTGACCCGCCCGGTCGCCGCGGTCGCGGTCGCCGGCGTGTACGTGCTGCAGGTGCCGCCGCTGGTCGGCGCTCCGATCGAGGCGCTCGCCGGCGACCTGCGGGCGACCCGGGAGCTCGGCGCCAGCCTCGCCATGGTGGCCGCCGCGGCCGTCGCCGCCGCCCTGGCCGTGCGCGCCGGGTTCCTGTTGCGCGCCGACCGGCACCGGGCGCTACGGCTGCTGCGCGCCTCGGTGCTGGTCGACCTGCTCGCCGGTCAGGTGTTCAAGTTCACCGCCCTGCAGTTCGACGCGACCGTCGGGCTCGGCCTGTCCGTGCTGCTGCTCGCCGTGCTGACGGTCGAGCTGCACCGCACACCCGGCGCCGCGCGGTGAAGCCCGGCGGGGACCGGCGCAAGCCGTGCAGCCAGATGAGGCCCGGCGCAAGCTGTGCAGCCCGGCGAGACCCGGCGCCGCGCGGTAGAGCCCGGCGCCGGGTCAGCAGCGCCGGTCAGGCGGCCGGCGCCCCGCGCAGCATGTCGCCCCAGCCGGCCTGGATCATGCTGGTGAAGCGCCACTCGCCGCCCGTCTTCGCCATCACGTCGACATACCGCATGTGCTGCACCTGCTCGCCGGTGGTGACCGTGCTGTCGGTGACGACGACGGCCAGGTCGGCGTTGAGGAACACCGGCCGGCGGTGGTTGTCCAGCCGTGGCCGCGGCTCGCTGACCGCCATGCCCATCGCCTGCACGAACGTGTCGCGGTCCCACTGCTGGGCCACGCACTCGCCGGCCGAGTCGTTCGTCGTCACCGTCAGCGGGAACAGCGCCACGTCGGCCATGCCCTCGACGTCACCGCGCTCGGCGAGCGCGTCGTAGGCGGCGAACCAGTCCAGCAGCCGCGTGACGTCCTGGTCGGCGGGCGTGTAGGCGGCGCTGGTGATCGGGCTCTGCTCGGACAACGTCACTCCCTCGGGTCATTTACTCTTTACGGCGTAGAGAGTAACCGGAGATCAGCCGTGCGGCAACTGCCACGCACGAGCGCCACCCGGGCCCGGATCAGGCCGGTCGATGCTGGTGCTGAGCGAGGGCGGCTCAGCAACGACGACGCTCACGGTCCGCACCCGGAACCGGGCCTGAGCCGGCGGGCCCGGACGCCGGCTGCTCTCCCGGCTCCCGCGCCGCGGGGATCTCGACGGCCAGCCGCGTGCCCTCGCCGTGCGGGCTGTCCAGGGTGATGCAGCCGCCGAGCGCCTCGACGCGGTCCTTGAGGCCGAGCAGGCCGGTGCCGCGGGTGAAGTCGGCTCCGCCGGCGCCGTCGTCGCGGACCGTGACGCGCAGGACGCTGCCGGCGATGTCCACGGTGACCGCGACGCTCGAGGCGCGCGCGTGTTTCGCGGCGTTGGTCAGTGCCTCGGCGACGATGTAGTACGTGCTGACCTCGATCTGCTCCGGCAGCCGCCCCACGTTGCGGATGCCGAGCTCGACCGGGATCGGTGAGCGGCGGGCGAGCCCGCGCAGGGCCGGACCGAGTCCGCCCTCGGTGAGGATCCCCGGGTGGATGCCGTGGGCGATCTCGCGGATCTCGTCCACGGCGCAGGTGGCCAGGGCGACGGCCTGGTCGAGCTGCTGGCCGAGCGCGTCGAGCTCCGGTGGCACGTCGGCCTGCGCGGCGCGCAGTTGCAGCGCCAGCGCGACCAGCCGTTGCTGGGCACCGTCGTGCAGGTCCCGTTCGATGCGCCGGCGCGTCTGGTCGGCGGTGGCGACGATCCGCGCCCTGGAGGTCGTGACCTCGGCCCGGCTCTCGGCGTTGGCGATGGCGGTGGCGGCGAGTTCGGTGAAGCCGGCCAGTCGCTGCTCGGCGTCCTCACCCAGCTGATCGCGGCGGGCGGTGGCGGCGACGGCACCCCAGAGGCGGCCCTCGACCAGGATCGGGCTGGCGATCACCGACTGGTGTTCGGTCGGGGCCGGGCCGGACGCCGGGTGGCAGCGCGCGGCGCGGCCGGTGGCCTGGACCGTCGCCATGGCCGAGCGGGGGTCGAGGACGGTCCGCGCGCCGACTTCGGCGGCGCCACGCCGTGGGCCGGTCGTCGAGGCCGATGTGTGCCCGGCGCCGAATCCTCCCATCACCGTCGCGGCACCGTCCGGCTCGAACCGTACGATGGCCGTGCTTTCGGCGTCGAAGAGCGCGCCGACCTCGTCCGCCACCGCGGCGAAGACAGGGTCAGGACCGGCGCCGCGGGCGACCAGCGTCGCCACCCGCCGCAGCGCCGCCTGCTCGTTGGCGATCCGCCGGAAGTCGGCGTAGAGGCGGGCGTTGTCGAGAGAGACGGCGAGCTGGCCGGCGATGAGCTTGACGGCGTCGAGTCGCTCGGGGCTGAAGGCGCCGCGGATGAGGCGGTTCTCCAGCAGCAGCACCGCCTTCAGCGTGCCGCGGTTGACGATCGGCACGGCCAGCAGCGAGCAGCAGCCGAGGTCGGCGAGGTACGGGTCGCGGGCGAACCGGTCGTCGCGGGTGGCGTCGCCCACGACCAGCGGCTCGCGCGACCGCTGGACGTACCGCAGCACGGACAGCGGCGCCGCGCGTTCGTGGCCGGTGACGCGGACCGTGTCGGTGCCGCTGCCGCCCGGTGCCAGCAGCAGCCAGTGCTGCCGGTCGTCGCTCCACAGCACCAGCTGTACCTGGGTGGCGCCGGTGATCGCACCGAGCACCCGGACCAGCTCGGCGTGCAGCCCCTCGACGCTGGTCTGCGAGCTCAGCGCCTGCGACGCGGACAGGATGCCGAGCAGGTCGATCGTCCCCGTCGTGACTGAGGACTGCCCGATGTGCGAGCCGCTGGGCTGGTCGGGTGGCGGCCGCAGGGTCGGGTAGGCCCAGTCGAGTTGGTGGACCTTCGCGGTCGCGCCCCACGCGAGGTACCGCTGGCGCGCGTCGAGCAGCAGGCGCCGGCCGGCATGCTCGACGCCGCGGGCCAGGCAGAAGCGCGCCGCATGCTCGGCGATCAGCGCCTCGTGCCACGGGCGGGCGCGCTGCATCGCCTCGTACCGGGCGGCGTCGAAGGCGAGGACGGCGGCGTGGAAGTCGCCGACCGCCCACGCCCGCTCGGCCTCGACCAGCCGCAGCAGATGCAGGAAGTTCGCCGGCGCATCCGCGGCACGGTCGGCCAGCCACCGGGTCACCTCGTCCAGTTCCGACAGCAGCCCGCCGCGGTCCTCACCGCGGCTGTTCCGGACCTGGTCGGCGAGGGTCAGCCCGCGCAGCAGATGGGCCAGCGCGGTCGGGTAGAGGCCCGGGGCGGCCGGCAGCAGCGGCATCGCCGCCGCGGTGTGCTGCGCGAGGCCGACCGGATCGCCGAGGACGGCGGCGGCGAGCGCCCGGTTGACGTGCGCGTGGAACAGCGCCAGCGGGTCGTCGGCGTACCGCTGCGGCGCTCCCTCGGGGGACGCCGGGGAGCACTCGCCGCGCAGCACGTCGGCCAGCCACCGGTACGTGTCCAGCCATCGGCCGGACTGCTCGCTGCCGGTGCGCCGCATGAAGGCCAGCCCGGCCTCCACCTCGGCGGCGCAGCTGTCCAGCAACGGCGCGCTGTCCAGCAGCCCCACGACGGTCGCGTAGTAGGTGAATGCGCCGTGGGTCAGGTCGCCGCCCGCGACGAGCCCCTCCCGGGCCTGCCGGCCGGCCTCGACGGTGTTCTCGAGCGGCTCGAACCAGCAGGACCGGAGTGCGGACAGGAAGCGCACTTGTGAGGTGCCGGGCTCGTAGCCGTGGAACTCGCCCAGCGCCAGCACCCGCCGCAGCACCCGGTATGCGGTGGCGTAGTCCCCGCGCAGCACTGCCACGGTGGCGGCGGCGCCGACCGGGCCGACGAGGGTGGGGGCGGGGCCGTGCTCGAGCCACATCCGCAGCGCCTCCAGGCTCAGCCGGCTGTACGTGTCGTAGTGCGCGGCGAGGTAGGCCGCCGTCAGCACCGCGGTCAGCAGGTGGGCCGCGGCGAGCAGCGCCGGGTCGGTGAACTCCGGTCGGGCCAGCTCGTCAGCGTCGCCGGTGCGATCCAGCCACCGGTACAGATCGTCGAGGCCGGCCGCGAGCGGGTCCGCCGCCGGGACGGTGACGCCGAGCTCGCGCAGCGAGCCGAGGCCGAGGTCGATCGCCTCCGCGAGCCGGCTGCGGTGGGTCAGGCTGCGGACCTGCACGCAGGTCGCGCCGGCACGGTCCATGACGCCCGTGGTCAGGTCCACGATCGCGCGGTACTCCTCGTCCGCCTCCTCCAGGCGCCCCAGGCCGTACAGCGCGGCGTGGCGGCCGATCCGCACCTCGACGAGCGTGGCGGTGTCACCCGGGTCGACCAGCCGCAGCGCCCCGCTCAGCAGCGCGTTCGCCAGCGCATGGTCCCCGATCGCCACCGCCTGGCCGGCGGACCGGCGCAGCAGGTCCACCACCCGGCGCCGCTCCGCGGGGTCGCCGACCGCGTCGACCACCGGCAGGTACTGCTCCGCCGCGACCGCGAACAGCTCCGCGACGGCCGCCAGCCGCCGCGCCATCGCCAGTTGCACCGAGCGTCGCCGCCGCGGACCCAGCCCGGCCAGCACCACCTCGTGGATCCGGTCGTGGCGGAACCGCACCGTCGGCTGTGCCCCGGGCTCCAGTACCAGCGGGCCGTCGTCGAGGGCGGGCGCCAGCCGCTGCTCCATCATGTCCTCCGGCACGCCGGTCGCCGTCCGCAGCACCCAGAGCTCGGCCCGGCCGCCCAGGCACGCCATCGCCTCCACCAGCCGCCGGGACGCCGGCGGCAGCGCGTCCACCCGCGCTGCGAGCAGCCCGCCGACCTCGGACCGGCCCAGGTGCGCGCGCACGGCCGCCGCGTCCCACTGCCACCCGGCGGCCGTGACGGTCAGCACCCCGTCGCGGCGCAGCGCGTTGAGCAGCTCCACCGTCTCGTACGGGTTGCCGGACGTGTACGGGTGGATCAGCTGGCCCAGGCCCGCCGCCCTGGCCGGGTCCACGTGCAGCATCTCGGCGACCATCGTGACCGTGCCGGACAGCGGCAGGTTGACCAGTCGCAGGTGCCGCACTCCCGGCAGCCCTCGCCACTGGGCCAGCGGCTCCGCGAGCGAACGGGCCGCGTCCATGTCGGCGTCGCGGTACGCGCACACCAGCAACAGGCCGTCGATCGGCTCCTCGTTCAGCAGCATGTCGACGGCGCCCAGCGGCGACGGTCCCGCCCATTGCAGGTCATCGATGAACACCACGACGGGCCGTTTCCGCGAGGCGACCGCGCGCAACGCATCCACCGTCACCCGCTGCGCCCGTACGTGCGCACTCAGCGGATCCCCCGGATCGGGCGGCACCCCCAGCAACGCCGCGAACTCAGGTGCCACCGCGGCCAGCAGGCCCGCGTTCGGCTGGACCGCCGCCAGCACCCGTTCACGGACCTGCGCGAGCTCGTCCTCCGGCTCGGCCAGCAACAACCGGCCCAACGCGCGGAACACCTGGCGGACCGCGTCGCACTCCAGATCCCGCCGGTACTGGTCGAACTTGCCCGTCACGAACCAGCCGTCGCCGCCGGTCACCACCGGCCGCAGCTCATTGACCAGCGCCGTCTTGCCCACCCCGGACGCCCCGCCGACCAGCACGCCGCGGCACCGGCCGGCCAGCGCCTCCTCGAACGCCTCGGCCAGCACGGCCACCTCCGCGTCGCGTCCCACCAACCGCGACGGTGGCAGCAGCCGCAGCGGGACGTCGTGCTCGCCGACCCGCAGCCCGGTCGCGGCCCTCGGGCCGCTGTCACGCAACCGCTGCAGGTCGTTGAGCAAGCCCTCGGCGGTCTGGTACCGGTTGTCCGGCTCCTTCTCCAGCAGGTGCATGATGATCCCGGACAGGGGCCCCGGCGGCGGCGCCGGCACCCGGGCCAGATGGTCGTGCGTGAGGCGCAACGGATCGCCGGCACCGAACGGTGGCGCACCCGTGGCCAGCTCGTACAGGGTCGCGCCGAGCGAGTACAGGTCGGCCCGGTGGTCGACCGACCGGCCGGTGCGCCCGGTCTGCTCCGGCGCCACGTACGGCAGCGTCCCCACGATCTCGGTGTGGTGCGTGAACCGCGGTCGCAGCTCGGCCAGGAACGAGGCCAGGTCGAAGTCCACCAGGCACGGCGCGCCGGTGCAGTCGACCACGATGTTCGTCGGCGCGATGTCCCGGTGCAGCACGCCCCGCCGGTGCATCCCCGCCACCGCCCGGGTCAACGCCACCGCCAGCTCGATCAGGTCGTCGACCGCCAGCGGCTTCGCCGCCCCGGCCAGGCTCTCGCCGCCCACGTCCGCCATCACGATCGACCCCGGCAGCTTCGGTGCATCCACCAGCTGCGCGACCCCTTCGACACCGCGCAGCCGCTCGAGGATCGCCACCTCGTGCTGCACCCGCCGCTGCGCATCCGGGCCCAGCGGCTCCTTGCGGATGACCGTGCCGCCCCCGGCCACGGGCACCCGGCTCACCCGCGCGCGTTCGCTCTCGTGCAGGGTGCCGACCTGCGCCGGCAGGCCCCACCACGCCAGCTTCCGCTCCGCCAGGCCGCCGCCCGGTCCCATCCGGCACCTCCGGTTCCGGTAGGTCTATGCCCCTGCTTACACCCATTTGCCCGCAGCGGCGAGCACCCCCGCGGGTGGGCCAGACCACCGTTGCCGGTGTTGCCGGCGTTGCCGGTGGCCATCCGTACGTCGGCGTCGTGGAGACCGGCGGATCGACTCGGGTAAGGCGTTCCGCCTGGCCACGCCGCTCGAACGGGCCGCTCGAACGGGCCGCTCGAACGGGCCTCCGGTGGGTACAGGGCCTCGGACGAACGCCGCCCGATAGAGGAGCCGAAACGATGATCACTCGTAGTGGCGCACAGCCGTCCACTCCGGGCCCTGCCGAGTCCTTCACCGGCGACGTGACGATCCAGCCGCTGTTCGGCGCCGAGGACGCCGCACCGTACACGGGCGCCGCCGTCACCTTCGCGCCCTGCGCCCGGACCGCCTGGCACACCCACCCCGGCGGGCAGCGGCTCGTGGTCACCGACGGCGCCGGCCGCACCCAGCAGTGGGGCGGCCCGGTCGAGGAGTTCCACGCCGGCGACGTGGTGTGGTGCCCGCCCGGCGTCAAGCACTGGCACGGCGCCGGGCCCGACGGCCCGATGACCCACCTCGCCCTCACCGGCGTGCGGGACGGGCAGGTCGTCGAGTGGCTCGAGCACGTCACCGACGAGGAGTACCGCGCGCTGTGAGCCGCGGTCACGGGTGAGGACAGGTCAGGCCGGCACGCCGGCAGCGGCGAGCACCCCGAGCGCCGGGGCGGCCGCGATCGCACGTTCGGTGACCGGACGGTCGACGCTGGGACACTGCGGCGCTTGCAAGCCGGCTTGCGGTGGTGCTTGAGGGGGGCGGCAAGCCGACCGCAAGTGCTCACCAAGTGCGTACCGGCAGAGTGCTCACCATGACGAACATGACCACGTTCTGGGCCGGCCCGACGTTCACCGCCGCCACCACCGACGCCTGACGTACCAAGGGTGGGTTCAGCCGGCGGAGAAGTCCAGCCGCAGGCGGGTGCCGCCGCTCGAGGTCCACTCCGCCGGGGTGCCCGAGCGCAGGGACGCGCCCATCGCGTGCCAGTCGCGCTCCGGCAGGCCGACGACGTAGCCGTCCTCCATCGCGTCGACGGTGACCGTGGCGCCGCCGCGGATGAACAGCAGGAAGTGCACCCCCGCCTGGTTCTGTGAGCGGGGACGTCCGGCGGTGACCTCGCACGGCGCCGGCTGGTCGGGCCACCACACCCGGACCCGGCCGGTCATCGTGGTGTACCAGGGCACCAGCGCGAACCTCGGCGGCATCTGCCGCCACAGCCCGGCCATCGTGGCGCGCCGCTCCCGGTCGACGATGACGGTCACGTCGCCGGGGCCCTCCACGACGAGGACGCTCTCGTTGATGAGGGTGTGGACGTCGTCGAGGACCGTGGCGCCGGCGTACGCGGCGGGATCCGCTCCAGCTCGCGCAGCGACGGCTCCCCCGCCAGTCGCCGCCAGTCGCGCAGCTGCGCGGCGAAGGCCGCCAGGGCGGTCGGTGTGGATACCGGAAAATCGTATGCCGCCGATGCGTGACCAGGCGTCCGGCAACTGTCCGGAGATCTGACGCCCACCCGCGGGCGGCGAACCGGCGGGCGGTCAGGACGGTGGGCAGACGGCGTGGGCGGCGGCCAGGATCTGCTCGGTGACCGGGGCCGGGTGGGAGACGAGGGTGAGGTGCGAGCCGCCCGGCACCTGCAGGACCTTCGCGTTGGCGCGGCGGGCCATCGCCTGCTGCGACTCCGGAGTGATGATCTTGTCGGCGGTACCGATGACGTACCAGGACGGGATCGTCTGCCATGCCGCGGCCTTCGAGGGGGTGGTGAACGCGCGCATCGTCGCCGGCCGTTGCCCCGCCCACAGGGTCGTCGCGACCGGCTTGGGCAGGTCCTGGCCGAACGACTGCAGGAACACCGGCTGCTTCAGGTACAGCTCGGCGTCGCCGGACGGCGCGCCCGGGTACAGGACCTGGTCGTACAGGGCGGCGGGCTGCGCGCCGAGGGCGGAGGTCGCGCCGCTGAGCTGGGCGGTGGTCTCGCCGATCGCGGGCGCGGCGGCGTCGACGTAGACCAGTTGCTTCACCGCCGGGTTGTTCGCGGCGGCGTTGGTGATGACCGAGCCGCCGTAGGAGTGCCCGACGAGCACGATCGGACCGTCGATCGTCTTGAGGAACGCGGCCAGGTCCGCGGCGTCGCCGGTGACCCCGCGCAGCGGGTTGGCGAAGGCGCGCACCACGTACCCCTCGCGCTGCAGCCGCTCGGTCACGCCGTTCCAGCTGGAGGTGCCCGCCCACGCGCCGTGGACCAGAACGACCGTCGGTTTCGCGGCGCAGGCCGCGGGTGCGGTGGCGGCCGTGGGCGCCGGTGCCGCCGCGGTCCGCGGTGGGGGGCCGCTCGCGCCGATGACACCGAGGCTGGCCACGGCCATGACCGTGGCGATCGAGGCCACTGCCGGGGTGCTGCGCAACGCCTTCATGTCGTGCCTCCCGCTTCAGGCGGCGATCCCCGCGTGGTGCAGCCGGTGCACGACGGCGGGGATGCCGAGGTCGTCGATCGCGAGGTCGGTGGTGGTGTGCGGGTGTACCGCGGCGGCGAGTGCGGTCAGGACGTGGCCGGGCGGCACCTGCACGGTGGCGGTGATGCCGAGCTCCGGCATGAGGCGGGCGATGTCGTGCCAGCGGACCGGCTGCCGCACCGAGCCGGCAAGGTCGTCCAGGACCGCGCCGGTGTCGTGCGTGAGGCGGGCGGCCGGTGGTGTCGGCGAAGTAGGCGCGCCGCTGCTCGCCGTGGGACTCGCGGGCGAGGGCCGCGGCGACGGCGCGGGCGGTGCCGGCCTGCAGCGGGCCGTGCGAGGCGACGGTGACGCCGAGGTCGGCGAGGTCACGGGCGCCCGCCGCCGGGGCGAGCCGGCGCAGCGCGTCCAGGGCGGCCCGGGCGCCGGCGACCACGATCTGGTCGGCGGCGTTGACGTTCACGATCCACAGTGGACTCTCCTCAGTGGACACCTCGATGGCGAGCCGCTGCACGGCGTTCGGGGCCCCGCCGAACCCGGACAACCGCCCTTGGTGACCGTGGACGAGTTCGCCCGCGCGTCCATCTGCAGCGTCGAGCCGATGAACATGTCGATCGCGTACTGCCCGGCGAGCTGGCACAGGACCAGGTTGCCGTGCCGGTCCGCGGCGGACGCGCACAGCAGCGCCACGTCCGGCCGCAGGTCGACCAGCATCCGCGCGTACAGCTCGACGTAGGTGTGGATCGCGTCGACCGTCACCGTGCCGTCGGCGGCCAGCTGCGCCATCCGCACGCTCTGCGGCCCCGCGTACGCCAGATCCAGCCTCGAAGCGATGCCCTGCTCGAACAGGTCGAGGTGCTCGGCGCGGGACACCGACCCGATCAGCATGTGCAGGTCGTGCAGCCGGCCCGGGTCGCACCCGGCCAGCGTCCTGGACAGGAAGTCCGCCTGCTTCTGGTTGTCACCCTCGAGGGCGACCGTGTCACCCGGGTGGATGACGGCCTCCAGCACCTGCCGCAGCTCTGCGGGCCGGATCAGCTTGCCGTCGGCGTGCCCCGCGGCCGCCGCAACCCGTCGCTGCTTGGCGGTGCGCCGGCTGTCCCACACGCGCTCGCGCGTCACCGTCTCGTTCATCGGCTTACCACCCATCAGGGGGTTCCGGTGCGTCGGTCTCCCACCGTACTGCGCGAATCCCGTTGCGCCACAAGGCTTCCACCACGTTTGTCCGCGGGCTGAGCGGGAACAGGTGGGCGCCGCCCAGCCGGCCGGCGTGAGAGTGGGCAGCGGCAGCGGCGGGTTTGCTCTAATCTGCCGGGCATGTCGACAGGGGCCAAGGTCATGCAGATCCTCTTCATCATCGCCGGGACGCTGTGTCTCGGGCTCGGTCTGCTGGGATCGATGGCCGAGGAGGACGGCAAGACCACCGCCGAGTGGACGTGCTACCCGCCGAACCAGACGACGCCGCAGCGGTGCGCCGGCTCCACCCGCGACAACGGCCGGCAGCTCCCGACCCAGTTCATCCTCGCCGGCATCGGCCTGCAGATCGCGGCGGCGGCGTGCGCCATCGGCGGCCGCCGGGACCACGGCGCGCCGCCGCCGGTGCCGTACGCGGTGCCGGGCCAGGCCGCGTTCCCGCCCCGGCCGGTCGTGCCGGGCAGCCCGGTGCCGCCGGCGACGGGGCAGCTGCCGCAGCCCGGCTGGCCGTCCTGAGGCGCACTGCGGCCACGCCGACCTCAAGCCGGACTGGGCCGAGCCACGCCGCCGGGGCCCAGCCTTGCCGAGCGACGCGGCCCGTGGTGCGGATGCGGGGTAGCGCTCCCCGGTGACGAGGAGATGACCGCGTGCCGGGCGGGCGGTGCTGATCACTGGCTATGCTTCCACGATGGGATTCGCATGGTGATCGCCGTCGCGGCGGCGAAGCACCGCTGCTGGTCGTTCGAGGACCAGCAGCAGTTCGAGGCGGCCGCCCAGGAGTTCCTCGCCGAGGGTCTGGCCGCCGGCGAGCGGATCTGGTTCTGCCGGGCCGGCGGCCCGGGCGGGATGGCCGCCTGGCTCGAGCAGGCCGCGCGGGCGCACCCCGGCGCCGTCGAGTACGTCCCGCTCGACACGGCCTACCCGACCGGCGGGTGGCTCGACCCGGCCGCCCAGGTCGCCAGGTACACGGCGGCGACCGACGCCGCGGTGACCGAGGGCTACACCGGGCTGCGGGTCGTCGCCGACGACACGCCGCTCGTGCGCACCCCTGACCAGCTGGCCGCCTTCGCCCGCTACGAGACGCTCGTCGACCGGTACATCGCGACCGCGCCGTTGCGTGCGGTGTGCGGATTCGACCGCGGGCGCGTCGGTGACCGCGCGATCGCCGAGCTGGCCTGCCTTCACCCGCACAGCGACCCGGCGAACGTGCACTTCGCGCTGCGGGCCGGGCCGCCCGGCGGGCCGGCGGCGATCCTGTCCGGGGAGCTGGACCCGGCCGCGGACGAGCTCCTGCCTGCCGCGCTGGCCCACGTGCGGCCCCAGCCGACCGGCGGCAGCATCGTGTTCGACGCGGCCGGCCTGCGGTTCGTCGACCATCGCGCGCTGCTGCACCTGCACCGCTACGCCGAGCAGGCGCAGGCCGAGGTGGTCCTGCGTACCTCGCTGGGCACGGTCGACAGGATCGTCGACCTCGTCGGCATCACCCGCGTCCGGACGGAGCCGGTCCGATGAGGACGGGAGCGGCGGCCGGGCACACCGGCTACTTCCACGAGGCAATCCGTTACGACTCCGACGAGCACCTCCTCGCGGTCGTGGTGCCGTTCCTGCTCGGCGGGGTCGCCGCCGGGGAGCCGGCCATGGTCGCGTTCGGCGCGCGCAACGCGGCGCTGGTGCGTGACGCGCTGCCGGCCGGCTGCCCGGTGACGTTCCTTCCCGGCGGCGACGTGTACGCCCGCCCCGCCGCGGCGATCCGCTCCTACCGCAAGCTGCTCGCCGAGCACGTCACCGCGGGCGCCGGGCAGATCCGCATCGTCGGGGAGCTGTTCCCGGAGCACTTCGGCGCCGTCTGGGACACATGGGCACGGTACGAGTCGGCGATCAACCACGCGTACGACGAGTTCCCGCTGTGGAGCATGTGCGCCTACGACGAGCGCACCACCCCGCCCGCCGTCCTCGCCGACGTCGACCGCACCCACCCCCGCACCGCCCGGCCTGGGGACCGGCACGAGCCGAACCCCGCGTACACGCCCCCGGAGGAGTTCCTGCTCGAGAACCGGCCGGTCGTCACGGACCCGATCCAGCACGGCGCGCCCGCCGCCGAGCTGCTCGACCCGTCACCCGCGCAGGCCCGCGACGCGGTCCGGGCCGCCGACGACGGCGGTACGCCCGCCGGGCAGGTCAAAGAGCTCATGCTGGCCGTCAGCGAGGCCGTCAGCAACGCCCACGTGCACGGGCAGCCGCCGGTGCGGATGCGCGTCTGGACGGGCGACGGCCGCATGGTCGTCACCGTCGAGGACCGCGGGCCGGGTCCGAAGGACCCGTTCGCCGGGATGCAGCCGGTCGCCAGCGCCACCTCCGCCGGGCTCGGGCTGTGGATCGCGCACCAGACCTGCAACCACGTCAGCCTGCACCGCGGCCCCGAGGGCTTCACGATCCGGCTGACGGCCGGTCCGCTGCCCGCCGGTCCACCGCTGCCCGCCGGTCCGCCGCCCGCCGGTCCGTTGCCCGACGGCTGAGCACGCCGGCGACGTTCAGAGCGGCGGGCCAGAGCAGCACGACGGTGAGCACCCGCAGCCACGCCTGCGCGTCCAGGTCACCCGACAGCAGGTGCCGGGCCGTCGCGTACGGGGTGAGCCACTCCCGCAGCCCGCCGGCGGCGCCGAGGGCGAGCCACAGCACCAGCGGCAGGAACGTGGCCACGAACGCCACCGGCACCGGCCGCAGCAGCAGGCCCAGCCCGGTGCCGACGAGCTGGGCGATCACCTGTACCAGCAGACCTCCCACGACGGCGGGCGCCGCATGCCGCCACGGGTGCGGCCCCGCGACCGCGACCGCGCAGGCCGCGGCCCCGAACAGGCCGACGGCGGCGGCCACCAGCACCGCCGCCAGCAGGGTCGGCCCGAGCGGTGCCCCGGCCGGCTCCCGGCGCACGTCGCGGACCAGCAGGATGCCCAGCAGCGGCAGCAGCGCCGACATCAGGCTCTGCACCGGGTCGCTGAGCGCGGCGAACGTCCGGTCCTGTGCTCCGTCACCGGCACCGGACGCGGCGGCCGCCGCCACACCCAGCAGCAGGGTCCCCGCGATCAGCCACCGCCGGGCGCGCGTCCCGGCGCACCGGCGCAGCGCGTCGTGCCATGTCGTTTCGTTGCCCACCAGGTCCACGGTGCGCGCCGGCCGCCGGCCGCGCATCGGCCGATGTGCGCGCCCCGGCCACGACTTTGGTAGGTCCCGCCCGCGGGCCGTACCTCGTAGGCTTCGGCGCATGTCGGCGCTGCTGTTCGAACTACTGGTGCCGCAGCCGGGCAGCCCCCGGTCGGCGCGGCGCGACCGGGTCGCCGATGCCGTCGCGGTCGCCGTGGCCGCCGCCTACGGCGCGGTGATGGTGCCGCTGGGCGACGCGACGCAGCCCGGCGCGGCGATCCCGTGGCAGGTCGACGTGGCGATCGGCGCGCTGTGCGTCCTCGGCCTGCTCGCCCGCCGGCGCCGGCCGCTCGGGGTCGCGCTGGCGCTGCTGCCGTTCGGGGCGGTGTCGGTCATGGCGACCGGCGCCGTCACCGTCGCGTTGTTCACCGTCGCCATCCGGTACGGGGGTGCGACCGTCGCCTGGCTCGGCGCCGCCAACGTGGCCACGGCCGCCGGGTACTTCCTGCTGCAGCACGACCCGCCGTTCCCGCTGTGGGTGGATCTGCTGCTGCGCTCCGTGGTCACCGTCGCGGCCGTCGGATGGGGACTGTTCGTGCAGGCGTACCGCCGGCTGACCCAGTCACTGCGCGATCATGCGGCACGGCTGGAGGCGGAGCAGCACCTGCGGGTCGAGCAGGCACGGCTCACCGAACGCACCCGCATCGCCCGGGAGATGCACGACGTCCTCGCCCACCGCCTGTCGCTGATCAGCCTGCACGCCGGCGCGCTGGAGGTCCGCACCGACGCCGGCCCGCAGGAGACCGCGGCGGCCGCCGGCGCGATCCGGTCCAGCGCGCACGCGGCGCTGCAGGAGCTGCGGGCCGTCGTCGGCGCCCTGCGGCAGGGCACGGCGAGCCGCCCCGAGCCGCCGCAGCCGGGCCTCGGCGACCTGCCGGAGCTGCTCGGCACCGCCCGCGCCGCCGGCATGACGGTCGGCTACACCTGCCACGTGCCGGTCGACGGCCCGGCCGTGCTGCTCGGGCGCACCGTGTACCGGTTCGTCCAGGAAGGCCTCACCAACGCCCGCAAGCACGCGCAGGGCGCCCCGGTCCAGGTGCTCATCGACGGCGGGCCCGGCGACGGCCTGCGGGTCACCGTCACCAACCCGTGCACGGGGGCCGGCCGGCCCGCCGTTGCGGGCGCGGGCCTCGGCCTGGTCGGGCTGCGCGAGCGGGTCGCCCTGGCCGGCGGCCGGGTCGAGCACGGCACCGACGGCGGCACCTTCCGGCTCCAGGCGTGGCTGCCGTGGCCGGCGTGACCCCGGACCGGCCGATCCGGCTGGCGATCGTCGACGACGACCCGCTGGTGCGCGCCGGGCTGCGGTTCCTCCTGGGCGGCTCGCCCGACATCGAGGTCGTCGCCGAGGCCGGCGACGGCGCGGAGGCCCTCACCGCCGCCGACGCCCACTGGCCCGACGTGATCCTCATGGACATCCGCATGCCGCGGCTGGACGGCCTGATCGCCACCCGGCGCATCCGCAGCCGCCCATCGGCACCGCAGGTGATCGTGCTGACCACGTTCGACACCGACGAGTACGTCCTGGAGGCGCTGCGCGGCGGCGCCAGCGGCTTCCTGCTCAAGGACACCCCGCCGCGCGACATCATCGCGGCGGTCCGCACCGTCGCCGCCGGCGCCGCCATCCTCTCCCCGACCGTCATCCGCCGCCTCATCGACCACGTCGCCGACCCGCACGCCGGCCCGCGGCGGGCCAGCGCCCGCGCCCGCCTGGCCACGCTCACCGAGCGGGAGCACGACGTGGCGCTCGCCCTCGGCCGCGGCCTGTCCAACGCGGAGATCGGCGCCGAGCTCGGCATGAGCGTGCCCACCGCGAAGGGTCACGTGTCGCGGCTGCTGGCCAAGCTGGAGCTGAACAACCGGGTGCAGGTGGCCCTGCTCGTCCACGACGCGGAGCTGTCCCGCTGACCGGAGGGTCGCCGTGTGCCGCAATCGCCAGCCGGTCGTGCGCATTCCCGAAAAATCGTGACGGAGTCGTGATGCGGTGCGCCACGGGGATGAGTGGTTGAAGCATCAAACGATGCTCACCTATACAAGCTGGGTGAGGACATCACTGCAACTTGCCGCCAAACCGATGATTAGCTACCAAACTGTAGCTGCGAGACGACCAATCGGGGCGGCGATTGATCGCCTCCACACCAGACACCAGCACGGACGTAGGTCCTACATAGACATTTGTCCATATTTTAAGTTCGAATTCCGTGCGGGCTGGACGACGGAACGCGGTTCGTTATAGTGACGCTTCATCAGCTTGGTCGCGCTCATACCTTCTTGCCCGGAGTGACGAGCGGGGCCACCTCAAGACACTTGGGAGTGTCATGCCATCAAACGGCTGCGATGGATCCGTCGCGCCCGAAGAAGACCGGCCTGCAGACGACTATCGCAAAGTGTTCGCACTGTTCAAGCACTACCACAGGGCGGCAGTCACACTGACCGTTCTCGGCCTCGCCCGGGCCGCCCTGACGGCCTTCGGACCCGACACCGTCACGGACGCATGGATCGACCGGGCCCACTTCGTCCTCGCCATCGCCGGCGGCTGCTACGTCGCGACCCCGTACACCCGGCGATTCCTCGAAATCCTCACGCTGGTTCGAGACCGTCACTGATCGGTGCGCGCCGGGCGCCCTGCCGGCGTCCGGCGCGCATCTGCGATGGATAACAACCGGAGTGGAGTCATTCATGGAGCACGACCCGAACGGCAGCGGTCCTTCACCGACCCAACCTTTAGCAGAGTTCTACCGGGAACAGTTCCCACTGGTTGTCTCGTACCTGCTCAAGCTCGGCGCGGACCGCGCCGAGGCGGAGGACGCAGTACAGAACGCGATGGAAATGCTGGTGCGGCACCCCGAAGGCATCCGATCCCGCGCGGCATGGGTCCGCGTCGTCGCCCGGAACAACTGGATCCGTGCGATGCGCCGGCACATGAAGGCGATGCCGGCCGGAGTCGCCTGCAACGACGTTGAACGGGAAGGGGGGCGCAGCCCGTCCAACACCGACCCCGCCGACGTCATTCGACAGATCACGGAGCAGGAGGACGCCGTCCGCATGATCCGGTCCCTGCCGCCGACCCAGCGCGAGATCCTCGCATTGGCGTTCGACGGATACCGGCCTGCCGAGATCGCTGAGATCACCGGCAGCAACTCGTCGGCGGTACGGGCCAACCTCGCCCACGCCCGGCGCCGGCTCGGCCGGCTGCTGACGGACCGGCAGGCCCTCCGGACCTTGGGAACCGCCGCATAGGAGCTGGGCCCGCCAACCCGACCTTCTCTTTGCCCGGAGCGCGGGAAGGCGGGCCCCCTCAAGACACGGCAACGCCATGCCTCGCTTCGACGTCACGCAACCTTCGGCGATGACGCATCACCAATGAGAAGGCTCCCCCCAACCCTAACGTTAAATTCTGTGAGGCAGGTCACATGCATTGCATCTGCACTCCGAGCCACTCCCAGCACGTGTCCGGATGGTGCCCGCGGTGAACGTGCCACCCATGAGCGACGACGAGTTCGCGGTGGTGAACCGGAGGAAACGTGACAATCCCAGTTGGCTCGCCGAGTCACCCGAGTACGACGAGTTCGTCATGGCGTGCCTTGAGCACTCGGTGCAGCTGTTGCGCGAGGTCGGCGCCGAAGCCAACGACGCCAATGGGACGGTCGACGACGCCCTGGTGGCCGTCTTGACGGCCAGCAAGGACGATCCGTCGCTCCCGTTCCCGGATGTCTTGTCGCGGGAGTTCCTCGAGGCGTTGTCGCTGACGTTCCTGCTGCTTCCCCGACTGCAGGTAGCCTCGTTTCAGCGGCAATGGCACGCCGCGGTGCCGACGGACGCCGCCCCTGCGCTGCTCGACACGGCCGACGCGCTTCGCGCGCTCGTCGCCGGCATGACCGACGAGCAGCAGGCCCGCGTGGTACTCACCTACCAGCGCCTGCCGCACGACCAGGTCGTGGCATTGTTCGAAGTCCCGAAACTGCAGATGTGCAGCAAACTGGCGCAGTGTTGGCGGCTCCCGCCCGTGCCCAGCGGTACACGACACGGTGTGAACGGCCATGACGCCGGCTGAGCCCTTCGGCCACTCGCCGGAGGTGGCGCGGATCGTCGAGCGGCTGCAGGCGGAGCGGGATCGTCATCCCCCCCGCCCGCACACCCCGACGCCGGAACTCCAGGCCAGGCTGGCCGCCATCAAGCGCGCCGCCCAACATGCCAGCTGGGAGAGTGCCACGTTGGGTGTCGCCGCGGACATCCTGCGCCGCGCCCGCCACGTCGCGGATCTCGAAGCGGCAGCGGCGTTGGAACGCGTTCGTCAACAGGCGGGTGAGAGCGCCCACACCTTCAACAGCCGGCACGTCCACCCGCCGGCGGGATCCGGCAATCGTTCCTCGGCCGGACACGGCACATGGAGGCCTGCGCACTCCTCCCGGCACAATGCCGACGGCCGGACCCCTCGCCACAACTTCGACCGCACCGTGCAACGGGCCGCGGCCGAGCAACGGCGCATCGTTGAGGAAGCGCAGCGCCAGGTCCAGCTGGTCGCCGAGCGCCTGCGACTGGAGACGAACGCATACCTGCAGCTGCAGTGGCTGCGCTCCCTGCACCACCGGATGGCCGTCCTGGAACGCTCGGCAACAGCCACCGGCGTCGGCGATTTCGCTACGTTGCCCCACACGCCATCGTCGGCCGGTGGTATGGCGACGCTGCTGGCTCCCCTGCCGCTGACCCACGGCCTGCCCGCTGGCGGCGCGCTCGAAGACCCGGGAGCAGCGCAGGAGCAGCTCAGCCGGCGTCAGCCGGCGAACGACTCCAGCGCGAGGTACTGGGTGGAGATGGTGCAATGCATCGTGCTGGCCACCGGGAAATGCCAGAGTGCCGCCGAAATGACCGGCCGCACGTTCGAGGAGGTTCTTGCCGCGACCGACGGCCTCGGCAACTTCAACTCCCATCTGCGTGGCTGGCTGCACCACCGGTGGTACCGGCGACCCGGACGATGACGGAAGCCGAGCCGGGCAGCGTCGCCCGGAAATGTCGGTGCTCTGCCTATGCCGCGCGGCGGCGGGGTTGTAGCGCAGAGGTCGTCGCGCCTTGACTGCTCCGAGGAGGACGCCGGTTCGAATCCGACCGGCCCGCCGTGTCGGCACTGCCCCGAGGGGGCATCGATGCTTGCTGATCTGGACGCCTGGCGGCTGGTCCGCTGGTATGCGGTGCCCGGCTGGATGATCGCCGCGTGCGCCGAGGCGCGGGAGTGCGGCGACTGGCGGGCGGCGTGCGAGGCGGACCGGGTGACGGTCGCGTTCGACCTGCTGCGCTGGCACCGGCCGCGGGCCATGGCCGGCAGCGCTGCCCTCGCGACCGGGAAGCGCTACGTGCCGGCGCCCGCCGGGCCGGTCACCGCCGGCACGATGGGCTCGGCGTGCGGTCCCCGGCGTGGGTGTCCGGCTCGCAGCGGCTCACCCTGCACGCGGTGCGGGCCGGCGACATCGCCGAGGGGCCGGTGTTCCCGGTGCCCTGAGCGGGCCGCTCAGCCTACGGGCTCCCGCTCGAAGGTCAGGTCGAAGTCCTTGCGCCAGGTGACCCCGGCGTCCTCCGAGGCGTCCCAGTGCCCGTCGATACGGTCCGCGGTGACGGTGGCGACGTACCGCTGGTGGAAGTCGGGGTCCTCGCGCAGCATCACCCACTCCCCGCCGGCGAACGTCGTGCGGAACACCCGCGACGTCGGCCGCGGGTCGTGGTAGAGCGCGACGAGCTGCCCGTTGGCATCGCTGCGGCCGAACACGAAGTGCCACATGTGCTCCCCGTTCAGCTCCGCCCGCAGCTCGACGAACGCGTCCCCGATCCACCGCGCCGAGGCGTGCCCGTGCTGCCTCGTGCCGGGCGGCTCGAGGAACCAGGCGTCGGAGAGCGTCAGCCTCCACTCGCCGACGAGGACGTCCAGCACCTCGACATCGGGGTTGCGCATCGCAGACTCCTTCCCGTCACGCCACCTTACGGTCAGAGCCTGCGGCGGCGCCCGTTGCCGGCCGTGACGAGGACCGTGCCGCTGGTCGCCAGACCGAGCCCGGTCAGCAGCATCATCGCGATAGCCGGGCCGGTGACCGGCAGGCCTCCGGTGCCGCCCGGGGCGCCGGTGTCCGGTGCCGGCCGCCGCCGCTTCCGAATGCACCAAACACGTCAACCCCCGTGGCCGCAGCGACATAGAGCCGTCCGATTTGCCACGAATCTATTCGCGCCCTGGCGACGTCGTGAGAGTTATGCGACATTTGAACCTTTTCCGGCGCGAGCAGATCGCGCCACCGGGCCCGTGGACGTTACAGCGCCGCCCGGCCTGTGCCATGCTCCATCACACCCGCCGACGTGGCCGGAAAGGGGGCCGTCATGCCCACGCTCGACCGCCGGGACGACGTGTTCGTGCTCGACCTCGGTGCCGGCGAGAACCGCTTCCACCCCGACTGGATCGCCGCCGTCGGCGCAGCCCTCGACGAGGTTGACGCGGCCGGCGGCCCGCGGGCGCTGGTCACCACCGCCACCGGCAAGATCTGGTCCAACGGGCTGGACCTCGACTGGATGTCCGGCAACCCGCAGCGGCGGCTGGACTACATCGTGTCCGTGCAGCAGCTGTACGCGCGACTGCTGGCACTGCCTGTCATCACCGTCGCGGCGGTGCAGGGGCACGCGTTCGCCGCCGGGGCGATGCTCGCGCTCGCCCACGACTTCAGGGTGATGCGCGCCGACCGCGGATACTGGTGCCTGCCCGAGGTCGACCTCGGCATCCCGTTCACGCCGGCGATGAGCGCGTTGATCCAGGCGCGGCTCGCGCCGCAGACCGCCCACGAGGCCATGGTCACCGGGCGGCGCTACGGCGGCACCGACGCGCGGGAGCGCGGCATCGTCGACCACGCCGTCGCCGAGGACGCCGTCCTGACCACGGCGGTGGAGCTCGCCCGGTCCGGGGCGGCGAAGGCCGGCGGGACGTTGGGCGCCATCAAGGCCCGCATGTACGCCCCCGTCCTGGCCGCGCTCCGCGACGCCACGCACCCGCTCGGGTGAGCGTTCGGAATACCAATCAGCATTGCACTGGAAAAGTGTTATGCGCCCGAACGACAAATAGTCGGAATTGAAAGTTTCATCCATCATGACGCCTAAAACCGGCTCTTGCTGATGGGCATTGAGGAACGGCCACATTTCCTGCGAGGCTCCTTCACATATCAGCGGGACCGCTGATGTGAGCGCTCACGTACGTGGCGCCCACGGCGTCGGAGCCGGCCGCCGACCGGCTCCGGCGGCCGTCCCGCCAGACATCGTGGAAGGAACGCCATGCCCCACAGACCGACACCCCACCGGGTCAGGCTGCGCACCGTCCTCGCCCTCGCCACCGCCGGCGTCATCGGCGCGGGCGCCGCGGTCTTCTTCAACGGCTCCGCCAGCGCCGGCACGACCCTCGGCGCGTCCGCCGCGGAGAAGGGCCGCTACTTCGGGGCGGCGGTCGCCGCTGGGAAGCTCAGCAACAGCACGTACACCGGCATCCTCGACCGCGAGTTCAACATGATCACGCCTGAGAACGAGATGAAGTGGGACGCGACCGAGCCGTCACAGGGCCAGTTCCGCTACACCTCGGCCGACCAGATCGTCGCCCACGCCCAGGCCCACGGTCAACGGATGCGCGGCCACGCGCTGACCTGGCACCAGCAGCAGCCCGGCTGGGCGCAGAGCATGTCCGGCACCGCACTGCGCAATGCGATGATCAACCACATCACGAACGTCGCCGGGCACTACAAGGGCAAGATCTACGCCTGGGACGTGGTGAACGAGGCGTTCGCCGACGGCGGCTCCGGCGGCCGGCGCGACTCGAACCTGCAGCGCACCGGCAACGACTGGATCGAGGTCGCGTTCCGCACCGCGCGGGCCGCGGACCCGGGCGCGAAGCTGTGCTACAACGACTACAACACCGACGGCATCAACGCCAAGAGCACCGGCATCTACAACATGGTCCGGGACTTCAAGTCCCGCGGCGTGCCGATCGACTGCGTCGGTTTCCAGTCCCACCTGGGCGGGCTGCCGCCGTCGGACTACCAGGCCAACCTGCAGCGCTTCGCCGACCTCGGCGTGGACGTGCAGATCACCGAGCTGGACATCTCCGGCAGCAACCAGGCCAACGCCTACGCCGCCGTCGTCAAGGCGTGCCTGGCCGTGTCGCGCTGCACCGGCATCACGGTGTGGGGCATCCGGGACAGCGACTCGTGGCGTACCGGCGAGAACCCGCTGCTGTTCGACGGCAACGGCAACAAGAAGGCCGCCTACACCTCCACGCTCAACGCCCTCAACGGCCCCGGCAGCACCGTGTCGACGCCGCCGGTCAGCAGCCCGCCCGTGAGCTCGTCGCCCTCGAACCCAGGCGGGAGCGGCTGCACCGCGGTGGTGACGCTCAACCAGTGGGACGGCGGGTTCGTGGCGAACATCAGGGTCACCGCCGGCAGTGCCGCGCTCAACGGCTGGACGGTGACGGTCACCCTGGCCTCCGGCGCGACGATCACCAACGCGTGGAGCGCCGACCGCAGCGGCGGCAGCGGGACCGTGCGGTTCACCAACGTCGCCTACAACGGGCAGGTCGGGGCGGGGCAGTCGACCGAGTTCGGCTTCCAGGCCACCGGCAGCGGCGCCGGCCTGTCGCCCACCTGCGCGGGCCGGTAGTGACCGTGACACGGTTCAGACGGCGCCTGTAATGGCTCGAATCGCCGGCGGTCGTGGCGGCACGGACGCGGCCGCCGGGTTCGCGGGCACCGTCACCTGAGACGGGCGACGGCCCGGCCCGTCCGCGGGCCGGGCCGTCGCGGCGGGCTCAGAGCGTGGTGACGGTCCAGAGGTTGTTGGTGTTGGTGTTGGGCGCCCACATGGCGACGGTGGAGCCCGCGGTGGCGTTGCCCATGCCGTCCAGGGCGGTGCCGGTGCCGCGGTTGATGATCTGCGTCCGGCCGCTGCCGGTGTCGTTGAGCCGCCACTGCTGGTTGTTGCCGCCGTTCCACGCCGCCTGCCGGCAGGCCGACCCGTTGGCGGTCGCGCCCCAGCTGTCCAGGACCATGCCGTTGGTGCGGTTGACGATGCGGTACCAGCCGCTGCCGAGGTCGACCAGCTGCCACTGCAGGTTGGTGCTGCCGTCCCAGTTCCACTGCTTCAGGTTGGCGCCGGAGGCGACGTTGCCGCCGCTGTCGAGGACCAGGCCGGTGGTGACGTTGCCGATCCGCACGTACCGTGGCTGCTGCGGCTGCGCCTGACCGACGATGCGGTAGGTGCGCCCGGACAGGCCCGGCAGCGCGATGGCGTCGCTCTCGGGCTTCGTGACGGTGACGGCGGCGCCGCTGGTGGTGTCGGTGACCGTGAACGTCCCGGTGAGGAACCGGCCGCGGACCTTGACGGTGCCGTCGCGGTCGAAGCGGACCGTGGCCTCGTCGGGCTGCCCGCCGCCCCACTTCGCGCCGACGGTGTAGCCGCCGCGCCCGCGCAGGCCCTGCACCTGACCGCTCGGCCAGGCCGACGGCAGCGCGGGCAGCACGTGCAACTCGCCGTTGTGGCTCTGCAGCAGCATCTCGGCGATGCCGGAGGTGGCGCCGAAGTTGCCGTCGATCTGGAACGGCGGGTGCAGGTCGAACATGTTCGGCGCGAGCCGGGCGGTCGTGACGAGCAGGCGGATGAGGTCGTGCGCGCGGGTGCCCTCCTCCATCCGCGCCCAGTAGTTGATCTTCCAGGCGAGTGACCAGCCGGTGCCGTCGTCGCCGCGCAGCTCGAGGGTGCGGCGGGCGGCGGTGTACAGGGTGGGCGTGCCGCGCTTGGTGATCTGGTTGCTCGGGTGCAGTCCGTACAGGTGCGAGATGTGCCGGTGACCCTGCTCCGTCTCGATCCAGTCGTACAGCCACTCCTGGATGTTGCCGCGCGAGCCGACCTTCATCGGGGGAAGCCGGTCACGGGCGGTGAGGACCCTGGTCCGGAAGTCGGCGTCGACGCCGAGCACTTGGGATGCCTGCGCGACGCCGTTGAAGAGGTCGCGCAGGATCTGGTTGTCCATCGTCGGCCCGGCGCACACGCTGACCCCGGAGTGGTGCGCCAGCTCCGGGGAGTTGGACGGGTTGGTGACCAGGTACCCCAGCGACGGCTCCTGCACGAGGGTGTCCAGGAAGAACTGGGCGGCGCCCTTCATCGCCGGGTAGTTGGCCTGCAGGAACGTGGTGTCGCCGGTGAACAGGTAGTGGTCCCAGATCATGGTCGCCAGCCAGGCGCCGCCGGTCTGCCACATGCCCCACAGCGCGCCGTCGACGACCGACGAGCCACGCCAGGCGTCGGTGTTGTGGTGCGTCACCCAGCCGCCGGCGCCGTACTGCACCTGGGCCGTGCGGGCCCCGGTGACCGCCAGCTCGCGGATCATGCCGAACACCGGCTCGTAGCACTCGGCGAGGTTCGTGGTGTCCGCGGGCCAGTAGTTCATCGGCAGGTTGGCGTTGAGCGTGTACTTGGAGTCCCACGACGGGCTCAGCGAGTCGTTCCAGATGCCCTGCAGGTTCGCCGGCTGGGTGCCGGGCCGCGAGGACGAGATCAGCAGGTACCGGCCGAACTGGAACAGCAGCACCGAGAACTGCGGGTCGCTGGTGCCGGCGTGCTGCGCGATCCGCACGTCGGTGGGCTGGTCCGCGGCGGCGGTGCGGCCGAGGTCCAGCGTCGTGCGGCCGAACAGCCGCTGGTGGTCCGCGACGTGCCGGGCGCGCAGGTCGTCCCAGGTGCGGGCGGCCGCGGCGGTGAGGTACCCGCGGGCCTTGCCCTGATAGTCGCCGCCGGTGTCGCGGTAGTTGACGTAGCTGGTGCCGATGGAGATCAGGAGCGTCACGCTGTTGGCCGAGCGGACCTGCAGCGTGCCGCCGGAGCTGCTGACGGTGCCGCCGTCGGCGACCACCCGGGCCAGGCCGTAGAACCTGACCTTGCCGGCCAGCCCCCGCTGGTCGCCGGAGATCCCGTCGATCGCGACCGTCGCGGCGTCCGGGCTGGACACCGTGGTGCGCTGCGGGCTGTCGAACCTGGCGGAGAACGTGAGCTGGCCGGCCCGGTCCGCGGTCAGCCGCACCGCGATCACCTGGTCCGGGGCGCTGGCGATCACCTCCCGCCGGAACCGGACCCCGTTCTGCAGGTAGCTGACCCCGGCCACGGCCGTGCTCAGGTCCAGCCACCGCGAGTAGTCCGAGACCCCGCCGCTGCCGGCCGCGAAGGTCAGCCGCAGATTGCCCATGGTCTGGTACGCCAGCTGCGCCGACGGGATGCCCAGCAGGTTCTGGTCGATGAGGCTCTGCGCCTGGCTCCACTGCCCGGCGAACACCTGCTGCCGGATCTGGGCGAGGGCACCGGCGCCGCGGGGGTTGCTCTGGTCGTAGGGGCCGCCGGCCCAGATGGTGTCCTCGTTGAGCTGCAACCGCTCCACGTCGACGGTGCCGAACACCATGGCGCCGAGGCGCCCGTTGCCGATCGGCAGCGCGCGCAGCCAGTCGGTGCCGGCGGACTGCGTGTACCAGAGCGCGAGCCCATTGGCCGCGCCCACTTCCGGCGGTGCGGCGGCCGAGGCCGGCGACGCCGACCACGCCAGGGGCAGCAGCGCAGCACCGGCTCCGGCGGCGCCGGCCTTCAGCACCCGCCTCCGGGTCAGGTCGGACGTCGGCTCTTGCGATACAGGGGTGTCGTTGCCGGATTGCACGGGGGCTCCTTCGCCGTGGCGGGGTCTCGGATGCCGCCGCCCTGTGAGCGCTCACAATTCGCGGCGCATGCGAGGGGTGTCGAATTCAGCGGGGGTTGAGCGGGCGGCGGAAACGCTCGACGTCTATGTTCGCCGAACATTTCACAACATTCAACGCGCCATTTTCGGTTATTCCGTTCCCCGCCCCGAAGTCGGGCCTGTCCACCTGCACCGAGGTTTGTTAGGATTCCTTCCGAACCCCTTGGAGGGACCATGGCAGCACGCCACCCCGGCCTGCTCGGCGAGCTTGCCGCCGAGTTCGCCGGCACGATGGTCATCATGCTGTTCGGCCTGGCCGCGGTCGCGCAGGCCGCCGCCGGCGGCATCGGCGACCACGACTCCATCGTCTGGGCCTGGGGCCTCGCCGTGGTCCTCGGCATCCAGGTCGCCGGCCGCATCAGCGGCGCCCACCTCAACCCCGCCGTCACCATCGCACTCGCGGCCTTCAGGGGCTTCGCCTGGCGCAAGGTGGCGCCGTACTCGCTCGCCCAGCTCCTCGGCGCGTTCGTCGCCGCCCTGCTGGTGCGCTGGAACTACACCGAGATCCTGCACGCCGCGGACCCCGGCCTCACCATCAAGACCCAGGGCGTCTTCTCCACTCTGCCCGGCAACGGCACCCTGCCGGTCGGCGAGTGGGGCGCCCTGCGCGACCAGGTCATCGGCACCGCCATCCTGCTGTTCCTGATCCTCGCCATCACCGACGCGACGGGCACTCCCCCGGCCACCGGCCTCGCCCCGTTCGTCATCGGCCTGATCGTCGTGGCCATCGGCATGGCCTGGGGCACGAACGCCGGCTACGCCATCAACCCGGCCCGCGACTTCGGTCCCCGGCTGGCCAGCTTCCTCACCGGGTACACCGGCGCGTTCCGCGACCAGACGGGGTACCTGTACTTCTGGATCCCGATCGCCGGGCCCGTCATCGGCGGCCTGCTCGGCGCCGGGCTGTACGAGACGCTGATCGGCCGCTTCCTGCCCACGGCCCCGCAGGCCGGGTCGCCGCCCGGGACCGAGGAACCCGGTGCGCTGGGCACGGCCCCGGACCGGACGGCTGGGCGCGTGCCGGGCTGAACCTGCCGGTCAGCACGGGGCCCGGCCGGCGTCCGTGGCCGCCGGCAGCACGCCGCGCAGAGCGCACCGCGCACGGTGCCATTGCGCTGGCTCAGACGGCGAGTGCGCCGGCGAGACGGTCGCCGGCGTGGTCGTGCAGGACGCTGATGACGGGTGCGGCGGGGATGCCGGCCGCGCTGAGATCGGCGGCGACGAAGCGAAGTGCAGGGCTCACCGGCCCCGCCGAACGTGTGGAAAAGCAGCACCGTTCAGCGGAGGGTGCCCGGCACGACGCGGGACGTGACGCTCGGCGGTACCGCAGAAAAATCTTGAACTCGAGGGGCGGGGGATGTCGAGAACGCGGCGGTGGCTCCGTCCCCGGGAGGCGAGCGGCCATCGTGGCGGCTCGGCTGAGGAGGGACGACCGATGGAACCGACCGAGATCAGCGAGATCCTGGACCGGCCGCTGAGCCGGGAGCTGCTGGCCCGCGACCTGACCCGGCTGGCGTACGTGGCCAAGGACGGCACGCCGCGCAACGTGCCGATCGCGTTCACGTGGAACGGGTCGCAGGTGGTGATGTGCACCGCGAAGAACGCGCCGAAGCTGCCGTCGTTGCGGCGCAACCCGATGGTGGCGCTGACCATCGACACGGAGGTGCATCCGCCGAAGATCCTGCTCATCCGGGGCCGCGCCGAGCTGGACGTGGTCGACGGGATCCCGGAGGAGTACCTGCAGATGAACGGCACGTACACGATGACGGCCGAGCAGCGGGTGCATTGGGAGGCCGAGGTCCGGGACCTGTACGACGGCATGGTCCGCATCGTGGTGACCCCGACGTGGGTGAAGCTCATCGACTTCGAGCAGACCTTGCCGACCGCGGTCGAGGAGCTGATCCGCCGGCGCGAAGAAGCCGCCCGTGTCTGAGCGGAAAGGCGGCGTGATGTCGAGAACGGCAGCCTCGCTGCGTCCCAGCACCGAACACGGCAAGAATGGTCCGTACCGCACCGAGGAGCACACGATGGCCAAGTACCTGCTGCTGAAGCACTACCGCGGCGCGCCGGCGCCGGTGAACGACGTCCCGATGGAGCAGTGGACGCCGCAGGAGGTGTCGGCGCACTTCAAGTACATGCAGGACTTCGCGGCGCGGCTGGAGGAGACCGGCGAGTTCGTGGACAGCCAGGCGCTGCTGCCCGAGGGCACGTTCGTCCGGTACGACGGCGAGGGCCGCCCGCCGGTGACCGACGGGCCGTTCGCGGAGACGAAGGACCTGATCGCGGGGTGGATGATCATCGACGTGGACAGTTACGAGCGGGCCCTGGAGCTGGCCGCCGAGCTGTCCGCGGCGCCGGGGGCCGGTGGCCGGCCCGTCCACGAGTGGCTGGAGCTGCGCCCGTTCATGGCGGCGCTGCCCACGATCACGGAGTGACGTCCGGTGGATGAGTCCGTGCTGCGGGTCCTGACCCCCACGGTGATCGGGATCCTCGTCCGCCGCGGAGCCGACTTCGCGGCGGCCGAGGATGCCGTGCAGGACGCGCTCGTCGAAGCGGTCCGCGGGTGGCCGGACGACCCGCCGCGCGACCCCAAGGGCTGGCTGGTCACGGTGGCCTGGCGCAAGTTCCTCGACGTCACTCGCGCCGACGCCGCCCGGCGCCGGCGTGAGGAGATCGTCGAGCCCGAGCCGGGCCCGGCCGAGGACGCCGACGACACGCTGCACCTGTACTTCCTGTGCGCGCACCCGTCGCTGACCCCGGCGTCGGCGGTCGCGTTGACGCTGCGCGCGGTGGGCGGGCTGACCACGCGGCAGATCGCCCAGGCGTACCTGGTGCCGGAGGCGACGATGGCGCAGCGGATCAGCCGGGCCAAGCGCACGGTGTCCGGGGTGCGGTTCAACCAGCCGGGCGACGTCGCCACCGTGCTGCGGGTGCTGTACCTGGTGTTCAACGAGGGGTACTCCGGCGACGTCGACCTCGCCGCCGAGGCGATCCGGCTCACCCGTCAGCTCGCGGCGCAGTTCCAGCACGAGGAGGTCGCCGGGCTGCTCGCGCTCATGCTGCTGCACCACGCCCGGCGGCCCGCGCGTACCGGCGCCGGCGGCAGGCTGGTGCCGCTCGCCGAGCAGGACCGCGGCCTGTGGGACACCCGCCTGATCGCCGAGGGCGTGGACATCCTGCAGGCGGCGCTGGCCCGGGACCGGCTCGGCGAGTTTCAGGCGCAGGCCGCGATCGCCGCGCTGCACGCCGACGCCCGCACCGCCGAGGAGACCGACTGGGTGCAGATCGTCGAGTGGTACGACGAGCTGCTCCGCCTCACCGGCAGCCCCGTCGCCCGGCTGAACCGGGCCGTCGCGCTCGGCGAGGCCGACGGCCCGCGGGCCGGCCTGGCGGCCCTGGCGGAGCTCGACCCGGCGCTGCCCCGGTACGCGGCGGCCGCGGCGTACCTGCACGAACGCGCCGGCGAGCCGGTGACGGCGGCGCGGCTGTACGCGGAGGCGGCCCGGTCCGCGCCGAACCTCGCCGAACGCGACCACCTGACCCGCCAGGCCGCCCGGCTCAACGCGCAGCTGCGGGCCTGAAAACGTGCTTCAGCCGGCGGGCACCGGGGAGAACGGGCGCACGCCGACGCGCTCGGTCTCGCTGATCACGTCCCACAGGATGCGGGGCGCCCGGGTGCCCTGGACCGTCCTGACCGTCTTGTGCGAGCCGCCACGGTACGTGACGGTGACGCGGTAGGCGTAGCGGTCGCAGCACGGGTTCCTCGGCTGGTACGAGCTGCGCAGCCACCGGAACTTCCAGCTGCCGGCCATCCGCAGCACCGGCCTGCCGCCGACCGTCGTGCGGTCGACCACGAACGACGTCTTCTCCCCCGCGAAGCCGCCCGAACGGTCCAGCACGATCTTGGTGGCCTGGCCGAACGGGACCGGCGCGGCGGCCGCGGGTGCGGCGGGCGTGAGCGCGGCGATCCCGCAGGCCGCGATCAGCGTCACGATGCCCTTGCGTGCGATGGTGCGTCCCATGGTGTCCCCCCGTGTCCGGCGTCGCCGTCGACGCCTCCCTCACTCAAGGACACCACGCGACTCCTTTCCGGCATGCCGGATATTCCGGAAAAAACCTTTCTGGCAGGCCGCCGGGCATCGGCCGCCCCGGGCTCACCCGCTCAGGCCCGTTCCGGCGGGCGTTCCGCGGACAGCACGCGGGCCTCGGCGGGTCCGGGTTCGCGGGCCGCCGGGACCGCCGGGTCCCGGTCGTACGCCGCCGGGTCCCGGTCGTACGCCTCCGCCTGCCGGTCGTACGTGGCCGGTGGCTCCTCGGCCGAGGCCGGTTCGACCGCGGAACCCAGTACCGTCAACAGCATCGGCGCCAGGAGGGACCGCACGACGAACGCGTCGATGAAAATGCCCACGGACAGGGCGAACGCGAGCTCCCGGAACGGCCGCAGCGGCACCAGGGCCAGCAGGCCGAGGCTGACGGCGAGGGTGAACGCGGCGGTGCGGATGGCGTGCGCGGACTGCGGCAGCGTGATGGCGAGGGCCTCGCGCAGCGGGCGGCCGCGCGCCTCCCGCCACGCGGGGCCGATGCCGAAGATGTTGTAGTCGGAGCCGAGCGCGACGAGCAGCACGGCGGCCGCGAACGGTACGTAGAAGGTGAGCCCGTCGTTGCCGTAGAAGTCCTGGAACACCCAGGTCGTGAGGCCCAGGGTGGCGCCGATCGCCAGGACGCTGCAGGCGAGCAGCCCGAGCGGGGCGACGAACGCGCGCAGGAACAGCATGAGGAACACGAGGTTGGCGATCAGCGCGGCGATGGCGATGCGGCCGAGGTCGTGCACGGTCTGGTCGACGATGACCTTGGCGATGGCGGTGTCGCCGCCGAGGCTGGTCTGCGCCCCGCCGAGGCCGGCGGTCTGCACCAGGCCGGGCAGGTCACGCTCCAGGCGGCCCAGCGTCTGCACCGCGGTGCCGCCGAGCGGCTCGTCGGACAGGATCAGCAGGTAGCGCACGGCGGTGCCGTCCTCGGCGCGGAACAGGTTCAGACCCGGCGGCAGGGCCGAGGTGCCGGGCCCGAGGACGCCGGCGACGCCGGGGACCTGGGTCAGCGCCTGCTGCAGCTCGGCCAGCTCCGCTTCGCGTCCGGCGACGCCGGAGCCCTGCACGAGCAGCTCGGTCGGGGACAGGATGCCGTCGGCGAAGCCGGTCTCGGCCTGCACCGCCGCGGTGCGCGCCGGGTGGTTGGTCGGCAGCGCCTCGACGAACGACACGCCGAGGCGCAGGTGCAGCGCCGGGGAGGCCATCGTGATCAGGGCGGCGACGAGCAGCAGGAGCATCGGCGCGGCGAACCAGCGGCGGGTCAGCAGCCAGGTCCAGCCGGTCCGCCTCCCAGCCGGGAGCTCTGCCGGGAGCTCGGCCGCCGTCGCCGCGACCGGTCGCCGCCGGGCGTGCCGGCGCGACGGCCAGAACGCGGCACCGCCGAAGATGGCCAGCAGCGCCGGTACCAGCGTCACCGCGACGAGCATGCCGATGAGGATCGCCAGGGCCATGCCCGGCCCGAACGCCCGGAAGGCGGGCGAGTCGGCGACGAGCAGCGCGGCGGTGCCGGCGGCCGCGGTCGCCCCGGCGGTGGCGATGATCGGGGTGAACCGTGCGGTCGCCTGCCGGGCCGCGTCGAGCCGGGTGGTGCCCGCTTCCAGGAGGGTCCGTACGGCGGAGAAGTAGAACACGACGTAGTCGGTCACGACCCCGAGCAGCAGCGCCACCAGCAGGGGTTGGGTCTCCTGCGGCACCGGTACCCCGAGCCGTTCGGCGACCGCGCCGCCGATGTGCAGGGTGAGCAGGATCGCCACCCCCGCGACGCCGAGCGCCAGCAGCGGCGCGAGCACCGACCGGAACACCACGGCGATGATGAGGAGCACCGCGATGACGGTGATCAGCTCCAGCCGCGGCACGGAGTCCAGCACCAGGCGGGTCTGCTCGACCCGCGCCGGCACGGACCCGGTGATGCCGACCACGGCGTCGCTCGCGTCGTAGTGTTTCGCCACGAACTGCTCGGCCGCCTCCTGCTGCCCGGCGAACGTCACGCTCGGGTCGGTGAACAGCAGCGTCACGATCGTCGTGCCGTCCTCGGCGGAGCTGGGGAACAGCCCGAGCGTGTTCATCACCGGTACCGCCGCCACGATCGGCTTGACGTCCGGGTAGGTGCCGTCACTGACCGCCTTGGCCCTCGCCACGGCCTTGGTCTGCGTTTCCGTCGACAGCCCGGCCGGGTTGCGCTGCACGACCGCGACCCGGCTCAGCACCGGGAACCCGAACTTCTGCACGGACTGCAGCTCGCTGCGCACCGCCGGGTTGTCCGCGGAGATCAGCTGCTCCAGGTCGTTGCCGCCGGTGCCGTACGCCGGCACGTAGGCGTACACGGCCGCCGCCGCGGCCACCCAGAACGCCACCACGAGCCAGCGCAGCCAGACGACGGCACGGGCGTACCACTGCAGCAGCAGGCTCGGGTGCCACCGGCTCCGGGGTGGGGTTGCAGGCTCGTTCACCGGTCGCGCTCCGATCGTGTGTCCCGTGTGGCACGCGATTACCCGGCTGCCGCCTCAGGGAAACAGATGAATGCCCGGCCCGGACCGCTGTCGCTGCCGTGCCCCTGCCGTCAGCGCGTCGAGGACCACCAGGTCGCGGGCGCGGCGGCGGTGAAGCCGATCGACTCGTACAGCGGCCGCCCGAGCCGTGACGCGGTGAGCGTGACCGGCACGCCGGTCAGGTGGGCGAGGGAGCCGAGCATGACCGCCCGCCCCACCCCGCGGGACCGGAACCGGGCCGGGGTGCCGACCCAGTAGTGGCTGCCGTACCCGTCGTCGAGGACGGTGACGCACGCCCCGGCGATCTCCCCGTCGAGCTCGGCGACGAACACGTCGACGCCCGGCTGCTCGACCAGCGCCGCGGGGAACAGCTCACCGCCGCGGTGCGGCTCGAACCTGCCCAGCTCGAACCCCTCGATCACGGCCCGCTCCGCGGCGTGCAGCTCCTCCTCGGTGCCCGCCCGGCGCACGGCCATCGCCGGCACGGCGACCGGACCGGGCGGGCGCAGCATGACCGGCATCTGCCAGGTCCGCATGCCCAGGTGGGTCAGGTCGGCGCTGCTGAACGGGTCCTCGATGTCGACCGGCCCCACGGCGCCGGCCGCCAGCTCGGCGATCTCGGCAAGGACGTCGCCGCCGAGCCCGGGCTCCTGGATCAGGATCCGCAGCCCGGCCCGCTCGTCACCGGCTACCGCGAGGTACCCGGGCCGGCGCAGCACCTCGTGGCCGCGAACGCGTCCGGTCGCGGCCCAGAACGCGGCCGAGTTGCGCGCCTGCCGCAGCGGCGCCTCGGCGAGCTGCCCTTCGGCGCTGGTCGTCTCGATCGTCATGCGAACCCTCCCCGTTGACTGATCCCGTGATCATGCCCGACCGCCGGTGGATGCTCACCCGCGACTTCGCGCGGCGGCTCACCGCTCGTCGACGGCGGCTGCGGTGTAGGCGGCGGCGAGGCGCTCGAACGGGCCCGGGCCGTCGTGCTGCCTCGGGGATGCGCCGAGGTGGCGGACGCGGAGCTCGGCCATGAGCTCTTCGATGAACGCCGGTCCTTCCTCGCGCATCAGCTGCTGCCGGATCCGCAGCTCGTCGGTGCCCGGGCGCCAGTCGAGGCCCCAGTTGCCGAGGGCGTAGATGACCGGCAGCGTCTGGATGCCGGCTTCGGTGAGGCTGTACCGGGCGCGCTGGCCCCGCGCGGCGGTGCCGCGGGTGAGCAGTCCCGCCTCGACGAGCCGCACGAGACGGTCGGCCAGGATGTTCGAAGCGATGCCCTCCATCGACCCGGTGAGCAGCGCCCGGAAGTAGCGGCGGTCACCGAAGATGACGTCGCGGAGCACGAGCAACGACCAGCGGTCGCCGAGCAGCTCGACGGCGGCGTTGATCGGGCACCCGGACCTTGGTTCCACGCTTCCTCCTTGACACGTGCTTCGCCCCCAATATAGTGATTGCAGAAGACAACCACTAGGCGGACGGGGAGCGCATGGGCCGCTTCGTCTACTCGATGAACGTGTCGCTCGACCTGCGGATCGAGCAGGTGCCCGGGGACAACGGCGCCGGCGAGTGGCTGCGCCTCAGCGAGGAGCTGCACCGCGAGGCCAACGCGCAGACGCGGGAGCTCGCGCTCATGGTCCACGGCCGGGTCTTCTACGAGACGATGGAGGAGTACTGGCCACAGGCGCCCGGGGACGCGTCGCTGCCGGACTACATGCGTGAGTACGGCGAGATCTGGACCGCCAAGCCCAAGGTGCTCGTCTCCCGCACCCGCCACGACGCCGGCCACAACACCCGGGTCATCGGCGGCGACGACGCGATCGGGCAGCTCGCCGCCCTGCGGGCCGGGACCGGCGGCCGCATCAGCGTGGGCGGTGCGACGCTCGCCACCCAGCTGCTGCGGGCGGGGCTGCTCGACGAGCTGCTGCTCTGGACCCACCCGTCGTTCCTCGGCTTCGGCCGGCCGCTGTTCGACGACCATGAGATGCCGATCGACTTCGACCTGCTGGAGCAGCGCTCGTTCGCGCACGGCGTCACCATGCACCGGTACGCCATCCGCGACGTCAAGGAGCCGCTCCCCCACTGAGGCAGGTCGCGGGTTCCGGCTGAGGACCCGGCCCGGCCGGTGGCGCGCGGGTGGGATCGTGGGCTGGTGATGTTCGACCTGATGCCCGGGCGTGGGGTGCGGCTGCCGCCGCGGCAGTGCGTCACGTTCGGCATGTCCCGCGCCGAGGTCGCCGCCGCGGCCGGGGGCGACGTGCGGGACGTGTTCGTGTGCGGGGCGCGGTGGGCCGTCGCGTTCACCGTGGCCGGGGTCGCGGTGACGGTACACACGACGGACGAGGACTCGGGTGCCGGCACGGTGTCGCTGTCGCCGGTCGGGGCGGACCCGGCGCCGGTCGCCCTCGACGACGTGGACGTGTTCGGCTGGGACGCCGCCGCGGTCCTCGCCGCGCTGCTCGACGGCGGGCGCGACGTGCGGCCGATGGGCCGCAGGACCGCCTGGGTCGACGGGCGCCGGCTGCTCCTGCGCTGCGACCAGGGCACCGGACACTTCACCGACGCCAGCCTGTACGCCGGCACCGCCCCGCGCAACGCGACCTGCTACGGCCCGGGCATCCCGACCATGTCGTACGGCGAGAGCACCATGGCGTTCCGGGCGCCCCAGGCCCCCGGCATCTACACGTTCACGCTGTGGACGGCGAGCCACTTCGACGAGTACGACACGACGAACAACCGGATCTCGATCACCTTCGAGGTCCGCTACCTCGCCTGAACCCCTCAGGCGTCCTGCCGGCGGACCATCTCGGCGATCCAGCTCGGGGCGTACGGCGACGTGCAGTTCGGCGGGGTCGGGTAGTCCTTCAGGACCTCCAGGCGCTCGCCGATGGCGACGGCGCGGGTGCGGTGCTCGGGGTGGTCGATGCCGATCTGGGCCAGGCAGTGGTTCATCGCCCACTGCAGCCGGTCGGGGGCGTCCTTCATCCGCGCCTCGATGACGTCGAGCAGCCCGGCCAGGTCGAGGCCGGCGGGGCCCTTCGCCACGCGTTCGGTGGTCAGGGCCCAGCCCGCACTGGCCACCACCGGGTCCGGGTCAGCGAACCACGCCAGTCGCAGCGCCTCCGCGTGCGGGCTCTGCTTCACGACATAGTTCACCAGCCAGTCGTGCACTTTAGGGGTACGCGCACCGCGCAGCATCCCGTCCAGCTCGTCCTGCTCGAACGCCTTGGGCCGGCAGACGAGGGTCGCCAGCAGCCGGGCCGCGGTGTCACCGGTCGCCCAGAGCTGCCGGGCGAGGTCCTGCTGCGTCTTGAGCCGTTTCGCCACCGCCCGCAGCTTGCTGAGGTTCACACCGTGGTCGTCGCCGTGCTTCTCGTTCACGGCGCGGACCTTCGGGTCCTCCAGCGCCGCCAGCTCCGCCAGCACCTCGGCCACCGTCGTGTCGCCCACCGCGCTCCTCCCGTCGACCGGCCCTGACCAGCGTACGAGGCGGACGACGAAATTCGTGGAGAAAAGTTCGGCGGGCTATCGATCCGGGGTGGGGTCCGCTCGACCTATGTATGAGACCGGCACCGGGCCGGTCGCACCACACCGGAGGTCACCATGTCCACCACCACCGCCACGACTCCCGCTCGCACCACCGGTACCGCCGCCCTCATCGGCACCGGACTGGCCGCCACCGCCCTGGCCAGCGCCGCCGCCACCGCCGTCGCCGCCGCCGGCACCGCCGCCGGGATCAGCCTCGACATCGACGGCGCACCCATCCCGATCCTCAGCTTCCCCCAGCTGACCGCGATCTTCTCCCTGATCGGCCTGGCCCTCGCCGTGGTCCTGGCGCACAAGGCCCGCCGCCCACGTCGCACGTTCGTCCGCACCACCGTCGCCCTGACCGCGCTGTCCCTGGTGCCCGACGTGATCGCCGCCGCCACCCCCGACACCAAGGCCCTGCTCATCCTCACCCACCTCGTCGCCGCCGCCATCGTCATCCCGGCGATCGCCCGCCGGCTGGCCCGCTGACACCCGTGATCGGCGGGGTGGGGCCGGTCGGGTCGCTACACGGCGAGGTCGGGTTCCGGGCCGCCGTAGACGAGGCGCTCCGCGTCAGCGGGGATCCACCGGATGCGCCCGGCAGGCACGTCGGGCAGCATCGCGACGTGACACGGCACAGACCGGCGGGCGGGCTGCTGCGGACGCTCCCTCAGTCGAACGTGAGGACGGGCTTGATCGCGGTGCCGTCACGCATGCCGGCCACGGCGGCACCGATGTTCTCGAAGGGAAAGGTGGCGATGAGCCGGTCCAGCGGGAGGAGTCCGCGCTGGTGGAGGTCGGCCAGTTCGGGGATGAAGCGCGCCGGGTCCGCGTCGCCCTCGATCACGCCGTGGACACGGGCCCCCTTGCTGAGCAGTCTCATGACATCGAATTCGACTTTGGTGCCGATGCCGACGAGGGCGAGGTCGCCCTGGGGACGCAGGGCGGCGACGGCCTGCCGGAGCATCTCCGATCGGCTGGTGGTGTCCACGATGTGGTGTGCGCCGCCGCCGGTGAGGTCGCGCAGGGTGGTGACGAGGTCGTCGGCTGCTCCCGGGTCCAGTGCCGCCTTGGCGCCGAGCTCGATGGCCAGGGCGCGTCGCGAGGCGACCGGTTCGATGACGATGATCGGGTCGCAGCCCAGGACGTTCGCGGCCATCAGGGCGCTGAGTCCGACGCCGCCGGCACCGATGACGACGAGGGAGCTTCCCGGCTCGGGGCGCAGCCGGTTGAACACCGTTCCCGCACCCGTCTGTACACCGCAGCCCAGCGGCGCGGCAACGACAGCCGGCAGGTCGGCGGGAACCCGGATGGTGTTGCGCTCATGGGCGAGCACGAACGTGGCGAAACTGGACTGGCCGAAGAAATTGCCGTGTACGGGGGCCCCGTCGCGGGACAACGGGGTGGTGCCGTCGCCACGGCCGCCGGAGGTGTTCAGGGTCTGCTGGGAGTGGCAGTAGGCCGGGTGCCCGGCCGCGCACTGCTCACACGAACCGCAGCTGTTGAAGGTCAGGCAGACGTGGTCGCCCGGCGCGAGACCGGTCACCTCCGCGCCGACCGCCTCGACCACACCGGCCCCCTCGTGGCCGAAGACCATGGGAGTGAGCCGGCGGGGCCAGGTCGCCTGCATACTGAGGTCGGTGTGGCACAGGCCGGCCGCGGCGATCCTGACCAGCACCTCGTGCGGCCGTGGGGCTTCGAGATCCACGGACTGGATGACGAACGGTCCACCCGGGGTGTCGGTGACGGCTGCTCGGACCTGCATGACCAACTCCTTCGAGCGACCGAGGCTCAGGCGACGCGCTCGAGAACGAAATAGAAGAAGGGGCCGTCGGCGGGGAAGTGCTTGCCGTTCATGATTCCCATGAGCGTGTTCTCGTCGACTCGCTTGAAGTGGTCGAAGATCGGCTGGCCGTCGTAGACCATCGTCGCGGTCGGCTCACCGCGGAACTCGACGGTCCACAGGCTGGCCTCGCCCTTGCCGAGCGCGGTGTTGGAGTACAGCTCGCCCTTGTCGTTCCAGCAGATCAGCGGCTTGACGTCCTTGACGGTGGCGAAGGTCTTGCCGTACCACCTCGCCTGGTCCAGCTGCCCGTTGATGGGGTGCCCCGTGTCGAACTCACTGCCCTTCCACTCGCCGAGGATCTCTTCGGGGCGGACCGTGTCCAGTACGGCCCAGATCTCGTCGAGTTCGGCGGCGGAAACCTGGCTGTCCTGTTGGCGCAGCTCGGCGAAGCGGGCTCGGGCCTTGCTCGCGTTCATGGTGACTCCCTCTCGCCGTACCCCCGGAGCGCGGGCATCAATGCCAGGCTTGCTGACAGGATAGACAGAAAATGTCAGGATGCGGCAAGGCCCCGGAGAACCGCGGTGACGAAGACCCGGACATGGCGCCGCCGGTGCTCGGTGGCGTGCGAATCCAGGCTGATGCCCTTCGTGCCGAAGAACAGCACCGTGGCGATGTCCTCCGCATCCATCCCGGAACGCGCGATGTCGAACCGCTCAACGGAGTCCACAAGCAGGTCGCGGATGGCGTCGACGATCCGCTTCTCGTACTGGCTCCAGAGGTCGCCGGCTCTCAGCTGCACCTCGTCGATGAGTTCGTAGAAGTGGTTCGACTCCAGGCCGGGGGTGTGCAGGGCGAGTACGACACCGAGGATCGCCTCGATCCGCGCCTCCGGAGTCTGGGCGGCTGCGGCGGCGGTCTCCGCGTTGCCCGCACTCCGGTCGAGAGCCCACCGGGTCGCCTCGCGGAACACGGCCTCCTTGTTGCTGAAGTGCTGATAGAGCGCCGGTCGTGACATGTCGGCGGTCTGTGCGATCGCCTCCATCGAGGTACGGCGGTACCCGTAGCGGGCGAAGGTGACGACCGCGGCCTTCATGATCCGGTACCTGCGGGCGTCGTCCGTCGCTGTCATGCTGACAACTTTAGTAAAGATCGTTCATGCCGACCGGACGCGACGACCCGGCCCGGCGTCACCGCTCCGAGTGGGGTCCGAGGACGGCCATCGGCATGCCGGTCGTCATCTCGTACCGCACCACGTCGGCAAGGCCAACGCGTCGCCCGTCGGGGAGGCTCCGGTACGACAACCACAGGGACGCTCGCAGGCCCGGATGGCTGATGTCGCGCAGCGACGCGCTCGACTCCAGCTCCACGCCGTTCTCGTCGCCCCACGCGACGACATCGGCCCAGAACCGGTCCAGTGAATCCCACGCGTCCACCGTCCGGGGCCCCCGCAACGGCAGCAGCTCCGCCGTGGTGAGCAGGTCCTCGGCGCCGTGAGACACCGCGTTCTGCAGATCCTCGAGGAACCCGGTCGCGGCCCGCGCCGCGTCGCCTCCCTCGCCGAGCAGCTCCTCGACCACTGTAAGGGTCGCCGCGACCCGCCCGCTGCTGCGGCGCGCCACGTCCATGACGATGTCGCCCACGGGGATCTCACCGCCCGCGGTCGGCAGGCCGGCGGCCGTCATGAGCCGCTTGACGGGAGTCGACGGACGCCGCTTGAACAGTCCCACTGCCCACCTCGATCACGGCGGCGCTCCAGCGGCCGCCTCACGGTCGCATGATCATGCCAGCAAGGTCCGTGCCGAGCAACGTCGCGGACGACGCTGCACCCCCGGCATCCGGTCGCCTGCGTATCAAACATGAGCGGATGCGTTCGGTCAGTCGACGGGATTGCTCCGTTGCGGTTTGCTTCGCTTCACCGAGCCGATCCGCTCGATCTCGACAAGGGTGGCGAAATCCCGCTCTTCCTCCTCGCGCGCGGCTGCCGCTTCATGCTCCCGCCGCCGACCATCGAAGTCGGCGTAGACCCGTCCGGCCTCAGCTTCGGCCTCTGCGGCGGAGACCCGGCCGGCGTTGGCCAGCACATCGCGCTCGTTGAAGGTCAGAAACGCATCGGTTCGTTGCACCCACTCGGCCATCAGAATCTGCTGCCGTCTACGGGCTCGGTCCTCCGCGAAGTCCAGAAACATCGTGGTCAGCCGGTTGAGTTCGATGACCTCGTCCTCGGTGAGGTAGTTCTTCGCGACCGTGACATCCGACTTGCGCACCTGTCGGCCAGGCCAGGTCGTCAGACCCATCGACGGTGATGCGGCGTCCGCCCGGGCGATGATGAGCTCTCCGGCAGTGTGTCCGGTGACGGCATAGAGCAGCTTGTTCTGGATCGTGGCGAAGAAGGTCTTGGCAACGGTGCTAACCGGCGAGTAGTCAGCGCTCGTCGTGGCGAAGATGTCACGCACCTTCTGGTAGAACCGCTTCTCTGACGCACGGATGTCTCGGATTCGTGCGAGGAGCTCTTCGAAGTAGTCAGCGGCTGTGGCGTCCTTCAGCCGCTCGTCCTGCATCGCGAAGCCCTTGACGAGGTACTCAGTCAGCACCGTGGTGGCCCATTGCCGGAACTGCACCGCCCTTGACGTGGTGACGCGGTAGCCGACCGCCAGGATCATTTCCAGGTTGTAGAACTTCATCTCGCGTCGGACCTGACGGGTGCCCTCAGTGCGAACTATCAACTCTGAGTTGATAGTTGCCTCGCCCACCTCGCCGTCCGCGAGTACACGGGCGATCACCTGCTGAATGTTCTGCACGGAGGTGCCGTACAACTCGGCGATCTGCTGCTGCGTCAGCCAGACCGTGCCATCAATGGCACGCAACTGGACGACCGAGCCGCCGTCGTCGCGGCGATAGAGAATGATCTCTCCGGCATGGTCGACCATGAATCTCCGTCCATTCCAGGGCAAGCACGCATGGACAACTATAGGCCGTGTGGCCATTAGATGCGACTTCGTTGGACTCAGGGCCTCGCTGGCTTCCGCTCCTCGGCGCGAACGGTCGGCGACTACGTGCGCGCCTGATCACGCAGAGGCGTGCACCTGATCATGCAGCAACGTCCGTGCCGAGCGACGTCACGGCGTTGAGCAGTAGTCCGTCGCACGGCTGAAGCCCAGGTCGAACTGCTCGTCCGTCAGGTTGATCAGCTCCGGTCCCTGGCCGGCGGCCGCCTGGTACCGGTTGCGCAAGGCCTGGGTCCACACCTGCCGGGCGGCGTTCAGGATCTGTCGCGGGTCGCCGCCGTTCCCCCGAAGCTCGATGTAGTACGCCGCCGTGCGGGACCGCATGCGCAGCTGGGCGTTGAAGATCTCGGCGCCACCGGCCGCACCGTGCAGCACCCCGGCGCAGCCGACGACCGCCCTCAAGGACAGTGGTCCTCCGGCGGTCGCGTCCGCGAGCAGCTGCCCGGCCGCGACCGGGTCCGCGTCCAGCGGCAGTGGGGTCACCAGTACCACCTTGACCACCGCCGAGCCGTCCGTGACGGCCGGCGCAGGCTTGACCCGCACCGCTCCTGGCAGGTCCTCCTGCCGGGCCCACCGGAAGGCCGTGGTGAGCCCTGCGGGGTCGAGATTCATCGCCTTCACGATCAGCCGGTGCTGGAACTCGGCGAAGACCTTCCCGTCGGTGCCGAACTCGCCGCGCAGCGTGACCCCGAGCCGGTCCAGGTCCACCGGACCCACCCCGAGCGGTGCGAACACGCCGGGATCGGCACCGCCGGGCCCCGTCGGATACTCCGCGTCGGCCGGGTACTCGACGCCACCGAGGCGGAACCCGGGCGCGCCGTTGTCGCCGATGAACCAGTCGACGAGCACCGCCCGCTCGGAGACGTACTCGTGGATGCGGTCGCCGTCGCGGTACACGGCCATGAACACGGCATCGGAGTCGATGACGGTGCTGCTCAGCACCCGTGTGCGCAGCGTCGCGCTGAGCAACCTGGCCAGCCCGTCGGCGTCGGCGCGATCGTACGCATCCTCGCGTGGCAGCACCGCCACCCGGCCTGCCGCGGCGGGCACCACCCATGCGTCGGCACCAAGGCCGGTCAGGGCCGACACCACGTCGGCGAGGTCCCCGACCACCATCAGGTTTTCGTAGCTGCTGCCCACGTCGTGCGTACCCCCGTGCTCGTGATCGGCCAGCGGAGGATACGCCCGACGCCGCCAGTGGTCACCACCCGGACGCTCATGCTGGTCGGATCATCCCGGCGTGCCGCCGGTCAGCTCCTGGACAGCGGCGATGAACCGGCTCCGCTTGTAGGTGACGAACCGGTACTCGATGCCCGACGCCACGGTGACGGCCAGGCCGTTGGGGATGAAGCCGCCGGTCCGGTACTTCCGTATGTCCACGATGTCCGAAACGGCGATGTCCAGCGGCGCCCCGCGCCTTGCGGGCCCGCTCGCGGAGCGCCGCGGCGTACACGCTCACCGCGGTCGGGTCGTCCGGGGTCGCCGCCAGCCACGCGTCGAGCCACTCGGCGTCGTCGTGTGGCGCGGCCTCGGCCAGCGCCCAGATCCGGTGTCCGCGACGCTCCCAATCGGTGCCGGCCGCCGCGACGACATCGCGGGCCGCCGCCCAGTCGCCCGCGACCGCGCGGTCACGCATCGAGCGCAGGTCACCGTCGTCGAGCGCCCCGTCCTGGTCGACGACCGGCGGGGCGGGCGCTGGACCGCGCCTGAAGAGACGTCCGAACATCCGCGAAGCATACGAACCGACGATCCCGAACCGTGGGCAAGGTGACCTCAGGTCGGCTCGCTCCACTGGCCGCCGGTCAGGAAGCGGTCGATCGTCCTGGTGTACGGGTCCGGATCGAGCTGCCGCTGGCGCAGCCAGTCGTCGTCGAAGTACGTGCCGCGGTACGCGTCGGCGCCGTCGCAGATCAGTGTCGCGATGCTGCCCGTTTCGCCGGCTGCGCGCATACGGTCGACGAGGCGCAGGGCTGCCCAGAAGTTCGTGCCGGTGGACGGGCCTGCCGACCATCCGGTGGCGGTCGCGAGGTAGCGCATCGCGGCGACGCTTGCCGCATCCGGCACCGGCATGGCGAGATCGATGACCGAGGGCAGGAAGGCCGGTTCCACCCGTGGCCGGCCGATGCCCTCGATCCGGGACGGCATTCCGGTGCCGTAGCCGGGATATCCGGTGACCCAGCTGGGCCAGTAGGCGGAGTGCTCCGGGTCCACGGCCGCGAGGCGGGTGGGATAGCCGTGGTAGCGCAGGTGGCTGCCGAGTGCGGCGCTGGTCGCTCCGGTACCGACACCGACGACGACCCAGGCGGGCGGGTTCCCTTCCACGGCGACGACCTGGGCCAGCAGCGCCGCCCCGATGCCGTCCCCGGCGCGCCAGTCCTCGGCGTGCTTGGCGGCGGCGAGGTGGTCGAGGTAGTGCCCGCCGATCTCGGCGGCGAGCCGGGCGGCCTCGTCGTAGATCGCCGCCGGCGGATCGAACGGGTGGCAGGTGCCGCCGTACCGCTCGATGCGGTCCCGCTTCGCCGGTGACGTCCGGCCCGGAACGACAGCGATGAACGGCACCCCGATCAGCTGCGCGAAGTAGGCGGTGGCGATCGCGGTGTTGCCGGCGGTGGCCTCGACCACGGTGGTGTCCTGCCGGATGTCGCCCCGCACGACCGCGTCCTCCATGAGCCGCCGGACGAGCCGGTGCTTGAGGCTCCCGGTGGGACGCTGGGACTCGTCGCGGAAGTACAGCCGGACGCCCCAGGACTGCGGCAGCGGGTACCGGCGCAGCGCGATGGGCTTCTCCTCGGCCGCCTCGGCGCGCAGCCGCGCCAGTGCCTCCTGCGCCCAGCGGCGTTCACCGTCCTGCGACGAGCGGCCGGGATCACCCACACCGGCCATGATCGCATGCCCGCACGCGGCCGATCAGCCGCCGCGCAAAGGAGCGCCCACCGGATCGGCCGCTGCGCAAACGGGGCGCCCACCGGATCCGGCGGGCACCCCGGACTGCTCATGTCACCTGTAGGTGATGTCGCTCCTGTTCACCTTGCAGTTGGCGTCGTTCCAGCCCTCACCGAGGTAGCTCGGCTCGGAGCCTTTGCTGACACCCTTGTACTTGCCGCACACCGTGATGCTGGAGGCGTTGTAGACCGTCACCCGCGTGATCGTCGCGGTGTCACCCCAGTTGGAGTTGATGCCGGCGACCATGTCCACGTCGTCGACGATCACGTTGTCGATCTTCACGTGCCGCTGGTACGAGCTGGAGCAGTTCCCGCACGCCCGGTACAGCTTGCCGGACCCCTTGAGGTAGAAGCCGCTGATGCTCACGGTGCCGTTGCCGTTGTGCTGGAACGTCTTGTCCGAGCCCGACCGGGCGCCGCCGCCGATCACGTACGAGGTGCCGCCGCCGGTGCCCTTGAACGTCGCGGCGTCCTCGCCGATGTCGTTCCACCACACGTTCCTGATCGTGCAGGTGCCTTCGCAGTGCACGCCGTCGCCGGCGGGCGAGCCGAGGATGACGTTCTGCAGGGTGCCACCGTTGGCGATCTTGAACATCGGGTCCTGGCTCTCCGACTGGCCGCCGTCGCCGATGCAGCAGTAGGTCTTCATCCCGCCGTCGAACGTGCCGGAGACGGTGATCGTCCCGGAGATCTTCACGCTGCCCTGCGACGCCGGCCACGACGTGGTCGGGTTGCCGCCGCCACCGCCGGTCGAGGTCGGCGTCGGGTTACCGGTGGGGCCGGCCGTCGGGGTCGACGTCGGGTTCGAGCCGCCGCCGGCGTACGTCTCGAACTCGGCGATCCGCGGCGCGCCGGACGCGCTGGTGATCTCGAAGGTGATCTTCTTCAGCGAGACCGAGGAGAAGTTGATGGTGCTCGGGCTGCCGCTGCCGCTGGCCAGGACGGCGCTCGTGTCGTGGTTGAGGACGCGCCAGGCACCGATGGAGCCGCCGCCCGAGGCCTGCCGGATGACCGCCGAGGCCACCGTCGTCGCGCTGCCCCACTTGATCGAGATGGAGCCGGTCGAGCCGTCCGGCGACCAGTAGGTGCTGGTGTTGCCGTCCTTGACATTGCCGTAGCTGGTACCGCTGGCCTTGCTGGAGCCGTCGGCGCCGGCGCCGAGGCTCAGGTTGTCGGCTGCCGAGGCCTGGGGTACCTGCAGCACCAGCGTGACACCGGCGGCTGCGACCGCGGCAGCTCCCCCAGCTAGCCACCGTACGGCGACTGGTCGTCTCATCCGTGTCTCACCTTCCGAGAGAGGGTCGCGCCCTCCGCGACGGGAAAGCGCTTTCCTGGGAAAGTAGAGACAGATCAATGCCGGGGCAAGGTGGCGTCCGGTATGTACCTGTTATGGGCGGTACCAGGTGTGAAAATTGCAGGCCCCAGGTCGTTCAGCGCCGGCATCCGCCGACCGCCGCGTCAGTGCCCGCTGTCCGGGCTGCGGCGCTCATTGATCCGGGCCAGGATGAACCCGTCGTACCCGCGGCCGCCGACGGTCTGGACCGCGACCGAGTCGACGTCGGCCCGGCCGGCGAGCGTGTCAACGAGCCGGCGTACGCCCTCGGACGCCTCGTCGGCGCTGTGCAGCACCCGGCCGCCGCGGACCACGTTGTCGACGACGATGAGCGTTCCCGGCCGGCCGAGCCGGACCGCGTAGTCGAGGTAGACGGCGTTGGACGCCTTGTCCGCGTCGATGAAGGCGAAGTCGAACGGTTCGGGCCGCTCGTCGAGCAGCGCCCGCAGGCCGTCGGCGGCCGGCCCGACCCGGATGTCGACGAGGCCGCCGACGCCGGCCCGGTCGACGTTGGCCCGGGCCACCTCGGCGTGGTGCGGCTCCAGCTCGAAGGTGACCAGCCGGCCGGGCCGGGTGATCGCCCGGGCCATCCAGACGGCGCTGTACCCGCCGAGCGTGCCCACCTCCAGGACCCGCCGCGCGCCGATACTGCGGACCAGCAGCGCGAGCAGCTTGCCCTGGGCGGCCGACACGCTGATCGGCGGCAGCCCGGCGGCCTCGGCGGCGCGCTCCACGGCCGCCAGTTCGTCGTCCTCGCCGACCAGCGCGGCGGAGAAGTACTCGTCGACGGCCGCCCACGTCGACTCCTCAGATCGATCCGGCCGCCCCGAACCGGCGGCGGCGATGGTCTCGTTGCTCATGTGTCTCGGGCCCTTCGGTCGTGTTCGCTGGTCACCTCGACGCTAGGGCCGGCCGCTGGAGCCGGGGAAACGATTCGCCTCAGCCGGATCGTCCGGATCCCGATCCCGAGCTCAGCCGCCGTACGGCACGGTGATGATCTCCAGGTTGTGACCGTCGGCGTCCTCCCAGTACAGCCCGCGGCCGCCGTCGTTGGTGTTGATCCTTCCCGGCTGCCGGTGGTGCGGATCCGCCCAGTACGGCAGGGCGTGCGCCTGGATGCGGGCGAAGATCTCGTCGAACTCCGCCTCCGACACCAGGAACGCGTAGTGCTGGGGATGGACGGTGCCGCTCTCCTGCATGAAGTCGAGCGAGCAGTTGTTGGCCAGCTCGACGACCAGGAACGGACCGTACGGAACCGGCTCCGTCACGCCCAGCAGCTCGGCCAGGAGCCGGGCCGAGCGCTCCCGGTCACGCACATGAACGATGGTGTGGTTGAGCTGGACGGGCATGACATCCAGGCTACGCCGAACCGCCGCGGGGAATCGGCACCGGCAGGGGTTGAGGCGGCGGGTGAGAACGGCCGGAGATCGGGGGGTGCGACGGGGCGGAGAGCCAGGCGGGTGATGGTGGCTCGAGCGTCGCGCCGCAGGTACCGTGCGACCGCAACGCCCTCGTGCGGCTGTCGCCCGACGGCCGCCTCCTCGCCGTCGCCCATCAGCAGGACGGCCGCCTCGTCATCGACATCGTCGACGTCGAGTCGGGCCGCTCGCGGCACGCGGTGAGCGTCGGCGACGCCGCCCGCCCCGCCGCCCCCGCCTGGCACTCGGACACGGCGGTGCGGCTGGCCTGGTACCGGCCGCCGGCGTCGGGCAAGGTGCTGCTCGAGGAGGTGCTGCGGATCTCCGTCGCCAGCGCGCCGTGACCACTGCGCACCCCCGGTGCGCTCGCTCATGAACCGGGGTCACGACCCGTTGCGGCGCTGACGGGCTCCGCGGCCTCCGCCGGTGCCGGGTGGCGGCGGCGGTACCGCTGCAGCACGAGCCCACCGAGCTCCGCGACGTGCTCGGCAGGGCCCGCATCCCCGCGCGTACCGCACTGATATCGACGTCCGTCTTGACGGGTGCTCATGGATGTGTTTACCGTCACTCATCGCTTTTAACAAAGTTTCCTAACTGTTGGTGAGGTGAACGTGAAACGATCCCTTCGCCAGGTCCTCCTGGCCGGGGCCGTCGTGACCGTCGTGGCCGCTACCGTTGCCGCCGTGCCGCTGGTGCAGGCGAACGCCGCCGCCGCGTGTGCCCCGGCGTGGAGCTCCTCGGCCATCTACGTCAAGGACAACGTCGTGTCGTACCAGGGCCACAACTACACCGCGAAGTGGTGGACCCAGAACGAGGTGCCGACCGCCAGCGGCCAGTGGGGCGTCTGGGCCGACAACGGCGTCTGCGGGGGCGGCACGACACCCACCACGCCGCCGGTGACGAGCAACCCGCCGACCTCGAACCCGCCGACGAACCCCGGCGGTGGCGGCAAGAACGTCGTCGGCTACTTCGCCGAGTGGGGCGTGTACGGCCGCAACTACCACGTGAAGAACATCGTCACCAGCGGCTCGGCGTCGAAGCTGACCCACATCCTGTACGCGTTCGGCAACACGACCGGCGGCCAGTGCTCGATCGGTGACAGCTACGCCGACTACGACAAGGCGTACACGGCGGCCGACTCGGTCGACGGCGTCGCCGACACCTGGGACGCCGGCGCGCTGCGCGGCAACTTCAACCAGCTGCGCAAGCTCAAGCGGCTGTACCCGAACATCAAGGTGATCTGGTCGTTCGGCGGCTGGACCTGGTCCGGCGGCTTCACCCAGGCCGCGGCGAACCCGACCGGCTTCGCCAACTCCTGCTACAACCTGGTCAAGGACTCCCGCTGGGCCGACGTCTTCGACGGCATCGACATCGACTGGGAGTACCCGAACGCCTGCGGCCTCAGCTGCGACTCCAGCGGTCCGGCCAGCTACAACAACGTGATCACCGCCCTGCGCAACAGGTTCGGGCAGAACTTCCTGATCACCTCGGCGATCTCGGCGGACGGCTCCAACGGCGGCAAGCTCGACGCGGCCGACTACGCCTCCGGCATCTCCAAGCTCAACCTCGTGTTCCCGATGACCTACGACTACTTCGGCGCCTTCAGCCCGCAGGGTCCGACGGCCCCGCACTCGCCGCTGAACTCGTACGCCGGCATCCCGCAGCAGGGCTTCTGGTCCGACGCGGCGATCCAGAAGCTCAAGAGCAAGGGCGTGCCGGCCAGCAAGATGCTCCTGGGCATCGGCTTCTACGGCCGCGGCTGGACCGGCGTCACCCAGTCCGCCCCCGGCGGCACCGCGACCGGTGCGGCGCCCGGCACGTACGAGGCGGGCATCGAGGACTACAAGGTCCTCAAGAACACCTGCCCGGCCACCGGCACCGTCGGCGGCACCGCGTACGCCAAGTGCGGCAGCAACTGGTGGAGCTACGACACGCCGAGCACCATCGCCGGCAAGATGACCTACGCCAAGCAGCAGGGCCTCGGCGGAGCGTTCTTCTGGGAGTTCTCCGGCGACACCAGCAACGGCGAGCTCATCACCGCGATCAAGAACGGTCTCGCCTGACACGGTGAGGCGACGAGCCGCCGCGGCCCCGGTCCCGGGCCGCGGCGGCTCGGCCGTTTCCGCGTCGCTTCCCGTGCGGCGAGGGAGTGCTCAGCCGATGGGCTTCTCGAGGTCGCGGATCTGCATCCACAGCGCCTGATACGCCGGCGAGCTGCCCCGATCGGTGCGGCCACGCCGACGAGGGGCCGCGAACGTCCCCCGGCTCCGCCTGACACGCCGCCGCCCGGCGCCGTGCGGGTCTGTTACGCGTCCAGTGCGACCGTCGCGCGGATGTCGCCGAGGCCGCGGGCCACGAGCAGGCGCCCGGGGCCGACGCCCGTCCAGCGGGCGCTCGCGGTGTCCCAGCGCCGCAGCAGCCGCGGATCCGCCGGCACCTCGACCGTCACCGGCTGCCTCGGCGCCGCCTGGACGGCGCGCCAGCCGACGAGCCGCACCGGCTGCGCCGGGTCGTCCGGCTGGAAGTACACCTGGACGACCTCACGGCTCGGGCGGGTGCCGGTGTTGGTCACCGTGACCGCGACCACCGGCGCGGGCGCCGCCGCGGCGAGGCGGGCGTCGGCGTACTCCCACGTCGCGTAGCCCAGGCCGTGGCCGAGCCAGAACCGCGGCGGCGGGGCGTGGCCGGCGAAGTGCCCGCGGTACCCGATGAAGGCGCCCTCGGTGTACGGCAGATCGCCGTCGACCGGGGTCACCGACCAGGCCGGGGCCTGACCGTCGCCGGCCGGGAACGTGGTGACCAGGCGGCCGGCCGGCTCGATGTCGCCGGTGAGCGCGGCCGCCACGGCGTGGCCGCCCTCCTGGCCGGGCAGGCCGGCCCACAGGACGGCCTCGACCTCGTCGAGCCACGGCATGAGCACCGGCGTCGCGGCGTTGACCACGACCACCGTCAGCTTCGCCGCGGCCGCCACGGCGCGGACCAGGTCGTCCTGGGCGCCGGGCAGCCGCAGCGTGGTCTTGTCGACGGCCTCGGTCTCCTGCTCCTCGGTCAGGCCGACGACCACCACGGCGACGTCGGCGGCGGCTGCGGCGGCGGCGGCCGTGGCGAGGGCCTCGGCGTCGGGGCGGGGCGCGGGGTGCGCGATGAGCCCGTAGAGCCCGACGCCGGCCAGCGGCGAGTCGGCGAGATCCGGCGGGCGCAGCCCGGCCTCGCCCTCGATCAGGTCGCCGGCGCTGACGTCGACCACGTCGGCCGCCCGCGGCGGCGCCAGGATCTCCTCGCCGATGCCGGAGCCGGACACCCGCAGCTCGTAGCGCAGTTCGTGACCGGCGACGCGCAGCCGCCACGAGCCGGGGCCCATCGCGCCGAGCTGGATCGGGCCGCTCGCGTTGACCCGGGCCCGGAACCGGACGGTGGCCACGGTGGCGTCGAAGTCGTCGTCGACGCCGACCGCGGTGACGGCGCCGGGCGCGTGGCGCTCCTCGATGACGGCGCCGGCCTCGTCCAGCAGGATGACGTGGACGCCCGGCTCGCCGGTGACGGGTTCGGTGAGGAAGCCGCCGCGGGCCGGCACCGGCCGGGTGCGGACCCCCACGCCGTCGGTGACGGTGACGTCGCCGGGCAGGCGGGCGCACAGGCCCTCCGCGACGCTGACCTGGTACGGCGGGTTGACCTGCGCCGAGCCGCCACCCATGTCGACGGTCTCGATCGCGTGCCGGCCGATGAGGGCCACCCGCTCCCCCGGGCGCAGCGGCAGCGCGGCGTCGCGGTTCGTCAGCACGGTCATGCCCGCCGCGGCGAGCCGGATCAGCTGCTCGCGGCGCGCCGGGCTGTCCGGGGCCGGCAGGTCGACCGGGTAGCCGCGCGGCTTGCCCAGCGCGCCGGCCCGGTCGGCGAGGCGCAGCACCCGCCGGACGTGGTCGTCGATGACCGGCTCGGCGACCTCGCCGGACTCGACGGCGGCCACGAGCGCGTCGCCCCATGGGCCTTCCGGGCCGGGCATCACCAGGTCGAGCCCGCCGTTGGCGGCCGCGGCCACGGTACGCGTCGCGAACCAGTCGGACATGATCAGTCCCTGGTACCCCCACTCGCCCTTCACGACCTCGTTGTTCACGTGCTGCTGCTCGGTGGCGGCGACACCGTTGACGTCGTTGTAGGCGGCCATCATCGACCACGGGTCGGACTCGTCGACCGCGATCTCGAACGGCAGCAGGTACAGCTCGCGCAGCGTGGCCTCGTCCACGACGCTGTTCACGGTGTTGCGGTCGGTCTCGGACTCGTTGGCGACGAGGTGCTTCAGGCAGGCGCCGACGCCGCGCTCCTGCAGGCCGCGCACGTAGGCGGCGGCGAGCCGGCCGGTGAGCAGCGGGTCCTCGGAGTACGCCTCGAAGAGCCGGCCGCCCAGCGGCGAACGGTGCAGGTTGATGGTCGGGCCGAGCACCACGTGGATCCGCTGGGCCATCGCCTCCTCGGCGAGCAACCGGCCCACCTCGTGGGCGGTGTCCTCGCTCCACGCGGAGGCGAGCAGGGTGGCGTTGGGCAACAGCGCGACGGTCCGGCCACCGCTGAACTTCGGGCCGCGCACGCCGGTGGGCCCGTCGGAGAGGCGCAGCTCGCCGAGGCCGATCGCGTCGCAGGGCGCGAGGGTGAAGGTGGTGGCGCCGGTCAGCAGGGTGACCTTGTCGCGCAGGTCGAGGGTGCCGATGAGTTCGGCGTGGTTGCCAGTCATGGTGGGGGCCTACGGCACTTTCTTGACGGGGATGATGGCGAGCGCGCCGACGAAGGTCAGGGCGGCGGCGGTGAGGTACAACAGGTCGTAGTTCCGGCCGGCGCCGGCGCCGGCGCCGAGCAGCACCGCGCCGAGCAGCGGCGCCAGCGTCTGCGGCATGGCGTTGGCGATGTTGAAGACGCCGAGGTCCTTGGCGTTGTCCTCGGGGCGGGGCAGGACGGCGAGCACGAGCGCCAGGTCGACGCCCATGTAGATGCCGTACGCGGCGCCGAGGACGGCCTCGACGAAGTAGAAGCCGCCGACCGTGTCGACCTGGGTCAGCATGACCAGGCCGACGGCGAACAGCGCGGTCACGGTGGCCGACTGCCGGGGCGGGATCTGGTCGGCGATGGTGGCCAGGTAGGCGGCGAAGCAGGCGTTGGCGGCCAGCTGCGCGGCGAACCAGGCGACGATCAGCGTCGGCACGTTGCCGGCGACCGCGATGACGAACAGGCACACGGCCAGGCCGATGCTGCCGCCGACCATCCAGGGCCGTCGCCGGCCCCAGCGGCCGGTGGTGCGGTCGGACAACCGGCCGAAGATCGGGTTGCCGAGCAGGGCGGCGATCGCGCCGATGCCGAGGATCAGGCCCTGCGCCGACGGCGCACGGTCGGCACCGACGACGGCAGTCACTTTGATCGCCATGCTGACGGTCACCGGACCGAGCAACGCGATGAACAACGCCATCTGGGCAAGGGCGAACGGGACGATGAGCTTGAGGCCGGCCTTCTCGGTGGGCGGCGGGATGCCGAGCTCGTACTCCGGCTCGACGTGCTCATGCCCGCTGATGCCCGACGTCATGATCGACGCGGGCAGCTCGGAGCTGCTCGGCGTGGCCGCGTTGATGATCTCGGCGAACTCGTGATGGTGCGTCGTCGGACGGCCGGTGTCCTTCATCCCGGTACCTCCTGCACAAAGGTCCGACCGTGGCTGAATAGCCTGATCAGGACCGGTTAAACCGGTCCTGCGACACGTGTGGATCACTCGTGCCGGCGCCCCGCGTGGGGTGCGTGCGCCCGAAGATCATCGGCGCTGCCGGTGAGGGCGGGCAGCGCTGTAGAAGCCGTCGATGTGCGCTTCGACGCGTGCGGCGGCAAGGTCGCCGTCGCCTGCCAGGATCGCGTCGTGGATGGCTTGGTGCTCGCCGGCGAGCCGGGCGGCCATCGACGGGAAGTCGGCCACGGCCTGCAACGCACGCAACAGCGTCGGGCGCATGGCGGTCCGTAGCGCCGTTGTCAGCTCGGCGACGAGGACGTTGCCGCCGGCCTCGGCGATCGCCAGGTGGAACGCGGTGTCCAGGTCGTTGAACTCGGCCACGCCGATCCCGGGGGCCGCCATCGCGGTGAGGTGTTCCGCAAGGACAGCATGGTCCTGTGGGCGGGCGTGCTTGGCGGCCAGCCGGGTGGACTCACGCTCCAGTGCGATGCGGGCACGCACGACGTCGGTGGTGTCGATGCTCGCCAGCATCACGTGCAGGCTGATCAGGTGGGTCAGTGCGGCGCCCGGGACGGCGGACAGCAGGGTGCCCGAGTCCGGTCCGGACCCCGTGCCCTGCACGACCGTCCCCATTGCCTCCAGGATCCGGATGGCCTCGCGCACCGCCGACCTGCTGGCGCCGAGGGCTGTCGCAAGGTCGCGTTCGGCCGGCAGGCGGTCGCCGGCTTTCAACGTCCCGGTGGCGATCTGGTCCTCGATGTGCGCCAGTACCACCTCGTGAATGCGGCGCCTCGCAGCGCGTGCGTCGCCCGCCTCGGCATCCCGGCTCCCGGCCACGGAAACTCCTGTCCACATGGTTGCGAACGTGTTTCGGGCAGCCTATCGTGTGGTCGGACCACATGTGGTCCGACCACACGACGGGAGTCGCCATGGTTCAGCAGTTGGAGGCGACGGCCCTCGACAAGCGGATGCTCGCGCACCTGCGAGCCATTGTCGGCGCCGACCATGTCCTCACCGCGCCCGGTGACCTGGAGCCGTATGCCTCCGACGCCACACCGCTGTTCCGCGCCCGCCCCGACGCGGTGGTGGCACCCGCCACGACCGGTGAGGTGGCGGCGGTGCTGCGCCTGGCGACCGAACACCGCATCCCGGTCACCCCGCGCGGCGGCGGCTCCAACCTCGCGGCCGCCACCGTGCCCGAACACGGCGGCATCGTGCTGTCGATGACGCGGATGAACCGGATCCTCGAGATCAGCGGCCAGGAGCTCCTCGCCGTCGTCGAGCCCGGGGTGTCCGTCGCCGAGCTGGCCGACGCGGCGGCCAAGCAGGGTCTGCTCTACCCGCCCGACCCGGGCAGCCGCACCGTTGCCACCATCGGCGGCAACGTCGCCACGTGCGCCGGCGGGTTGCGCGGTCTCAAGTACGGAGTCACCCGCAACTACGTCCTCGGCCTGGAGATCGTGCTGGCGACCGGCGAAGTGCTGCGCACCGGCGGTCGCCTGTGGAAGGACGTCGCCGGCTACGACATCACCCGGCTGCTGACCGGCTCGGAGGGCACCCTCGCCGTGCTCACCGAGATCACGGTCGGGCTCCTTCCGCAGCCCGAGACGTCCCGCGTCGGCCTCGCGTACTTCTCCACGCTGGCGGATGCCAGCGCCGCGGTGACCGGGATTCTCGCCGGTGGCACGCTGCCGGCGACGCTGGAGTTCCTGGACCGCCGCTGCGTCAACGTGGTCGAGGACCATGCGCGTCTCGGGCTCGACCGCGAGGCCGGCGCCCTGCTGTTGTTCGGGGACGACGGCTCGCCGGCCACCGTCGACGCGACGATGCTGCGGATGAGCGAGGCATGCCGTGCCGCCGGGGGCCGCGGCATCCAGCTCGCCGGTGAGGTCGTCACCTCCGAGGACCTGCTCGCCGCGCGCCGCTGCTGCCTGCCGGCGCTGGCCCGCCTCGCGCCGGTCACGATGCTGGAGGACGTGACGGTACCGCGCCCGAACCTGCCGGCGATGGTGACCGCGATCGACGAGATCGCAGCCCGGCACGGGGTCGTGTGCGCGACCTTCGGGCATGCCGGGGACGGCAATCTGCATCCGACGATCGTCTTCGACCCCGCCGACGAAGACGCCAGGCAGCGGGCCGAGCGCGCATTCGACGAGATCTTCCATATGGCACTGAAGCTCGACGGCACCATCACGGGGGAACACGGGGTCGGCGCGACGAAACGGCCGTGGCTGGCGGCACGGCTCGGCGAAGCGCAGCTGGCGCTGATGCGCCGGCTCAAGACGGCGTTCGACCCCGCGGGCATCCTCAATCCTGGAAAGCTCGGCTCGTGACGGCATCGCAAGAGAAGCGGGCCGGCGCGAGCGCCGACGTGCACCGCGCCAACACATCGGTGTTCGATGCCGCCGCGCTGTCGGCCTGCATCTCGTGCGGGTTCTGCCTGCCGGCCTGCCCGACGTACGCGACGACACGTGACGAACGGTCGAGCCCGCGTGGCCGCATCAACCTGATGCGGGCGCTGCACGAGGGCCGGCTCGAACCGGACGACGCCAGCCTGCGCGAGCAGTCCTCGTTCTGCCTGGGCTGCCGCGCGTGCGAGCCGGCCTGTCCCGCCGGGGTCCCGTACGGGCAACTGCTCGAGCAATGGCGTGACCACCAGTGGCGAGGACGGCGTACCCCGCTGAAAGTGGCCGCGCTGCGCGTCGCGCTGCGGATGCGCATGATCCTGGCGATCGGGGGCCGGCTACGCCGCGCCGCGGCGACCAGCGGACCCGCGTCCGGCGAGGGGCCGCAGCTGATGCTGGGTTGTGCCGAGCGGGTGCTCTTCCCGCGCGTCTCCCGCGCCGTCCGGCGGCTCATACCCGGTGTCCAGGTACCGTCCGGTCAGGGATGCTGCGGTGCGCTGCACGCACACAACGGCGCGAGCAGGATGGGGGTACGCCTTGCCGAGGACCTGGGCCGGCGGATGCCCGGCACGATCCTCACCACGTCGGGCGGGTGCGCGGCGCATCTCGCGCACGTGCTCGGGCGCGACCGCGTGCGGGAGCTGTCCGAGTTGCTCCACGCCGGTGATCTGCCCGATCTCGGGCCGGTGACGGTGGGCGGCCGCCGGGCCCGGGTCGCGTTGCAGGACTCGTGCCACCTGCGCAACGGCCTGGGCACCCACCGGCAGCCACGCGAGCTCATCGCCCGGGTCGCGGATCTTGTGGAGCTGCCTTCGGCCGCGACCTGCTGCGGCGCGGCCGGCACGTACTCGTTGCTGCGCCCCCGCGACGCCGCCGCAGTGCTCGCCCCCAAGCTCGACGAGATCGACGCCGCCGGTGTCGACTACGTCGTCGTGGTCAACCCCGGCTGTCAACGACAACTCGTCGCCGGCCTGCGTCGCCGCCGCTCGCCCACTCAGGTGCTCCACCTCGCCGAGTTGCTCGCGCTCGCAGCCGTCGCCGCACCACCGAACGGCGCGACCGCGCCCTGAGCCGCCGAACTGTTGTTCCGTCCAGGAAAGGAGAAAGACGATGGATCCGTCCAAGACCGCAGTCGTCCTCATCGAGTTCCAGAACGACTTCACCACCGAGAACGGTGTGCTGCACGACGCCGTGAAGGGCACGATGGCCTCGACGGGCATGCTGAAGAACACCCTCGACGTTGTCGAGGCGGCCCGCGCGGCGGGGGTCGCGGTCGTTCACTCGCCGATCCAGTTCGTGGCCGGCTACAACGAGATCACCCGCCACCCGTACGGCATCCTCAAGGGCGTCGTGGACACCAACGCCTTCGTGAAGGGCAGCTGGGGCGCGCAGATCATCGACGACCTCACGCCGACCGACGCCGACATCGTCCTGGAAGGCAAACGCGGCCTCGACGCGTTCGCCAGCACCAACCTCGACTTCATCCTGCGCAGCAAGGCCATCGAGACGATCGCCCTCGGCGGTTTCCTCACCAACTGCTGCGTCGAGTCCACCATGCGCTCGGCCTACGAGCGCGGCTATGAGGTCGTCACGCTGACCGACTGCGTCGCCGCGACGAGCCAGGAAGAGCACGACAACGCCATCAAGTACGACTATCCGATGTTCTCCAAGCCGATGACAGGACAGGAGTTCAGCGCGATCCTCTCCGGCGCCGCCGCAGCCGAGGACAGCTCGCGCGGCTACTGACGGGCCTGGCCGTCGCGACGGCGCCGCCAGCGATCACGTCCCGGCCGTCGCGTGACCTGCCGACGCGGGGCAAGGAGCGCCGGCTCCTTGCCCCGATCGTTCATCGGCGGGTCGGGCCAGGGAACCGGATCCCCGCTCACGCTCGGCCTCGAACCGCCGCCGCCTCACCCGGAGGTGTGTTCCCGCCATGCCCGCAACTGGTCGCGCAGCCAGTGGTAGCTGGCCTTCGGCGTGCGGACTCCGGTGGCGTAGTCGACATGGGCAAGCCCGAAGCGGGGTCCGTACCCGCGGGCCCACTCGAAGTTGTCGATGAGTGACCAGTAGAAGTACCCACGCAGATCGAGCCGGTCGTCGGCGGCCGCCGCCCGGGCCACCGCCGCCAGGTGCTCGGCCACGAACGAGATCCGTTCCGGGTCCGGGTCGGGTCCGGAACGCAGGTCGGCGCAGCCGTTCTCGGTCACGTACACCGCGGGCAGCCCCGGGTAGCGGTCGGCGAGCCCGGTCAGGGTGTCGAACAGCCCCTGCGGCTCCACCGGCCAGCCGAGGTCGGTGGTCGGTAACCCGGCCGGCCGCACGTGCCGTACGCCGATGTCGAACGCGCTGCGCAGCGCCGGATCGGGCTGCTCGTACGGAGCGTCGGCGACGTGGACCCGGTAGTAGTAGTTGACGCCGAGGAAGTCCAGCGGCGCCGAGATCACCGCCAGGTCGCCGTCCCGGCGGAACGACAGGTCGCTCACGCCGGCATAGAGCTGCTCGAACCCTGCCGGGTACGCGCCGCCCAGCACCGGATCCGTGAACTGCCGGTTGAGCATGAGGTCCTGCCGGTCCGCCGCCGCCCGGTCGGCCCCGGTGTCGCCGGCCGGCACGGCCGGGGAGAGATTGAGCGTGATGCCGACGCGCGACCTCGGGCCGGCGGCGGCCCGGACCGCCGCGACCGCGTGGCCGTGCCCGACCAGCAGGTGATGGGCGGCGGCCAGAGCGGTGTGCCCCTCCGTGGTGCCGGGGGCGTGCCGGCCCTCCGCGTAGCCCACGATCGAGGAGCAGTACGGCTCGTTGAGCGTGATCCAGTCCTGCACCCGGTCACCGATGGCCCCGGCCACCACCGCCGCGTACTCGCCGAACCGCTCGGCGGTGTCCCGCACCCGCCAGCCGCCCTCGTCCTCCAGCGCCTGCGGCAGATCCCAGTGGTAGAGCGTGACGAACGGCCGGATACCGCGCTCACACAGGGCGTCGACGAGCCGGTCGTAGTAGTCGAGGCCGGGCCGGTTCACCGCGCCCCGCCCGGCCGGCATGACCCGCGGCCAGGCGACCGAGAAACGGTAGGCGTCCACGCCGACGCCGGCCAGCAGGTCCACGTCGTCGCGCCAGCGGTGGTAGCTGTCGCAGGCGACCGCGCCGGAGGTGGCGTCGGCGACGGCGCCCGGGCGGCGGCAGAAGGTGTCCCAGATCGACGGCCCGCGGCCGTCCTCGTCGACCGCCCCCTCGATCTGGTACGCCGCGGTGGCGGCTCCCCAGACGAAGCCGGCCGGCAGGTCCGGCAGCTCCGGCAGGGCTGCGGCGGCGGGGGCCGCCGCGGCAGTACCGTCGGACGTGGTGGTCATCCCTTTACCGCTCCTTGCATAATGCCGCCGACGATCTGCCGGCCGAGGACCATGAAGACGACGACGATCGGCAGCGTGGCGAGCAGCGTGCCGGTCAGCGTCAGCGTGTAGTCGGTGGTGTAACCGCTGGCCAGTGCGGACAGCGCCACCTGCACGGTCGCGTTGTCCTGCAGCACGACCAGCGGCCAGAAGAAGTCGTTCCATGCCTGCATGAAGGTGAACAGCCCGAGCACCGCCGCTGCGGGGCGGGCCGCCGGCAGGACGATGTGCCAGTACAGGCCGAATGTGCTGGACCCGTCGACACGGCCGGCCTCCAGCAGTTCGTCGGGCACGGCGCGGCCGAGGTACTGGGTCATGAAGAAGACGCCGAACGCGGTCACCAGCCCGGGCACGATCACGGCGGCGAGGCGTCCGGTCCAGCCCAGGTCGGCCATCAGGATGTACAGCGGGATGATGCCGAGCTGGTGCGGCACCATCGAGGTCGCGACGGCCACGACGAGCAGCGCCTTGCGGCCGCGGAAGCGCAGCTTGGCGAAGGCAAACCCGGCCAGGGTCGAGAAGAACACCACGGAGACGGTGATCGAGCCACTGACGATGAACGAGTTCATCAGTGCCCGGCCGAAGTCCGTCGTGTCGAACACCCGCGCGATGTTGTCGAAGAGGTGCCCGCCGGGAACGAGGGCCGGCGGCACCTTCGTGATCGCATCGCTGGTCTGCGAGGACACGACGACGGACCAGTAGAGCGGGAAGACCGACCCGGCCACGATCGCCAGCAGGGCGCCGTACGTCCAGACCGTGCCCTTCCGTGGGTACCCGGAGCCTTCCCGCCGGCGGCGGCGTTGCGGCGGGGAAGGTGTGGTGCGGGTCTGCGTGGGGTCCGCGAGGGTGGTCACGGCGTGCTCCTCACTCCTCGTCCTTGGCGATGCGCCGGGTCAGCAGGAAGTTGGTGATCGCGAAGATGGCGATCACCAGACAGAGCGTCCAGGCGACCGCCGAGGCGTAGCCGAAGCGGAACTCCCGGAACCCCTGCTCGTACATGAACAGCGCGACGGTCTGGAACTGCCGGTCGGAGCCGCCGGTGGGCGTCTGGGAGCTGGCGAACAGCAGCGGTTCGGCCATGATCTGCAGGCCGCCGATCGTCGAGATCACCGTGGTGAAGATGATCGTCGGCCGCAGCATCGGGACGGTGATCCGCCAGAACTGATGACGCTGCGACGCGCCGTCGAGGTCGGCGGCCTCGTAGAGCTCGTGCGGGATCGCCTGCATCGAGGCGAGATAGATGAGGGCGTTGTAGCCGGTCCACCGCCAGGCCACGATGAACGAGATGGCCAGGTGGGAGCTCCAGGTGTTGGCCTGCCAGTCGATCGGCCCGACGCCGACGACACCCAGCAACCAGTTGATCATGCCGAAGTCGCGGCCGAACAGCTGGGTGAAGACAATCGTCACCGCGACGATCGAGGTGACGTTGGGCAGCAGCACGCCCATGCGCAGGGAGGTGCGGGCCCGCAGCCGGTGGTTGAGCAGGTGGGCGATCCAAAGCGCGGCGAGCAACTGCGGCACGGTGGACAGCACCCAGATGCTGAGTGTGTTGCCCAGGGAGTTCCAGAAGTACGGGTCCTGCAGCAGTTCGCGGTAGTTCGCGAACCCGACCCAGCGGTGCGAGTCAGCGTCCAGCAGATCCCAGTCGTTGAACGAGACGTACGCCGTGTACAGCAGCGGGAACAGCCCGAACGCGCCGAACAGCAGGAAGAACGGCAGGATGTAGAGGTAGGGCGAGCCCTTGGTGTCGAGCCGGCTCAGGCTGGCCCGGCGGGCTTGGTGGAGGTAGATGGCCATCGTCGATCCTTCGTCGCCGGGGGCCGCCGGCGGTCAGGGCGACCGCCGGCGGCACAGGTCGAGTTACTTGGCGAGGCGCTCGACGTCGCTAACCATCTGCTTCCATGATTCCTCGGAACTCTGCTTGCCCTGCTCGATGCGGACGAGAGCGTCGCGGATGGTGGTCTGCACGTCGCCGGCCCGCGGACCCTGGTACTGCGGCTTGAGCTGCTTCGCCGCGGCGGTGAAGATCTGACCCACCGGAGCGTTGTTGAAGAACTGGTCCTTGTACTGGGCGATGTCGGGCTTGTCGTACAGCGCCGGGATGGACGGCAGGTTGCCCCGCGCGGTGAACACCTGGGCCTGCTGCTCCGGGGCGGTCAGCCACGCGGCGAGCTTCTTGGCCTCCTCGACGTGCTTGCCCTGCTTGGGAACGGTGAGGTAGGAGCCGCCCCAGTTGCCGCCGCCGCCCGGGACGGCAGCCACGTCCCACTTGCCGGCGGCGTGCTTCGCCTGGTCCTTGATCTTGGTCATCATCCAGGCCGGGCACGCGATGGTGGCGAACTGGTCCTTCGTGAAGCCGTTGTTCCACTCCTGCGAGCTGCCGATCAGCTTGGCCGACAGGTTGCTCTGGATCGCCTGCACGGTCAGGTCCCATGCCTTGCGGACCTCGGGGTTGGTGCCCACGACGATGGTGTTGTCCTCGTTGTAGTACCCCACCGGGGCCTGGCCGATGATGCCGTTGAACAGCTGACCTCCGCCGTCGAAGAAGGCGCTGCCGGCCGGGGCCTTCGCCGCGTACTGCTTGCCGAACTCGATGTACTTGTCCCAGCCACTGCCCCAGGCGGCCGACACCTGGTCGCGCTCGAACGGCACGCCGGCCTTCTCGAACAGGTCACGCCGGTAGCAGATGGCCAGGCCGCCGACGTCCGTGCCGAAGCCGATCTGCTTGCCGTCCTTGGTCAGCGACGCCTTCCACTTCCAGTCGAGGTACTCGGGCTGGCGGTCCTTGCCCAGGTCGACGAAGAAGTTGCCGCGCTCGCGCATCTGGGCGATGAAGCCGGTGTCGACGCCTTCGATGTCACCCGCGCCGGAACCGGCGGCCAGATGGGTGATCAGGTCACGGTGGTGGTCGTTGTAGGCGGAGGTGCGCTCCTGGATCGTAATGTTCGGGTGATCCTTCTGGTACTGCGTGTACAGGTCCTTGTACCCGAAGTTGCCGAACAGGTTGACGTTCAGCGTGATCTTTTCGTTGCCACTGCCGGAGCCTTGCTCGGTGCCGCTGCCACACGCGGTCAGCAGCACTCCGGCGGCCAGGGCGGCCACCGCCACTCGCAACAGTCGGTTTCGGCGCATACCAGCGGGTCCTTTCACGCGGTCATGTAACCGGTTACATGAAACCGGTTACATGACTCGCGAATGAGAAGTGGGGGTGTCTGGGTCGAGTGAGGGCAGAGTCGGATGCCTGCCGTTGGCGGCGGCCAACGACTGGAAGCGATTCCAAGGAGAGAGTTTTGCGGTGCCCGACCGGGTGATGTCAAGTCACGGAATGGTAACGGCAGATGCACCTTGCCCGGCGGAGAACCCCGGTGCTACGGTCATGTAACCGGTTACAGAAAAGGCGCCCAAATGGCCACAATCAGGGAGCTGGCCCGCCGCTCCGGCGTGTCCGTCGCCACCGTGTCCCGCGTCTTCAACACCCCCGAGGTTGTCAGCCAGCTGACCCGCCAGCGCATCCTCGACCTGGCCGTCGAGATCGGCTACCTGCCGAACGAGTCGGCCCGCACGCTCGCCACGAAGAAGTCCAACATGGTCGGCCTGGTGTGGGACACCGATCATCGCCGCCCCGGGTGGCGCCACCCGTTCCTGCAGGAGATCCTGGTCGCGCTCAAGACCGCGCTGAGCGTTCACGGGCTGAACCTGCTCATGCTCGCCAGCCACGACACCGCGGGCCCCGACGACGAGCAGCGATACGTGCGCGCGGTGCGCCGGCACAACCTCGACGGCGCGGTCATCATCGACAACGGCTCCCGGGATCCGGCCGTGCTCGCCCTCGTCGACGCCCAGGTGCCGTGCGTCGCCCTCGACCTCCGGGTCGCCGGCCCCACCTGCACCTACGTCACCTCCGACAACGCCGGAGGTGCCGCGCTCGCCGTGCGCCACCTCGTCGAACGCGGCCACCGGCGCATCGGCACCATCGCCGGTCCGCAGCAGACCTGGCCGGGGGCCGAACGGCTCACCGGCTTCCGGGCCGCGCTGGCCGAGGCCGGCCTGCCGCTCGACGACGGCCACGTCATCGAGGGCGACTTCTACCTCGACGGCGGTCACGCCGCGATGCGCCGGCTGCTGGCCCTCGACGACCGCCCTACCGCGGTGTTCGTCGCGGGTGACGAGATGGCCATCGGCGCGATGCGGGCCGCCCACGAGGCCGGCCTGCGGGTCCCCGACGACATCGCGGTCGTCGGCTTCGACGACATCGACGTGGCCGCACTGGTTCCGCCCGGGCTCACCACCGTCGCCCAGGACAAGGCCGGATTCGGCACGGCTGCCGCCGAGGCGCTCATCGCCATGCTCCACGACGGCGAGGACCCTCCCTCCCCCACCGCGTTACCGACGACCCTGGTCATGCGCGGCTCCACCTGACCAAACGGTCGACCGCGGCGCGCGGCCCGTGCCAGGATCGTGCCGTGGCACTGATGCGTCCCCGCGCGGCGCAGCCCGCTCGTGCGGCGCCGCTGCCCGCGCGGCAGGCCCACGTCCTCCGGCTGCAGCGACTCCCGACGGCGGCGCAGGAACTCGGCGAGCCCGGCCCCAGCGGCCCCGGACACCTCGGCGGCCCGCCCGCCGAGCAGGCCCTGTACTCGCGGCTGCGCAGCGAGGAGGACGCCCGGCGGATCTGGCGGATCTCCGAGAACCTCACCCGCACGGCGTTCCCCACCGGCGGCCCGCGCGCCGACCTCACACGTGATGCGCGCCGCTGATGTCGGTCCAGCGCATCGCCGGGTCGCGGTGCCGGGCGGCCTCCTGCTCGGCCCGGGCCAGCTCGTCGTAGGACCGCTTCCAGGAGCGGCCCTCGGTGCCACCTTCGCGCAGTTCGAGCTCGAAGGTGGCACCGTCGGTGCGGATGTAGACGTCACGACGGGCCAGGCGACCCCAGGTCCCGTTCCACCAGTGCCGAACGACGGTGCTGCGCATCCGCGCATCGTACACATGTACGATCACCAGGTGGCGCTCGCTCCCGGCGCGCTCAGTGCTGGCGCAGGAAGTCCAGGACGCGCTCGGTCAGCAGGGCCGTCGCCTCGGGGTCGTAGGACGGCAGCGAACTGTCGGCGAAGTAGTGCTGGTCGCCCGGGTAGAGGAACAGCTCACCGTCCTTCGCCTGGGCCACGAGGTCCCGCGCCGCGTCGATGTCACCCTCGTCGACGAAGAACGGGTCGGCGTCCATGCCGTGGACCTGGACCGGCAGGTCCGCGGGCCAGGCCGGGCCGAACTCGGTGACCGGCACGCACGAGTAGCACAGCAGCGCGCCGCGGGCGCCCGGCCGGGTCTGCGCCAGGTACTGGGCGGGCAGCACGCCGAGGGAGAACCCGGCGTACACCAGGCCGGCCGGGAGATCCGCCACCGCCGCGGCACCGCGCTTGAGCACCTCACCCGGGAAGCCGAGCTGCGTGGCGTACCCCATGCCCTCCTCGATACTGGCGAAGGTCCGCCCGTCGAAAAGGTCCGGTGTGTGCACCGTGTGCCCGGCCCGCCGCAGCGCGTCCGCGAACGCGACGACACCCGTCGTCAATCCCTGCGCATGGTGGAAGAGCACCACCTCAGCCATGTCTACCTCCCGTATCGACACACCTGACGCTCAGGCTATACCGCGCCGGTGCGCTCATGGCGCCAGCAGTTGCTCCCGCAGGAGGGCGGCAAGCTGCTCCAGGGACAGCTCGCCCTTCGGCGACAGCACCGTGACCGTCCGGTACGCGGAATCCACCGGCCGCACGAGCGTGATGACCGCGACGGGCTCGGTGTAGTGGTTGCTGGAGTTCGTGTACTCGGAGTACGCCTGGCTGAACACGATCGCCTCGCCGAGCGCGGTCTGCACGGTGACCGCGCCGTCGCGCCGCTCCCCCGGGACGTCCTCGACGGTGCGGTAGACGCCGTGGTTACCGTTGATGAGCTGGGTGTTGCGCCCCGCGGCGCAGGTCGTGGCGTACGCGAGGAACCGCACGGAGCCACCCGACCCGAGGACCGCGACCGTGTCCAGCCCCGGACAGCCACCCGACGCCGGCGACCGGGTGACGAGCCGGTGCCCGGCATCCAGCTGGAGGCGGAACGGGACCGGCGCACCGATCGCCGCCACCGTCGGCGACGACACCGGCGCCGGGGCAGGCGGGACCTCCCCACCCCGGCAGCCGGCGGTGGCCAGCACAGCTGCGACGGCGAGGCAGCGGACCACGGTACTCATGACGATGCGGCGAGACATGCCCCTCTGATGCGCCACCAGCCCTCCACCGTTCCCCGCTGTCAGATTCACGGCACCCCGATCAACCGACCACCCGGCCCCAGCGGCGCGGGGCTCACAGCGCACGCTGGGCAGAGAGCCCCCACGACACGGGACCATGCTCGCGCGCGTGTGCACTGGTTCGCGAGGTCCTGCTCGGTGAGGGCGAGAGGGTCATCCCCGCTTACGCGGGGAACATAACGTGCGGTTCCTGACGATCCCGTGCCAGCTCGGACCATCCCCGCATGCGCGGGGAGCACAGCGCGACCCTCGGCCGACAGCTTCGGCTTCAACGGACTATCCCCGCGTACGCGGGGAGCACCCACGCTGCATCGTCGGGTTCGTCGCCGCGCACGGACCATCCCCGCCTGCGCGGGGAGCAGCTTCGTCATGTAGATCGGGTTCTTGGCCATGCGGGACCATCCCCGCGTGCGCGGGGAGCAGCGCGATGGTCAGCGCCCGAGGTGGCAGGCACGGGGACCATCCCCGCGTGCGCGGGGGTGGTCCGGTCCGGCGCGTCCCCCAGACCCGGGCCGAGATCGCCGACGCGCCGCACCCGCAGATCGAGCACCTCCTCGATGAGCTGAACCGCCCCTGACAGCGGCCGGCCGCCGACGCTACCGCCGTGTCCGCGTCGTGTCAGAGCGGTGTCAGAGCCGCTCGCGAAGGTACTCGTGCACGCCGGGACCGGCGGGCACCGAACCTGAGAAGTGAGCACGATGCTGACGTTCGACACCCCCGCCCCGATCGCCGCCGTCCTGGACATCCCCGCCGGCCGCGTCCGGTTCGTCGCCGGCGACCGCGCCGACACCACCGTCGAGGTCCGGCCCGCCGACGCCGCGAAGCGCCGCGATGTCCAGGTCGCCGAGCGGACCACCGTCGACTACGCCGACGGCGTCCTGCGGATCGAGGCCACCGCGAAGCACCAGATCCTCGGCAGCTCCGGGACCATCGACGTGACCGTCCAGCTGCCCGCCGGCTCCCGCCTCGCAATCAAGGCCGCCAGCGCCGACCTCCACGCCGCCGGGCGCTTCGGCGAGGTCGCCTACGACGGCGCGTACGGCGGGATCACGCTCGACGAGACCACCGGCGTCCGGCTCGCCACCCAGGCCGGGGACATCTCGGTCGGCCGCCTCGACGGCCCCGCGCAGATCAGCACCGGTAAGGGCGACATCACCATCGCCGAGGCCGTCGGCGGCGAGGTCGTGCTGCGCACCCAGGCCGGCGACGTGTCGGTCGGCGCCGCCCCCGGCGTCCGGGCATCCCTGGACGCCGGGACCAGTCACGGCCGCATCCGCAACGCGCTCGAGAACACCGGCAGGCCGGTCGGCCTGGCCATCCAGGCCACCACCGGGTACGGCGACATCGCCGCCCACACCGTGCGCGCGGGACCCTCCGGTACTGTTTCGATCAGGACGGATCGCCGGCGCCGGCGTTGAGCGCCCCCGTGGCAAGGTAGGGGCGCCGGGGCGTGGAGCTGGGCATCATCAGTCAGGCGGTCGGGCTGTTCGCCGTCACGAACGTCGACGACATCCCCGTCCTCGCGCTGTTCTTCGGCCGGGCCGCCGGGCCGCCGGGCACCGGCACGCGACCCGCGCCATCGCCGCCGGGCAGTACCTCGGGTTCGCCGGCATCCTCGCCTCCGCCGGGGCCGCGGCGTTCGGGGCGACGTTCCTGCCCGGCAGTGTCATCCCGTACCTCGGGCTGGGCATCAAGGCGGCCGTGCAGGCGTGGCGGGAGCGCGGCGGCGGCGAAGAGGACGCGGCCCCGAAGGGCGGGGGGTCGAGGGCCCTGGAGGTCGCCGCCGTCGCCGTCGCCAACGGCGGCGACAACATGCGTCTACGTCCCGGTCTTCGCCACCGCCGGCATCGGCGGCATGAGCGTGTACGTCGCCGTCTTCCTCGTCCTGGTCGCGGTGTGGGTCCTGGCCGGGCGGTACTTCGCCACCCGGCCGCTCGTCGCCAGGGCGCTGAGCCGGTGGGGGCACGTGCTGATGCCGGTGGTCCTGGTCGGTATCGGCCTGCTCATCCTCATTGAGGGCGGCGCCTTCGGCCTGTGACCGCGCGGCCCGGCGGCGGTCCGAGGAGTGACACAGAGGACGGTTGTCGAGACCGAACGTTCTCTCCGCTATCATGGACTGATGGCGCCCAGCGAAGTTGACGGCCGGCCGTCGGAGGCGCGGCTGCGGCTGCTCACCACGGCGAGCGAGATCTTCTATGCCGAGGGGATCCACGCCGTCGGCGTGGACCGGATCATCGCTGAGGCGAAGGTGACCCGGGCGACGTTCTACCGGCACTTCCCCGGCAAGGAGGACCTGATCCTCGCGTACCTGCGGGAGGCCGACCGGGCCATCCGCGGCCAGGTCGACGCGGCCGCCGAGGGCGACCTGGCGCCGGCCGACGCGCTGCGGGCCGTCGCCGAGGCGATCGGGCAGGGCATCCGGTCCCGGGGGTTCCGCGGCTGCGCCTTCCTCAACGCCGTCGCCGAGTACCCGGACCCCGCCCACCCCGTCCACCAGGCCGTCCTGGAGCACCGGCAGTGGTTCCTGGACACCGTGACAGCGCTGCTGGCCCGGGTCCGCCCGGCTGGGGCCGAGCCCGCCGGGCGGCACTACGTCATGCTGCGCGACGGGGCGATGGCGGCCGGCTGCCTGTTCGACCCGGACCTCGTCTGCGAGACCTTCCTGCACGGCGTCGGCGAACTTGTGCAGGCGCAAGCGAAGCCAGTCAACCACCGCCGGTGAGGTGCCGGCCGGCCGCAGACTTAGCGCTCGGCCTTGACGAGGGCGGGCGTCTCACAGACGGTGATGTCACCGGTGCGGCGGCCACGGCGAGCGGTGGGGACGGGCGTCACGCCCGTCCCCACCGGTGCCTGTCGTGGTGTTACTGCGGCAGCGTGAACTTCTGTGCGCCGCTGCCGTTGCAGTCCCAGATCTGCATCTGGATGCCCGGCGTGGTCGAGCCGTTCGGGTCGTCCAGGCACTTGTTGGCCTGCGGGTTGTAGTACGTGTTGTCGGCGCGGTGAATGAAGACCTGGGCCGCGGTGCTGTTGCAGTCCCAGATCTGGACCTTCGCGCCGTTGGCGGTCGAGCCGCCCGGGATGTCCAGGCACTTGCCGAACGCGCGCAGCGTGCTGCCCGCCTCGACGTAGGTCCACTGCTGGGCGCCGGTGCCGTTGCAGGTCCACAGCTGTACCGGGGTGCCGTTGGCGCTGTTGGAGGAGCGTACGTCCAGGCAGAGCCCGCCGGGGCCCTTGACCGCCTTGCCGGTGGTCGGCGGCGGTGTGGTGCCGCCACCGCCACCGCCGGCCGTGTAGGCGGCCACGTAGTCGACCAGCATCGGCACGCCGGACACGGTGGAGGCGTACGGGCCGCCGCCGAACGCGGCCGGGAAGCCGCCGCCGATCGCCACGTTCAGGATGATGAAGAACCCGTGGTGCGTCGCGTTGTTCCAGGTGGTCGCGTCGACCTGGTTGGCGTTGATGGTGAAGAAGTTGTTGCCGTCCAGGTACCAGCGGATCTGCTCCGGCGACGTGCTGCGGTCCTGCTCGACGGCGTACGTGTGGAAGCCGCTGTTGCAGCCGCTGCAGGCACGCTCGCCGCTGCCGATGCCGGTGGTCTCGTTGCACGGGCCGCCGGGGTTGGTGCCGCAGTGCAGGGCGGCGAAGACGGAGGGCCGGCCGTTGATGTTCTCCAGGATGTCGATCTCGCCGATGCCGGGCCAGCCGGTCGCGCCGGTGCCGCGCGCCGCCGCGCCCAGCATCCAGAACGCGGGCCAGTAGCCGGCGCCGTTGGCGGTGTTCACGTTCGGCTGCTGGATGCGGGCCTCGACGCGCAGCTTGCCGCCTGCCGGGGCGGCGATGTTGGTGCGCTGGGTCTCGATGCGGCCGCTGGTCCAGTTGCCGGCCCCGTCCCGGATCGGCTTGATGGCGAGGTTGCCGCCGCCGTCGAGGTAGACGTTCTGGGTGCTGTTGGTCATGTACTCGATCTCGCCGGTGCCCCAGTTGCTGGCGCCGCCCGGGTAGCCGTGGCCGATGTCGTACAGCCAGTTGGCGGTGTTCACACCGGTGCCGCCGGTGCCGTTGAAGTCGTCGGCGAAGATCTGCGTCCAGCCGGCGGGCGTCGGCGGGACCGACGCGCCGGCCTGGGGCAGGGCGGCGAGCGTGGCGGCGATGAGCACCGCCGCGCCGGCACCGGCCAGCAGTGACAGTCGCCGTGTTCGATGGTGTTTGAAGCCTGCGAGTTCCACGAGGGTTGCCCTTCTGTGAAGGGAAGCTGGCCGGGGGCGGCCGGGGGCGGTTGACGCCTCGCGCTGGCGGACGTGAGAGCGCTCTCAGCATCGTGGCTTACTGAAAAGATTCTTGTCAATAAGCAAGCTGGTTGTCGGTTTCTGTTCGAGCCCGGCGCCGGCGCCGCAGGAGCACCTCGGCCACGGCGAGATTGACGATCCAGCCCAGCGTCTGCCCGATCGGGATCATCGCCGGCGCGTCCGCGCCGATCGCGCCCATGCCCGGCCCGCCGAACGGGATCCGGGCCAGCAGCAGCACCGGCACGAGGATGCGCGCCGTCACCGCGAGGAACGTCAGCGCGTAGTTGCGCGTCATCCAGGCGCGGTGCGCGGCGATGTCGCGGCGGCGCACGGCCCGGTACGCCAGCGCGCCGGTGACCAGCCACAGCCCGGCCGCGACGGTGAGACTGACCTGGGTCAGCAGGTGCCCGGACCACAGCGCGACCGGCACCGCGGTCAGCGCGGCCGGCAGCACCCCGGCGAGCAGGTAGCCGCGGCCGAGCGCCCGGTGCAGCGCGCGACGCGCCCGGATCGCGGGGACGAACTGCGCGGCCCCGACGATCAGCGCCACTGCGGCGGTGACCACGTGCGCGACCAGCACCCAGGTGTGTGGCCCGCCGGACACCGGGATCCGGCTGCCGCCGCGCAGGTACGGGAAGCTGAGCACCAGACCGAAAATGATCGCCACGATGAACATGACCCAGGACGCTCGTCCACGCATACCCGCAGCCTGCCCGACGCCGGTCGGCACCGCGTCCACCCACGGGCGAATCCGTCCTACGCAGATCTTCGTACGCCGGATCCGCGCCCGCGCCGACGCGGCCGGGGCGGGCCCGCGGCGAGGCTGGCGGGCATGCAGATGACTTCGCGGGTGGTGACGGTCGGCGGCCTGGTCCTCGGGGCGGCCGGCATCGGGGTGCTGTGGGCGGCCGGGGTGCGGTTCCCGGTCGCGGTGCCGCCGGGGATGGTGATCCTGCTGGCCGGCGCGGCCTTCGTGGGGCTGGCCCGGTGGCGGTGGGCGCCGGCGGTGGGCGTGCCCCTCGGGCTGTTCGTCGCCACCGGCTGGGCGATTAGCCCGACCGGCTGGCCCAACCTCACCGGCCGGTACGGCGCGGCGGTCGCGGCCGGCCAGGCGGTCCAGCTCATCGGGGTGCTGATCGCCGTCGGGGCGGGCGCGGTGGCGCTCAGGCGGGCGGGATCGTCAGCCCGGCCCGCACCGCGAACACCACCAGCTGGGCCCGGTCCCGGGCGTTGAGCTTCAGCATCGCCCGCCCGACGTGGGTGCGGACCGTCGCCGGGCTGATGAACAGCTCGGCGGCGATCTCGTCGTTGGACCGGCCGGTCGCGACCCAGGCGACGATCTCCCGCTCCCGCCCGGTCAGCGTGTCCATCGCCGGCCCGTCCGCGCCGCCGCCCGGCAGCCGGCGGCCGACCAGCTCCACCAGGCGGCGGGTCACCGACGGTGACAGCAGCGCGTCGCCGGCGGCCGCCGCGCGGACCGCGCGCACCAGGTCCGCGGGCTCGGCGTCCTTGAGCACGAATCCGCTGGCCCCGTCGCGGACCGCGGCGAGCACGTACTCATCGGTCTCGAACGTGGTCACGATGACGACCCGCGTGCTGGCGAGGCCCGGGTCGCCGGTGATCTGCCGCAGCACCGCCAGCCCGTCCGGCCCGGGCATGCGGATGTCCAGCAGCAGCACGTCCGGAGCCGTGCGCCGGACCAGCGCCAGGGTCTCGTGCCCGTCGGCCGCCTCGCCGACCAGGGTGAGGTCCGGCTCCCGCTCCAGCAGCACCCGTAGCCCCATCCGGACGAGCGCCTGATCGTCGGCGAGCGCGACCCGGATCACGCCGTCGCCCCGGGCACCGGCAGCCTTGCCCGCACCTCGAACCCGCCGCCGTCGAGGCCGGCCGCGGTGAACGTCCCGCCGGCCGCCTCCACCCGCTGCCGGAGGCCTGCCAGTCCCCGCCCCTGCGCCGGTACCGACGACGCCGCACCGACGCCGTGATCCGTGACGGTGACGAGCACCCCGCCGGGTTCCCGGGTCACGGCCACCGTGGCGCCGGTCGGCCCGGCGTGCCGGATGACGTTGGTCAGCGACTCGCGGACCACCCGGTAGACGACGTCACGGACCGCGGCCGGCAGGTCGTCGGCGCTGCCGTGCAGCTCCACCGCCAGCCCGGCGCTGCGGGCCCGCGCGACCAGGGCCGCCAGGTCCGGGGCCGGCTCCGGCCGCGGGCCGCGCTCGTCGAGGACCCGGCGCAGGTCGCCCAGCGCGGCGGTCGCCGCGGCCCGGATGCCCTCCAGCGACGCGCGGGCCTGCTCCGGCCGCTCGTCCAGCACGACCAGCGCGACGCCGGCCTGCATGGCGATCACCGCGAACCCGTGCCCGGCGACGTCGTGCACCTCCCGGGAGAGGCGGACGCGCTCCTCCAGCGCCGCCCGCGCCATCAGCTCCTCACGGGCCCGGCGCTCGGCCGCGGACCGCACGTGCAGCAGCGCCCCGAGCGACCACGGCACCACCAGCCAGCACGCGCCCCACAGCACCAGCCCCAGCGCCAGGACGTCCAGCTCACCGGCGAGCCGGGGCAGCACCGCCGCGACGGAGACCACCGCCGCACCGGCGGCGAGCGGCGTCGACCACCGCATCGGCCGCCGCCACGCGACCTCGAACATCGCCCAGCCGACGCACAGCAGGCCCGGCCCGTACGGGTACCCGGCCAGCAGGTACCCGCCGTTCGCCACCACGCTCACGGCCAGTGCGGCGACGGGCGCGACCCGCCGCCACGCGAGCGCCCCGGCCGCGACGACGACCAGCCCGTAACCGGCCACGTCGAGCGGCCGCGCGTCGCCCTGGGCCGCGGCCGCCTGCAGCGACAGCAGGACCGCGACGGCCACCGCCCCGAGCCCCACCCCGACATCGCGCCCGGCCGCGAGCCTCACCGACGCCACGCCACACCATAACCGGTGCCGGCAGGTTGCCCGTCCGGGTGCGGTCCGGGTGCGGTACGACCGCCGCCGCAACGACGACCCGGCCAACCCGATCCGCGTCATCAACATCTCCTACGGCACCGGTGGCACCCCGAACTCGTGGTCCGACCCGGTGCAGTTCGCGGTCGAGCAGGCGTGGCTGAAGGGCATCGTCGTCGTGGCCGCGGCCGGCAACGAAGGCAACAGCGACCTCGTCGTCAGCGACCCCGCCAGCGACCCGGCCGTCATCGCGGTCGCCGCCAGCACCACGAAGGGCACCGCGACCGTCGCCGACGACGACTTCGCCTCGTTCACCACGATCGGCGGCAACAACCGCAGCGTCGACTTCGTCGCCCCCGGCGAGTCGATCGTCTCGCTGACCGTCCCGGGCTCCAACGTCGACCTGACGTACCCGTCGGCGAAGGTCGGCACGACCCTGCTGCGCGGCAGCGGCAGCTCCCAGGCGGCCGCGGTCACCTCCGCGGCGGTCGCGCTGCTGCTGCAGGCCCGCCCGACGCTGACCGCGGACCAGGTCAAGACCGTGCTGAGCACCTCGGCCAGCTTCGTGTCCGGCCTGGCCATGACCCGCAACATCCGCGCGCTCAACCTCGGCGCGGCGCTCACCTCGCAGAACCTGTACGCCACCGGCTGGAACCGCTCCAGCGGCACCGGCAAGCTCGACGACGCCCGCGGCGCCAGCCGCCTCGTGCGCGACAACGTGGCGCTCGGCGGCAACAACAGTGTCTGGGGCCCGCTGAACCCGGCCACCTGGGCCCCGCGCAGCGCCGCCGCGACCAGCTGGTCCGGCGGGACCTGGATGGGGTACCGCGTCGCCGGCGACGGCTGGACGGGCACCTCCTGGGCGTCGCGGACGTGGGCCGCCGCCACCTGGACCGGCAAGCCGTGGAACGGCGCGACCACGTGGACCGACCCGGACTGGGCCGGCCACTACTGGTCGGGTCACTACTGGTCAGGGCACTACTGGTCGGGCCATTACTGGTCCAGCGACGAGTGGGCGACCGCCCTCTGGTCGTAGGACACGACGCACCGCGCCGGGCCTTCCATGGGCCCGGCGCGGTCGCGTCTCAGCTGTCCTGCGGCGGGACGTCGGCCTCGTCGCGGTCGGCGTCGGCCTTCGTGTGGTGCACCGTCCCCGGGCGGTGGTCCGGCGGCCCGTAGACGGTGGCGATCCGCAGCGGCCCGTCACCGTCGTTGACGAAGTTGTGCTTCGTGCCCTCCGGCACGACCACGACGTCCCCCGCCACGAACGGCCGGCGCTGCCCCTCCAGGATCGACGTGCCGCTGCCCTCGACGGCGATCAGCACCTGGTCGATCCCGTCGTGCACCTCCTCGCCGATCTCCCCGCCGACCGGAATCGTCATGACGACCAGCTGCGTGTGCCGGGTCGTGCTGAGGACCCGGCGGAAGTCGTCGTTGGACCGGACCTGCCCGAACAGATCACCCTGGTACGGCTCGTACTCGGCCATGGAGTGCCCCCCTTCTACGGCTCCTGGTACCACCTGCCCGTCTTGCACCCTATCGACCCGCCGACCGCAGTGACGCCGATCGTGCCGCGCCGCACACCGGAACGGGGAGTTCCTGCGCCGCTACGCAAAGGCTAAGGTCGATCCCGCCAACCGTTGCCGGAAAAGGGGGAGCGCCCGCGTGGAGACGCCGCTCGATGCCGTCGAGTCGCCCGAGATCCGCGTCGGCGTGCTGCTGGCACCGCCGGACGGGGTCCTGATGCCCTCCGGGCCCGCCGGGCCGATCGTCTGGGAGCCGGAGGAGACCGACGAGACCGACGAGCTGGACGAGACCGGCCACGCACAGGCCTGGGGACGGCGCGGGCGACACGCGGCGCCGCGCAGGAGCGTCGCTGTGCTGGGCCAGGACGTGCTGCGCGCGGCGGCCGAGGCGGTCGGCCGGGAGGTCGCCGTCGTCGTCAGCGGCGTCGTCAACGGCCTGGAGCACCCCGCCGCGCCCGGCGGGGCGGCCGGGCCGCCGACCGGATCGTTCGACATCGACGCGCTGGACCTGAAGTTCGGGGTCAAGGCCACGGTCGGCGCGGGCAAGGCGGTCGAGGCGCTGCTCAGCGCCAGCAGCGAGGCGACGGTCGAGGTGACGTTGACCCTGCGCCGGCGGAGCGCGGCCGGAGGCCGGTAGCGATGGTGGAGCGCGGGGTCGGCCGTCTGCTCACCACGGCCGAGCTCAGGACCTGGCCGGAGGGGACGCTGCGCAGCGCCTTCGTCATCGACGACCGGCACGCCCTGACGGCCTGGCACTGCGTGCGCAAGGCCGGTGGCACGCAGGCGCGGCTGTGGCTGCGGTTGCACCATCCCGCCGCGCCGGACGGGTGCGTCATCGTGCCGCTCGGGTACGTCCACCACGTGGCGGACCTCGATGCCGCCCTGCTGGCGCTCGACGACGACCGCGCCGGCGACGACGCCGGGGCGCTGCGCCGACACCTCGCGGCGGTGGCGCTGCCCCTCGGCACCGAGGTCCGCGAGTACGACGAGGGCCGCATCGCCGGCTTCCCTCAGCTCAACCCGGCCGTCGAGACGATCGCGCTGATCGGGCAGGTGAGCTCCGCCGAGGCGGTGGTCGGCAGGGCGCGGGCGATCCGGCTGCACGTGCGGGAGATGGCCGCCGCCTACGGCGAGAGCCCGCACGGCATGTCCGGCGGGCCGCTGCTGCGCCGCGAACCGGGCGGCGCCGAACGCGTCGTGGGGATCGTGTCCAACTTCCCCCCGGCACCGGCCGGCGCCGGGACGCTCGGCGGCGAGGTGCTGTGCCGGGCGGTCGCGGACCTGCGTGAGGCGTTCCCGCCGGTCGCCGAGGCGCTGCGGCACGCGCCCGCGGGGCCCGCACCGGTCGTGGAGCTGTCCTCCGACGTCGCCGACCGGTACCGGCCGGTGCTGGTCGCCGCGCACGTCGCGCCGCCGGTGCACTGGACCGGACCGGAGCTGGCCGCCGTGGCGGACCGGATCGAGGTGCTCGGCGCCGGCGCGTCCCGGGTCGCGGACACCGTGCTGGCGCTGCGGCGGGCGGCCGCGGCCAGGACCGTGTGCGCCGGCTTCGGCGCGCACACGGTCGAGCTGGGCCGGCTCCAGTCGATCTACCGGCGGGAGGTCGGTGCCTGGCCGACCGGCACGTCGGTGGACGCCCTGCTCGTCGAGGCGGCCGACGCCGACCTGCACGAGCGGCGGGCCGGCACGGCACCGGCACTGCGGGCGCTGACCCGCTTCGTGGTCGGTGTCGCGGCCGCCGTCGGCGCGAGCCCGGCCGCGTTCGCGTCGTGGATCGCCGGGCAGGGCCATCAGCTCGCCAACGCCGAGGACCTCTACGCCGGACGCCGCGACAGCAGCGCCTGGCTGCTGCTCGACCTGGGCGACGAACCCGGGCCCGGCGAGCCGCCGTGGCCGGCCGCTGTCGGCTGGACGTTCGTGTCGACCGGGGACGACATCGTGGGCCGGGTGCCGTGCGCACGCACGCCCGACGGCCTGCTGGAGGCGCTGAAGACGGTCCTGCGGACCGTGCCGTCCGCCCGGTCGCTGCTGGTCGACCTGGCGGTGCCGCACGCGCTGCTGTCCAAGGGCATCGAACACTGGCCGGTACGCGAGGTCGACGACGAGCCCGAGCCGCTCAGCGCGTGGGCCCGCCCTCGGCTGCGCTGGTCGCGGCGGCGCCGCCAGCCGGCCCTGCACGAGCGGCTCGTCGAGCGGACCGGCCGGGCCCGGTGGGAGACCATCCCCGACCCGCTCCCCGACGACCTGCTCGCCGACCACCAGCGGCTCCGCGAACGGATCCGCGACGAGGCGCACGAGCCGTGGCAGCTGGGCACCGCGCCGCCGGAGCGGGCCGACACGCTGCGGATCCTGCTGCGGGAAGGGTGCGGCTTCGTGGTGTGGTTCCCGGCTGTGCTGCAACCGGCCCAGCACGACAACATCCGCAGCGCCGTGTCCGGTGTGTCGGCGCCGGCCCGCCGGCAGGTGCTGCCGGACGAGCTGCCCCGCTTCCCCGGCCTGCGACCGGCGGTCATCTGGGACGACCCGCGCGGCCGGGCCCAGTTCTCCCTGCCGCCGCTGGCCGCCGCGGAGTCCGTCTGATGCCCACCGCTGCTCGCGCACCGAAAGAGGAGGCACATGGCCGCCGCCTGGCACATCTTCACCGGCACCGGTGATCCGGCCCGCGAGGCCGACGCGTGGCGGGCTCTGCCCGACGCGCCGCCGTGGCGGGACCGGGCGACCGCCGTCGAACGCTTCGTCATCGGTCCCGAGCTGCTCGACGCGGTGAACACCGCGCTGTACCTGCGCCGGCCGCTGCTGCTGACCGGCGCGCCCGGCTCGGGCAAGTCGACGCTCGTCGCCCGCATCGCCGCCGAACTGCAGCTCGGCGAGCCCCTGGAGTGGCACATCACCTCCCGCAGCACGATCACCGACGGGCTGTACCAGTACGACGCGCTCGGACGGCTGCACGCCACCCAGGCACAGGCGGCGACGGGCACCGAGGTCGAGCGGTTCGTGACGCTCGGCCCGCTCGGCACCGCCCTGGCCGCGCGTGACCGCCCCCGTGCGGTGCTCATCGACGAGATCGACAAGATCGACTTCGATCTGCCCAGCGACCTGCTCACCGTGCTCGAGCAGGGCGAGTTCGACATCCCCGCGCTGGTCCGTGCCGCCGGTGCCGCGCATCGGGTGCGGGGTGCGGACCGGGCGATGTACGACGTCACCGGCGGCGTCGTCCACCGGACGCACTGGCCCGTCATCGTGTTCACCAGCAACGGCGAGCGCACCTTCCCGGCGCCGTTCCTGCGCCGGTGCGTCCGCTTCGAGATGCCCACGGCGACCGAGACGTTCATCCGCGACGTCGTCGCCGGGCACCTCCCCGGCGTCGAGGACACCCACCGCGAAGAGATTTACCGCTTCGCGCAACGGCTCGTCGAGGGTGACAACCTGGCCCTGGACCAGTTGCTGAACTTCCTGCACCTGGTCTCCGGCGAGCCCGCCCCGGACGGCGACGCCCGCGAGCGGGTGGGGCGGATCCTGCTGGAGGAGCTGAACGGCAAGTGATCGACCGGGTCGTGCGTGCCGTCGCCGCCGCCGTCCCCGGCTGCTCCGCCGAGGCCGTCGCCGACGCGTTGTGGCTGGCCACGATCGCGTCCCGGCAGGACCGGCCGGCACCGGAGCCGGCGGTGGCGGCGACCGGCGAACCTGCCGGCCGCGACGGCACGGCCGACCCGCCGGCGGAGCCCGCGCCCCGGCCCGAGCAGCCCGCACCGGCCGGTGGGGTGACCGGCGGTGAGCTGGTCGAGGCCACCCCGGCCGGCGCCGCCGTGGCGGGCGTGCCGGCGGTCGCCGTCGGCCTGGGCACCGCCGCGGCCCGGCGCCGGCCCGTGCCGGCCGGGCACGCCCTCGCCCCGTTCCGGCGGATCCGGCGGCCCGGCCCGCCCGTCGTCGATGTCGACGCGACCGTCGAGGCGACCGCCGACGCGGGCCGGCTGACCGTCGTCACCCGGCCCGGCTGGGACCGCGGGCTCGACGTGGCGATCGTCGTCGACGACTCCCCCGTCGCCGCGGCGTGGGCCGACGCCCTCGGCGACTTCGAGTCGCTGCTGCGCCGCACCGGCGCGTTCCGTCAGGTGACCCGCTGGACCCTGCGGTGGCAGGCCGGCGGCTCGGTGCTGCTGCGCGACGGCACCGGCGCCGCGCACGGGCCGCTGCGGCTCACCGACCCGACCGGCCGCCGGCTGGTCCTCGTGGCGACCGACGCGACCACCGATCCCTGGTACGCACCCCCGATCTGGACGCTGCTGCACCGCTGGGCCCGGCTCATGCCGGTCGCCGTGCTGCACCTGCTGCCGGAGCAGTACCGGGGTTTCACCGCGCTGGGCAGCCCGACGGTGGCCTTGCGGGCCCGCCGCCCCGGCGCCGTCAACACCGCCGCCGACGTCGTGCGGGCCTGGTGGGACAGCGACGACGAGCCCGGCGCCGTGGCCCTGCCGGTCGTCACGCTGCGCCCGCACGACGTCCGCCGCTGGGCCCACGCCGTGGCCTCCGGCGCCGGCTGGGTCGACGCCGTCTGGGCCCGCACCCCCGACGCCCGCCCGGCCGGCGCGACGAACGCCGGCCTGTCCCCCGCCGACCGGGTCCGGGCGTTCCAGGCCCGGGCCACCCCGGACGCCCAGACCCTGGCCCGCATCCTCGCCGCGGCGCCGGTACTGTCGCTGCCGCTGCTGCAGGTCCTGCAACGCGAGCTGCTGCCCGCCGCGGGCCCGGCCGAACTCGCCGAAGTACTCGTGAGCGGGCTGCTGGAGCGGCTCCCCGCGGCGCCCACCGGCCCGCGGTCCCAGCTGCGGTGGCGGCCGGGCACCGCCGAGCTGCTCGCCCGCGGCACCTCGACCAGCCAGGACTGGAGCGTGTACGAGGTGCTCAGCGAGCACCTGCAACGCTGGGGCGGCACCGGCCAGAGCATCGAGGCCCTCCTCGCCCACCCGCTCGGCACCGGCACCGTCGACCCGTCGATGGAGCCGTTCGCGCTGATGGGCCGCCACCTCGCCCAGCGCCTCGGCATCGAGCTGCCCGACCCGTCGCCCGACCGTCCCGTCGGGACGACCCGCCGCCCGGCGTCCGTACTCTGCGTCGAAGGGATGGTCGCGTCGCTTCGAAGTACCGCGCAGGTCGCCGCGACGTGGCATGCGGCGATCGCCGACGGGCTGCTCCGCGCCGCCGGCGATCCGCAGCAGGTGACGGTCCGGGTGACCGAAACCGTCGAGGTGCTGCGGCTGGCCGACCTGTTCGACGGCGAGCCGGCCACCGTGAGCCCGGCCCAGCAGGCGGACCAGACCGACTTCGAACGGGCGGTGCTGCTCGGCTGGCTGCATGCGGTGGGCTCGGGCGACACGGCCACCGGCGCCGGGGCCTGGTCCCGGGTGCGCGCGACGGTCCTGCGCGTCCTCAGCCGGACCGCACTGGGCCAGGTGATCGTCGACAGCGCCGGCGCGGCGGTCGTGGAGCGGGTGAGCCGCTACTTCACCGATCAACGGCTCCGCGCCGCCGTGCAACGACGGATCGCCGCCGCGATCACCGACGACACGCAGGTGATCGTCGCGCACTCGTTCGGCGCGATCGCCGTGTACGAGACGCTGTGCGCATATCCGGCGCTCAAGGTGCGGGCGCTGATCACGTTGGGCACGCCCCTCGGCAGCCCGGCCGTGCTCCGGCGGCTGCGACCGCCGCCCGGGCAGTCATTGCGCAACGTGGGCTCCTGGACAAACGTTGCCGCCCGGGGCGATGTGGTCGCCATGCCCAGCGCGCTGCCGGTCGAGTTCGGCGGCTGGATCACCAACGTCGCTGTCGACAACGGCATCGAGTGGCACAGTGTGGCCCGGTACCTCAGCCAGCCGCAGACCGGTGCCGCGATCCTGGCCGGCCTCGGTGCCGGCCTCGAAGGGGACCTGCGCCGCCACGCGGCCGACTGCGTCGTCATCGTGGACGGAGCCGCCATCGGCACCGGCTTCTTCATCGCGCCCGGTGTCCTGCTCACCGCCCGGCATCTGGTGGACGGTCAGGACACGGTGCGGGTCCGGTGGCGTGACGAGTGGCGCACCGCCACCGTGCGCTGGACCCCGGACACGACCACCACCGACCTTGCAGTGCTGTACGTGCAGCCGGCGCCCGCCGGGCATCCCGCACTCCGCCTCGCGGACCGCCAGCCGGTGCTGGGCGAACGGTACCTCGGCCTCGGGTACACCGGGCAGGGCGGCGCACACGAGGTGATGAGCATCGACCTGGTCTTCAGCGGGCGAGCGGAACGGACCCTGGGATTCGACGGCGAGGCGAGGGGTGGCATGAGCGGCGCCCCGGTGATCGACCTCGAGACCGGCGCCGTCCTCGGCGTCGTGCACAGCACCCACAAGCAGCAACGGACCACGCACGCCGAGCCGGTCGGGAGCCTGCGCGACATGCCGGCACCGGACTACCAGCGGCTGCTGCGCGCCCACGACCTGCACCACCGTCCCGGCCCTGCCGTCCGGGGTGAGCAGCGACCGCGGCGCGGCGGTTTCCTGGCCGACGTCGAGGAGCGCGAGCTCCTGGCGTTGCTGGCCGGTTGCCGGGTCGCGGCGCCGAGCGAGCACCGGCGCGCGTTCCGAACCGTCGCCGGCGGTGCGCGCGACCCGGAGCTGCCGCTCAACGACTACCGCGACGTGGTCGCGGAGCTCACCGAGCTCATCCCCCCGACGACCGGCCTGCCGCACGTGCTGGACTACGTGGCCGGCCTCGTCCCGACGGCGGAGCCGTTGCGCGACTGGGTGGTGCGGGCCGCCGCCGCCCGCGGCGTCGACTCGCTCCTCCGGCTGCCGCCGCCCACCCGCCCGTCGCTGATCATCCGAATGGTGCCGTCGGCGGAGCAGCCCGGCCGCTTCCGGTACACCGTGTGGAACTACCAGGACGCGTCGAACGTCAGCGTCGCCGCCGAGACGGAACGCCCCGTGGACCTCACCGAGGCGAGGGACTTTGTGCGCCGCGCCGTCGCCGATGCCGTCAACCGGTTCGCCGGCGAGGTGCGACTCGAGTTCGTCGCGCCCTACCGGCTCCTGGAGATCGACTTCGAGGACTGGCACACCGATGAAAGGCCATGGTCGACCCTCGGCATGGAGTATCCGGTGGTGGTCCGCTCGTTGGACCGCTCCGACGACACCGACCCGGGACTGGCGCGGGTCTGGCTGGAGCGCTGGAGAGCGATCGGCGACGCCGCGGCCGCACCGCTGCGCCGCATGCCGTGCAGACTCGGAGATCTTGATCTCCAGGTGTTCCGGGCCGAACTCCGGCTCCTCGAGCCGTACGTGCCGGTCTTCCCGACCTCCCCGGTGAACACCGCCGCGCTCGGCGCGATGCTCGATCAGGGCGTGCCGGTCATGCTGTGGCGCCGCGGCTCCTGCCCGGGGACGCCGGACGGAGCCCATGAGGACTGCCCGGGCCAGCGGTTCGCCGCAGCCCTGTGCCACGACCTCGACGGCGTGCACCGCGACGACCTGCCCGACCAGGTCCGCCGGCTCCGCAACCAGGCCGCCGCGGAGCCGGAGCACCAGCGCACCGACCGCGACCTGGTCCTGCTCTGGGACGACCCCGACCGGCAGCCCGAGCGCCCGACGCTCACCCCGCCGCTCTGACGGGCGGATGGCAGGCCGCAGCGCTCGAAAGTTTCGACGGCCTCGCCGGTACCGGCAACTGAAGCGCTCAAGCAGCCGCCAGTCACTGGCTTGCAGGTAGGCGCCGCTGCGCGGGCCGCCGGTCCGAGGCGTCCACTGCACGCCGTTGTGCCCTGGAGCAGGGACGGCGATCAAAGGTCACCGAAATTTTCGGAAACTATTGTCAGGTGGATATTGACGTGTCAGCATGGCGTGGCATTGACACCCACCGTTCTCGGTCCGGATCGTGCGATCCCACGACACCCCCTTCGGCACGCGTGCCGGCGACGGCCGGCCGCGCGTGCGGTGATCGCGGGCCCGGCCGCAGAACCGCAAAAGGAGGCCATAGTGGCAGCCAACCCCCTACGTCACTCCGCCGGCACCCCACGGCGGCGAAAGTTGCGGCTCACTGCGGCGTTCAGCGCCGTCCTGGCAGCGGCCGCGGGCACCGTGGTGATGATGATGCCCGCCGCCAACGCTGCGGCCAGCACGCTCGGCGCCGCCGCGGCGCAGTCGGGCCGGTACTTCGGCACGGCCATCGCCGCGAACCGGTTGGGCGACTCGACGTACAGCACGATCGCCGGCCGTGAGTTCAACATGATCACGGCTGAGAACGAGATGAAGCCCGATGCGACCGAGCCGCAGCGGGGTCAGTTCAACTTCAGCGCCGGCGACCAGATCTACAACTGGGCGACCCAGCGGGGGATGAAGGTGCGCGGGCACACCCTGGCGTGGCACGCGCAGCAGCCGTCGTGGTGGGGCGGGATCAGCGGCAGCACACTGCGGCAGGCGATGATCGACCACATCAACGGGGTGATGGCCCACTACAAGGGCAAGATCGCCTACTGGGACGTGGTGAACGAGGCGTTCAACGAGGACGGCAGCCGCCGCCAGTCGAACCTGCAGGCCACCGGCAACGACTGGATCGAGGCCGCGTTCCGCGCCGCGCGCAACGCCGACCCGGCCGCGAAGCTGTGCTACAACGACTACAACGTGGAGAACTGGTCCTACGCCAAGACCCAGGGCATGTACCGGATGATCCAGGACTTCAAGTCCCGGGGCGTGCCGATCGACTGCGTCGGCCTGCAGACCCACTTCACCGGCGGCAGCTCCCTGCCGGGCAACTTCCAGACCACGCTGTCCAGCTTCGCCGCCCTCGGCGTGGACGTGGCGCTGACCGAGGTCGACGTCACCAACTCCTCCACCTCGCAGTACGCGGGTCTGACCCAGGCGTGCATGAACGTGCCGCG
>NZ_JBFAIC010000007.1:0-45102 GCF_040654515.1 Dactylosporangium sp. NPDC050688
CGGTCGCGGTGCGCGGCAGCCTGGCCTCGCGTTCGCTCAGCCCGTCGAGCTTCCAGATCAGGTCGTCGCGAGTCTCCCGCAGGTAGTGGTGCAACACAGCCTTCGGATCACTCAGATCAGCCATGCCCGCCAGTCTTCATCCTCATGCGCCGCCGGGCGAGCACATACCCGCACCTCGCCCCGCCGGCCCGCTCGCGCGCCGACGGCGGGTTTTCGATCCACGCCGCCGATCGCTAGCCTCGCATGCGTGGGAAGCGACACGTACCGCCTGGGGATCGACTTCGGCACCTCGGCTACGGCAGCATCGCTGCTGGGTCCCGACGGGCGGCTGCGGTCGTTGCTGTTCGATGTGTCACCGTTGCTGGCGTCGGCGGTGTTCGTCGGGCCGGACGGGACGGTCCTGACCGGAGCCGATGCCGAGCGCGCCGCGTTGTCGTTCCCCGCCGGCTTCGAGGCCAACCCGAAACGACGCATCGATGACACCACCGTGTGGCTGGGCGAGCGTGAGCTGCGGGTGACCGAGCTGATCGGGGCGGTGTTGCAGCGGGTCGCGACGGAAGCCCGGCGCGTTGCCGGCCGGCCGCCGGCGGACGTCGTGATCACCCACCCGGCCACCTGGGGCCGGGCCAGGAAGAGCGTGCTTGCCGAGGCGGCGCGGCAGGCCGGGCTGGGCGAGGCCGGCCTGGTCCCGGAGCCGGTGGCCGCGGCCGCCTACTTCGCCTCGGTGCTCGACCGGCAGATCACGCCGGGCCGTTGCCTCGTCGTGTACGACCTGGGTGCGGGCACGTTCGACGTCAGCGTCGTGCGGCCGTCGGCGGCCGGGTTCGAGGTGGTCGCCAGCACCGGCCTCGACGACGTGGGCGGGCTGGACCTCGATGCGGCGATCGTCCGGCACGCCCGGTCGGTGACCGGCAGCGCGGGAGCGCAGTGGGGGCGGTTGGACTGGCCGCAGGACCCGGCCGACCAGCAGGCGCGGCAGCTGCTGTGGCGGGCCGCCCGCGCCGCGAAGGAGCAGTTGTCCCGCCACGCCGCGGCCGACCTGACCATTCCGCTGGTCGACACGACGTTGCACCTCACGCGTGAGGAGTTCGAGAAGGCGGCCCTGCCGGTCCTCGAACGGACCGCGGCGCTCACCCTGGCCACCCTGCGTGAGTCCGGCATCCCGCGCGAGGAGATCAGCGGGGTGTTCCTCGTCGGCGGATCGTCCCGCATCCCGCTGGCGGCCACGGTGCTGCACCGCACCCTGGGCATTGCGCCGACCGTCATCGACCAGCCCGAACTCGTCGTCGCCGAAGGCAGCCTGTTCAGCCCCGTCGGTCCCGGCCGGCTGCCGGGCGACGAGGCGGCCACACCGGCACCGGCACCGGCGATCCCGGCCGTGGTGGCGCCCGCGGCGAACACCCACCCTGTCCCGTCCGGCATGGCCGCGATCGCCGCCCCGGCGACCGCCCCCGCTGCCCCGCCGACCACCCCCGCCGCCCCGGCGGTCGCGCCATGGCCGAACGCCGCCGCCCCGCCGCCGGGCACCACGGCGCCGCCGGCCACCACGGCGCCGGCCACCGCCGGCCGGTGGGGCATGGCGCAGCCGCCCGCACCGGGCACCGTTGCGCCGGGCGTGGCGGCCCCGTATGCCGCCACGGTGGGCACCGGCAACGGCGGGCAGCGCAGCGGCGGGGCGGCGACCACGGTGATCGCGGTGATCGCCGCCGTCGCGGTCGTCGTCCTCGGCCTCATCGGCTTCGCCGGCTACCAGACCTACCGGATCTATCAGGACAAGAGCCGCACCTGGCAGGATCGCGCCGCACAGATCGACGGCATCGTCAACTACGGCCAGACGGATCCGGACTCGCTCGATCAGGCGCACAGCTGGGGCCCGATCAACTACAAGTACCAACCGCCCGCCGGCGGACCGCACAACCCCAACTGGCAGCGCTGCCTCGGCGACGTGTACCCCGCGCCGATCGCCAGCGAGCACGCGGTGCACAGCCTCGAGCACGGCGCGGTCTGGATCACGTACCACCCCGACCTGCCGGCCGATCAGGTCGAGGCCCTGGCCACGAAGGTCCGCGGCCGCGACTTCATGCTGATGAGCCCGTTCCCCGGCCTGCGCAAGCCGATCTCGCTGCAGGCATGGGGCTACCAGCTGATGGCCGACCGGGCCGACGATCGACGCATCGACACGTTCATCGCCGCGCTCAGGCAGAACGCCACCCTGGAGCCCGGCACGACCTGCTCCAGCGGCAGCATCATCTCCGAAACCGGCACCACACCCCGCGACCTCGGCAAGAACTGACGTAGGAGGCGTCGGGCGGCGCGGGCGGTGACGCCTTCGATGCTGCGTCCGCCGTGGAGTTCGAGGTCGAGTTGGCCTTTGAGGGTGTCGTTGACGGCCTAGCGGTCCGGGCAGCTTTCAACGACTCGGATGAATCCCGTGAACGACGCCGGTGCCGCGAGCTCCCGTGGGTCCACGCGGTGTTCGACGTGCACGGTGAGGATGATGTTCGCGGTCCGCGGCGACAGGTTGGCCCGGCTGACCGCCGGCAACCGGTAGGCGAACACGTTCCGCGCGGCGTCGAATCGCATCGGCACGGCGCCACGGTAGCGGTCGCTATCGGTGTCGGCGGCGTACTCCAGCCTCACGACCAGGTCCACCGTCCCCGGACCGACCGGCGCCACCTCGACGATGACCTCGGGCCGCTCCGGCGCCGGCGGTGTACACGCGAACGGCCTGACGACCTCAGGCTCGGTCCGCATCATCTGCACGCTCGCCACCGCGCCGACCGCCAGGGTGGGACTGCCGCCGGCGCTGGGGCTCGCACTCGCCGACGCGACAACCACAGGCGCCGGCGCCGTCCGGCTCGAACGCCACGGCGCCGGCGCCGGGGCCGGCCCCCGCCTCGTCGAACCCCCGCACCCGGCAAGCACCAGCAACGCCAGCCCGGCGACGACACCGCCTTTGACCGCCACGGGCAGAGCATACGGTTGCTGGACGCTTCGGCTGTGCCGACGGGATCGGTCGGCGGGTCGGCAGCGGACGCCGGGCGCTTCCTGTTAGATCAGGCGGCATGGCAACGATCGTCGAGATCCACGTTCCACTGGTCCCGGCCGAGAATCTTCCGCCTGAAAGCTACCGTGCGACCGGCACGCGCAACGGTGCATGCCGGTCGCACGGCACCGGAGGCCGTCTCCAACCGGACTCCAACCAGGTCCCAACCAGGTCCCGACGGGCTCCCAACGGTCACGATCATCGTGGGGGCGCACACAACGAAGGGACAATTCATGCGCACCGTTCTTGTCACCGGATCCGCCGACGGCATCGGCCGGCACGCCGCGGCACAGCTCATCGCCGGCGGGCACCGGGTGATCGTGCACGCCCGTAATGAGGACCGCGCCGCGGACGCCAAGGCGGCGCTGCCGGGCGCGGCCGGCGTCGCGGTCGGCGACCTGAGCTCACTGGCCGGGACCACGGCCCTCGCCGGCTCCCTGCGGGCGTACGGCCGCCTCGACGCCGTCGTGCACAACGCCGGCATCGCCCGCCTGGACAGTTCGGAGCGGGAGCTGACCGGCGACGGCCTGGAGTCGATGTTCCAGGTCAACGTGCTCGCGCCGTACCTGCTCACGGCGCTGCTGCCGCAGCCGGGGCGGCTGGTGTTCGTGTCCTCGGCGATGGCCGCCGGCGGCGCCGTGGACCTCGCCGACCTGCAGTTCGACCGGCGCCCGTGGAACGGCTTCACGGCGTACTCGACGACGAAGCTGCTGGACCTGATGCTCGCCGTCGCGATCGCCCGCCGCTGGCCGTCGACGCTGAGCAACGCGCTGGACCCCGGCTGGGTGCGCACCAAGATGGGCGGGGACACCGCGCCGGCCGACCCCGAGGACGCCGCCCGGGCCGAGGTGCGCCTCGCCACCGGCACCGGCCCCGGCGTCCAGGTCACCGGCCGGTACTTCACCGACCGGGACTGGCAGCCGGACGGCACCGTCCTGGACCCGGCGCTGCTGGAGGCGCTGCTGGCGCACTGCGCCGACCTCACCGGGGTTCAGCTGCCCGGGGACGAGCAGGGCGGCCCGGCGGCCTGAGCCAGCCACGCGGTGTGCCGTTCGCCCAGCGCCTGCCGGCGTTCGGCGGGTGTGCGGCGCACCGCGTACTGCCGGACGGTCTGCAGCAGCGCGAACCGCCGCTCGCCGGTCCCGGCCACGACCGTCACCAGCGACTTCTCCACCAGGGCGGTCAGGTCGGCCAGGACGTTGCCGCGCCCCGCGACAGCGCCGGCCGCGGCCAGCCCGAACCCGCCGTCGAACACCGCCAGGGCCTGCAGCAGCCGCTGTTCGGCGCCGGTGAGCCGCTCGTACCAGGCGTCCATCAGCTCGAGCAGTGTGGTGCGGGCACCGGCCAGCACCGCGAACCGGTCGTCGAGGTGCTCCAGGATCTGCGCCGGCGACAGCATCCGGATCTGCGCGGCGGCGAACTCGATCGCCAGCGGCATGCCGTCCAGCGCCGCGCAGATCCGGGCGACCAGCTGCCGCTCGCCGGGCCCGGGCGACCAGCCGCTGAGCACCGCCGCGGCACGCTCGGTGAACAGCTCGACCGCCTCGTCGCCGGACAGCGGCGGCACCTCGAACAGCTGCTCGCCGTCGACGCGCAGCGGCTCCCGGCCGGTGGCCAGGACCCGCACCTGCGGGCAGGCGTTGAGCAGGGCCGAGACGAGCGCGCCGGCGGCGGGGTGCTCGCAGCCGTCCACGACCAGCAGCACCCGCCGCGACCGCAGCGCCGCGACGAGGGCGCCGGTGTCGCCGCGGCCGGGGATCCGCAGCGCCGCGCAGACGCGGGCAGCGAGCGCCGCGGGCTCGGGCAGGCCGGCTACGTCGGCGAACCACGGCCCGTCGGCGTCGGTGCGGGCCGCCGCCACGGCGAGGGCGAGGCGGGTCTTGCCCATCCCGGCGGCACCGGTGAGCGTGACCAGGCGGTGCCGGCGCAGCAGGCCGTCCACCGCCCGTACCTGCGCCTCCCGCCCGACCAGCGCGGACACGGCGTGCGGCAGGTTGCCCGCCGGTGGCCCGCCGGCCATGCGGTCCAGAATCTCGTGGTGCAGCCCGGTGAGCTCCGCGCCGGGTTCGGCGCCGAGCTCGTCCATCAGGCGGTGCCGGGCGTCACGCAGCACCGTGAGGGCGTCGCCCTGCCGGCCGGCCAGGTACAGCGCCCGCGCCAGCAGCGCCCAGGCGCGTTCGCGCAGCGGATACGCGGCGAGGAACGCCCGCAGCTGCGCGGCCGCCGTCTCGTGCGCGCCGAGCTCGATGAGCGCCGCGAGCCGGTGCTCGGTGGCGGCGGTGCGCAGCTCCCGCAGCCGTTGCGCCTCGGCGAGCACGAACACGCGGTCGGCGCAGTCGGCGTAGGCGGGTCCCCGCCACAGCGCGAGCGCCTCGTCGAGGCGGGTGAGGGCGGCGCGGGGGTCGCCGCCGTCGAGCAGGTCCCGGCCCCGGCGCAGGGCCGCGGCGAACCGGTCGGTGTCCAGCGTGCCCGGCTCCAGCCGCAGCGCGTACCCGGTGCCGTCGCGGACGAGCAGCCGCCCGGGCGCTCTGGCCGGCCGGTCCGGTTCGAGGGCCCGGCGCAGCACCGACAGGTAGCCCTGCGCGGTGATCCGGGCGCTCGGCGGCGGGTCGTGCGGCCACAGGCTGTCGACCAGCGCGTCGATGGACACGTACCGGCCGCCGGCGACGACCAGCCGGCACAGCACCGTCCGCGGCGCCGGCCCGCCGACGGCGACGTCGGTGCCGTCCCGCCGCACGAGCGTGGGGCCGAGCACACCGACCGTGAGGCCCGTGCCGGTGCCGCCGACGACACCGCCGGCGGAGCCGCCATGGGCACTGCCCACGGCGCTGCCCATGGCGTTGTTCACGACACCTCACGCGACCGGTCTAGATCTTTCCGTTGGAGCCCTAAAGGTTCCCCAATGATCCATTCGCCTGTCAGCCGCATGTACGACACCAGCCCGAGGCAACCGGACGGGCCGGTGCGTGGTCGGGGTGACGCGACGGCCGAGGAGAGCGTGGACGCTGACTACCAGATCCCCCGCTTGCGCGGGGGCTCCCGACTCGAACGGAAAGAAGGAAGCGCCCACATGGCCTCGGCCGCCGCCGCTTATGCCGGGATCAGCTCCCTGAGCCGGTCCAGCGTGTAGACCTCCGAGCCGTCCGGCAGGCCCTCCGGCGCCTCGAGGCCGATGAACGTGACCGGCTCCTGCGGCAGCCGGCCGTCCCAGGTCGTCACCTCGGCCCGCGACCGCCACAGGTCGACGAGGTAGGCCACGGTGAGGTACCGCCGCTCCATCAAGGCCCGGACCCGGTCGGCGGTGGTGAACGTGTTGTCCTCCACCCGGTTGAAGGACGCCCGGCCGTGCAGGTACAGGTGCAGCCACACGGCCTGCCAGCCCTGCCCGCCGTTGGCGAACACCATCGGCAGCGCGATGCGGCCCGGGCCGCGCAGGTCCGAGCGGGCCCGCACGGTGCGGGCGTCGAACGGCGCGCCGCGCTGGTCCAGGGCGCGGGTCTGGTACCCGAACATCGACTCGGCGACCTCGTCGAACGACTCGCCCGAGTAGATGTGCACCTGCGGCACCACGTAGCGCACGCCGATCGTCAGGGGCACGTCGATGAACTCGGTCGCGCCGTCCGGCGCGTCGGTGATGTCGCCGGAGTGCACGATGCCGTCGTGGTGGTAGTTGGTCCACGACACCTGGCCCGCCGTGTGGTACCCGTCGTCGAGCAGCAGCACCGACAGGTCGAAGTCGGTGCGGCGGCTGGTCTGGCGCCAGTAGGTGAAGAAGCGCAGCAGCTCACCGGTGACCGGCGCCCGCGAACCGCGCGGCAGCACCGCGAAGCCGCCCTCGGCCGCCTTGCCCGACAGGGGCAGCGCGACGTCGAGCACGTCCGGGTCCACCAGCAGCGGCCGCCGCGGCTGCGGCAGCCGGGCGCCGATCTGCGCGTCGAGCAGCGCGGACAGCTCCGCGACGAGGCCAGCCGGCAGCGGCGGCCGCTGGTCCGGGCCGGTCCAGGCGCGGCGCGAGCGGTTCACATACATGCGGGCCGTCGCGGGCGTGAGCCGGTTGCCGACGTGCTCGCGCAGCGAGCAGAGCACCCGCCCCGACGCGGTGCCGAGCGCGCCGGTGACCTGCTCGACCACGGCGGCCTGCTCGGCCGGCGACGCCAGCCGCAGCAGCCGGTCCGCGGAGCGCAGCAGCAGGCCCGGCGCGGCCGACAGCACCCGCGCCGCCGGTGCGATGGCCCCGGCGCTGATCGCCGCCTCGGCACGCCCGGCGAGGTTGCGGACCCGCCGCTCGCCGCGGGCGACCGCGAACACCTCCTGCGCGTGCGGCCACTGGCGGTGCTCGTGCGGGTGCAGCCGCTCCCCCAGGCGCTTCCACCGCTCCGCGTACCGCGCGACGTCACCGAGCTTCTCCGGGCTCGCCGCGACGACCGCGTCCAGCGCGGCCAGCAGGACCCGCCGCTCCGGACGCCGGAACGAGCGGAACCGGGCCGGCGTCGCCAGCGAGGCGTCCCCGCCGGAGACCTGACAGGCCAGGCGCAGCACGTCGGTGGTGGTGTCGACGGCGACCAGCGGCCGGCCCAGGACGAGCCGGACGCCGTTGAGCACGGCGCGGTGCTCCCGCACCGGGACCGTGTCCGGCTGCGCGCCGTCGAGGCAGGCGAGCGCCAGCTCGCTGAGGATGGCGAGGTCCGCCTCGCCGAGCGGGGTCATCCCGCCGGCCAGGGCCAGGTAGAGCCGCTGCGCCTCCACCTCGGCGGTCCCGCCCAGGTGCAGCACCGTCAGCCGGTCGCCGGCGGCGCTGACGAACGCGTCGTGCGCGGCCAGCAGCTCGTCGTAGGTGTGCTGGTACGTGCCGTACCCGGGCAGGTCGAGCAGGTTCACCCCGCCGTGGGTGACCGCGGCGCGCAGCTGTGCCTCGGTCACCGCGGCCGGGGTGCCGCCGCCGGCGAGCACGGCCGCGCGCAGCCGCTCGACCCAGAACTCGACGGTGTCCGGCACGTCGTGCGGGAAGCCGATGAAGTAGGCGTTGTGCTGGACGTGGTCGCCGACCAGCTCGCGCACCGCGGACACGACCGTGGCGGCGAGGTCCATCGCCGGCGCCGGCGCGAGGGCGCCGACGTGCTCCAGCAGCGCCCGCGACGCGGAGAACCCGGCGTCGAGCAGCGCCGCGTCCAGCTGGCGGGCCACCGCCGAGCCGTCACCGGCCGCGCCGGTGCTCGCCGGCACCCGCAGCGTCTTGCGAATGATCAGCTTCTCGAGCACACGGTCCCCCGTCTCCGCAGGCGGCATGGGTGGGTCGCCGGGGACTCGAACCCCGAACCCTTCGATCCAACAAGGAGAAGGAAGCACGTCCATACCCGCGCAGGCGGAGAGCGGACGGGCTCTCAGTCGAATGCTCTGCCACTTGAGCTAGCGACCCAGGCGTCGATCATCGCACCGCCGGGCCCCCGACGGCCATCGATTTCGCCCGCCGCCGGGAGGCGCGCGGCCCGGTGGTGCCAGATACTGCTGGCATGACGAATCCGGATCTTGACCCCGAGGAGTACCCGCCGATCGACCCGCGTGAGCCGATGCCGGACGATCCGGGTGAGCTGCTGCCCGGCACGCTGGACGAGCTGCCGGCGGCCCCGGTCGAGCCGATGCCCGGCGACGGCGGTGACGGCGACGGCGACGGCGGGACGGGCGGCGTCCGCGAGCCCGCGTGACGGCGCCCACGTCGGGTACGGCGGCGCCCGACGTACGCTCGGTCGGGTGAGCAGCGCGACGACCGTGACCCTGGACAACCGTTTCGCCCGGGACCTGGCGGAGATGGCGGTGCCCTGGCAGGCCGAGGAGGTCGCCGAGCCGCGGCTGCTCGCGTTCGACGCGGACCTCGCGGCCGAGCTGGGGCTCGACCCGGCGTGGCTGCGCGGCCCCGACGGGGTGCGGCTGCTGATCGGCGCCGACGTCCCGGCCGGCGCCACCCCGGTCGCCCAGGCCTACGCCGGGCACCAGTTCGGCGGGTTCTCCCCGCGGCTGGGCGACGGCCGGGCGCTGCTGCTCGGCGAGCTCGTCGACACCGCCGGCGAGGTCCGTGACCTGCACCTGAAGGGGTCGGGCCGCACCCCGTTCGCCCGCGGCGGCGACGGGCTGGCCGCGGTCGGGCCGATGCTGCGCGAATACGTCGTCAGCCGGGCCATGCACGCCCTGGGCATCCCCACCACCAGGTCCCTGGCGGTCGTGGCGACCGGCCGGCCGGTGCGCCGGGAGACGTTGCTGCCGGGCGCCGTGCTGGTCCGGGTCGCCGGCAGTCACCTGCGGGTCGGCAGCTTCCAGTACGCCGCGCTCACCGGCGACGCCGGCCTGCTGCGGCGCCTCGCCGACCACGCGATCGCCCGGCACCACCCGGCGGCCGCCGGCGCGCAGCGGCCGTATCTGGCGCTGTTCGAGGCGGTCGTCGCCGCGCAGGCGTCGCTCGTCGCCCGGTGGATGCTCGCCGGCTTCGTGCACGGGGTGATGAACACCGACAACATGACGATCTCCGGCGAGACCATCGACTACGGCCCGTGCGCGTTCATGGACGCCTACCACCCGGCGACGGTGTACAGCTCGATCGACCACGGCGGGCGGTACGCGTACGGCAACCAGCCGCTCGTCGCGGAGTGGAACCTGGCCCGGCTCGCCGAGGCGCTGCTACCGCTCATCGACGAGGACCAGGAGCGCGCCGTCGCGCTCGCCGTGGACTCCCTCGGCGGGTTCCGTCCCCGGTACGAGGCCGTCTGGACGGCCGGTATGCGGGCGAAGCTCGGCCTGCCGGCGGGGCTCGCCGACGTGGACGCCGCGGCCCTGGTCACGGACCTGCTCACGCTGATGGAGACCGGCGTCGCCGACCACACGTCGACCTACCGGGCCCTCGCCGCGGCGGCCCGGGGCGACGCCGGACCCGCCGGCCGGCTGCTGCCCGGCCCGCTCGGCGCCGCCTGGGTCGCGCGCTGGCTGGCGGCCGGGCCCGACGCGGACGCGATGGACCGGGTGAACCCGGTGTACATCCCGCGCAACCACCTGGTCGAGGAGGCCCTGGCCGCCGCGACCGGCGGCGACCTGGACCCGTTCGAGCGGCTCGTCGACGTGGTGAGCGACCCCTTCACGCCACGGCCGGGCCTGGACCGTTACGCCGAGCCCGCCCCGGCGGACTTCGGCGCGTACCAGACCTTCTGCGGCACCTGAAACTTCCACGGTCACGCCCGCTGCGACGGGGGGCATGGCATTGACCCTTATACATGAGAGCGCTCACAATCCGGATCCGCCTCAAGGATCGGAAGGTCGATGACCGCTCCCCCACACCCCGCCCGCCGGCGCCTGTTCGCGCTGTTCACCGTGCCGCTCGTGGCCGCCGGCCTCACCCTGATCGCGCTGCACCCGGCCGGCGCGGCGACCGGCACCACCCTCGCCGCGTACCCGAACCCCGGTGTCGTCACCGGCGACACCAGGGTGCACGACCCGTCGGTGACGAAGACGCCCGCCGGCACCTACCTGCTCGCCGCCACCGGCAACAACCTGCCGCTCAAGACGTCCACGGACCGCACCGCGTGGCGCAACGCCGGGGTCGTCTGGCCCGGCGGCGCGCCCTGGACCACCGCGTACACCGCCGGCGGCGCCGCCCTGTGGGCACCCGACATCTCGTACCGCAACGGCCGCTACTACCTGTACTACTCGGCGTCGACGTTCGGCTCGCAGCGCTCGGCGATCTTCCTGGCGACCAGCCCGACCGGCGCGTCCGGCTCGTGGACGAACCAGGGGCTCGTCATCGACAGCAGCACCGCCGTCGACTACAACGCCATCGACCCGAACCTGGTTGTGGACGCCGCCGGGCAGTGGTGGCTGACCTTCGGGTCGTTCTGGAGCGGGATCAAGCTGATCCGGCTCGACCCGGCCACCGGCCGCCGCTCCACGACCGACCCGGCGGTGCGGTCCCTCGCCTCCCGGCCGTCCGCGAACGGCGCCGTCGAGGCCCCGGTCGTGTACCGGCACGGCGGCGCCTACTACCTGTTCGTGTCGTTCGACGCGTGCTGCCGGGGCGCGGCCAGCACGTACCGGGTCATGGTCGGCCGGTCGGCGAGCATCACCGGCCCGTACACGGACCGCAACGGCACCGCGCTGACCGCCGGCGGCGGCACCCAGGTCCTCGCCGGCCACGGCGCCATCCACGGGCCCGGGCACCAGGCCGTCATCGCCGACACCGACGGCGACGTGCTCGTCTACCACTACTACGCCGACAGCGGCGCGTCGTTCCTGGGCATCAACCGCCTCGGCTGGGACTCCGCCGGCTGGCCGTACGTCTACTGACCGCGGTCCGGGCCGGTCCCGTGCCACTCGGCGCGGTGACCGGCCAGGACGTCGCCGCCGAAATCACTGTCCGGGCGGCGCAGCACGGTGTGGGCGTGGTTGAGGTCGTCGGCGGTGTTGTCGTACTCGATGAGCAGGTCGGGCCCCTGCACCCGGTAGTAGTGCCGGCCGGTCCGCTCGGTCGCGCCCTCCCACGCGAAGCTCAGCGCGTCGCGGTCCACGGCCGGGGCGATGTCGGCGGGCAGCCGCTCCAGGTACACCGCGACGAGGTCGTCGAGCAGGTGCCGGGCCGGGTCGGGCAGCTCGACCGCCGGGACCCCGGGCGGGACCGGCGGCACCGCCGCCCGCGGCCCGCTGCGGATGTCCGGCGGTGCGGCGGGCGCCCGCACCACCCGGTCGCGCAGCCCGGCGGGCACGGCGTCCAGCACGGCCCAGCCGAGGTCCTCCTCGGGGGCGAGGGGACGGGTCACGACACGGCCGCGGTGCCGGGTCGCGAGGGGGTTCGCGCCGAGGAACACCGGGGTCGGGTGCACGGTGTCGCCGTCGAGGGTCATCGTGACCGACAGGTGGTGCCCCTCGAACCGCCACCCCCACCGCCGCCCCGGCTCCGGCGTGCCGAACACGACGACCCAGTAGTCGTTGCTGTGCCGGCCACGGCGGTAGCCCTCCTCGCGGTCCAGCACCTCCTCCAGGGCCAGGATCACGCTGACCTGCGCGAACGCGTGCGGGCGCAGCGCGGTCGCCAGCAGCCGGTGCGCGGTCTTGCGGGCCGCCGGGTCGAGCGCGCCGAGGCTCACCCCGGGCCTCGGGCGCGGCCGGTACTCGATCCAGCGGCGGTGTTCGTCGCCGAACGGCAGCCCGACCGCCGGCGCCGCGCGCAGCAGGGCGGCCGCCTCGGCCCGCATCGCCGCCGCCGTCGTCATGCTGCCGTTTCTACCAGGTCATTCACGCCGCCGCCTCCGCTACGCTCCGGACCGCTCACGCCGCCGCCTCCGCTACGCTCCGGACCGGTCACGCCGTCACCTCCGCTACGCTCCGGACCGGTCACGCCGTCACCTCCGCTACGCTCCGGCGCCGCCGCGAGCCAACACTGCGCCCATGGTTCGCGGCCCCTCCGCTACGCTCCGGGCCGCTCACGCCCCCGCAGGCTGCGCGGGGATCCGCCACGACCGGCGGTGGTGCACGCTGAGCCCGTGTGCGGCGACCCCGTCGACGTGCTCGGCGGCGCCCGCGTAGCCGGCGTTGCGCTCCCAGCCGTACTGCGGGAACTGCCCGGCGAGCGCGGCCATCTGCAGGTCCCGGTGCGACTTGGCGAGCACCGACGCGGCGGCCACGACGGCGCACCTGGCGTCGCCCTTCACCTCGGTGCGCACCGGCGGGATGCTGCGCTCCGGGCAGAACAGCGTCTCCTCCATCGGGTCGCTGAGGTAGTCGTGCGCGCCGTCCAGGATGATCACGTCCGGGTGCGCCGGTAGCGCCGCGAGCGCCCGCCAGCCCGCGGTCCGCAGCGCCGCGGTGACGCCGAGCCGGTCGATCTCCTCGACGGACGCCTCCCCGACAGCCCACTGCCCGACCCACGAGCGCACCACCGGCACCATCCGCTCGCGCTGCGCCTCCGACAGGAACTTCGAGTCGGCGAGGCCCTCCGGCACCGCCGGGCAGCCCTTGGCGAGCACCGCGATGCCGACGGTGATCGGCCCGGCCCACGCGCCGCGGCCGACCTCGTCCATGCCGGCGACCGTCACGTGCCCCCGGTCCCACAGCGACGTCTCCACGTCCAGCGTCGGCGTCACCTTGCGGACGACTCGTGCGGCCAAGGCCCAGCTCCCTCGCGATGATCCCGTTCCCGTGCCGGAACGCGCCCCAGTCAACCAGACGCCGCCGGGGCCCCTCAGCGCAGGAACGAGCGGCGGGTCTCCGCGCCGACGTTGATGGTGCCGACGACGGTGCCGGCCTGGTCGTGGACCTGCAGGGTGCGGTTGCTGCGCATCACCTCGCGGATGCCCGGGGGCAGGGCCGGGGGCTCGTCCTCGGTGAGGCGCATCCGGGTCGCGGTGGCGATGAGGCGGGACACGAGGCCGGCGGCGTCGGCGGTGACCGGGACCCGGGCGAACTCCCAGCCGGACACGGTGAGGTCGAGCAGCTCCAGGGTGTGGATGAGCAGCCAGTTCGGGTCGGTCACCACCATCGCCCGCTTGACGTCGGCCTCGATGGCGCTCAGGGCCGCGGTCAGGTGCACGTACGGGTGGAACGGCGACACCCCGTCCGCCAGCCGGTACTGCAGGTCGGGGCCCAGCTGCCGGTACATGGCGCGGTAGTTGCGCCGGTCCAGGCCGAGCCCGCGGGCGGCGGCCCGGGTGCGGATCTCGGCGTGGGCGTGCTCGGCCGTGTCGTGCACGATCCGGGTCGCGACGGCCACGCCGTCGTCACCGCGCAGCAGGTGGGCCAGCGCGCCGGCCTGCTCGTGGGCCGGGCTCGGGACGTGCCCGCCGAACTGCCGGCGGACGTCGGCGATCAGCGCCGCCTGCCGCGCCGGGTCGACCGTCGGCTGCACGGCCTGCTTCCGCCGGAACCACCGCATGCCCGCTCCTCACCTGCCGCCGACCGCCCATGGTAGCCGCGGCGTATTCACCGGGCCTCGGCGAGCGCCTCCCCGGCCGCCAGCAGCTCGGCGATGCGCTCCGCGGCCTGCGGTTTCGCGAAGTGGTAGCCCTGCCCGTGCGGGTAGCCGAGTTCCCGCAGCCGCCGCGCCTGGGCCTCGGTCTCGATGCCCTCGGCGACCGCGGCGAGCCGCAGCGCCCGGGCCATCTGGATCACCGCCGCGGCGACGGTACGGCCGTCGGGTGCGGTACACGTGCCGGTGAACGCGCGGTCGAGCTTGATCTCGTCGACGGGGCACGACTGCAGGGTGCTGAGACTGGAGTGCCCCGTGCCGAAGTCGTCCAGGGAGATGCGCACCCCGAGCGCGCGCAGCGCGTGCACCGACTGCACGCAGCTCGGGTGCAGGGTCGCCGTCTCGGTGATCTCGACGGTCAGCCGGTGCGGGGCCAGCCCGGTCGCGGCCAGCACCCGCTCGACGTCGGCGGCGAAGTCGGCCTCCTGCAGCTGCCGGGCCGAGACGTTGACGCTCAGCCGCGGGGCGGCGGCGCCGTACGTGTCGTGCCACCGCGCCGCCTGCCGGCAGGTCCGCTCCAGGATCCACCGGCCGAGTGGCACGATGAGCCCGGTCGACTCGGCCACCGGGATGAAGTCGGCCGGCGGGACCGTCCCGCGCACCGGATGCTCCCAGCGCACCAGGGCCTCGACCATCGCCGGCACCCCGCCGGCGCCCAGGTCCGCCCCGCCGAGGGCGACGATCGGCTGGTACACCACGCAGAACTGCTGCTCGTCGATGCCGGTGCGCAGGTCCCGCTCCAGGGTGGCGCGGGCGCGGACCGGCACGTCCAGCGGCGCTGCGTAGTCGACGTGGCGGATGCGGGGGCCGTCGCGGTCGACCTTCGCCGCGTACATGGCGACGTCGGCGCGGCGCAGCAGCTCCTGCGGCGTGGCGGCGACGGCGCCGAGCGCCACGCCGATGCTCGCGGCCAGCCGCAGCCGGTGCCCGCCGATGTCGACCGGCTCGTCGAACGCGGCCGCGATCCGGGCGATGACGGCGTGGGCGGCGGCGTCGTCGGCGTGCTCCAGCAGGATCGCGAACTCGTCGCCGCCGAGCCGGGCCACGATGTCGCCGCGCCGCACCGCCCCGCGCAGCCGGTCCGCGGCGGCCACCAGCAGGGCGTCGCCGACGGCGTGGCCGAGGGTGTCGTTCACGGTCTTGAACTCGTCGAGGTCGATGAGCAGCACCCGCAGCCGCTCCGGCGGGCCGGCGGCGAGCGCCTCGGAGACCCGCTCGCCGAACAGGCTGCGGTTGGCGAGGTCGGTGAGCGCGTCGTGGCTGGCCTGGTGGCTGAGGCGCTGCTGGAAGTCGCGGGCGTCGGTGACGTCCCGGGAGTTGCACACGATGCCGGCCACGCCCGGGTCGTGCAGCAGGTTGGCCATGGTGATCTCGGCCCACCGCGAGCTGCCGTCGACGTGCGCCAGCCGGGCCTGGAACACCACCGGCGTCTCCGGTTCGCGGATGACCCGTTCGTACGCGGCGAGCACCTCGCCGACGTCGTCGACGTACAGCATGTCGGCGGCGGGCCGCCCCGGCCACTGCTCCGCCGGCAGGCCCAGCAGGCGGGTCGCGCCGGGGCTGACGTAGGTGAGGATGCCGTCGGCGTCGGTGACGGTGATCAGGTCGGAGGCGTTCTGCACCAGGGAGCGGAACCGGCGCTCCCGGTCGCCGAGCTCGACCATGCCGGCGTCGAGCCGGGCGACGAGCCGCGCGTTCTCCTGGAAGGTGAGCATCTGCCGGGCGACGACCATCACGGCGAGGATGACCACGCCGACCGCGACGCCGAGGCGCTCCTGCGGGTCGTCGGAGGTCATGACGAACAGCAGCAGCACGTTGCCGGCGGCGACCGCGGCGTACGGCAGCACGCTGAACGCCCGGCGGCGCCGCGGCACGACGGCGGTGTCCCCGGCGGGGCTGTCGCGGCGCTGCCGGCGCGCCGCGAACACGGCGAACAGGCAGCTCAGCGGCACGGCGGCCTGGCTCGGGCTGGGCGCGCCGGCCGGCAGCAGCGCCTCCGGCGCCGAGGCGAGCGCGCCGACGACGATGGCCAGGCCGAACCACCGCAGCGCGGCCCGGTCGACGGTGGACGAGCCGGTGAGCGCGACCTTGACGATGGCGAACAGCGCCAGCAGCGCCACGACGAGGGTGACCAGGCCGGTGAGGAAGGCGGTCCGGTTGCCGCTGTCCTGCTCCAGCGACGGGCGCAGCCAGAACTGCCACAGGAACAGCGCACCGGCGGCGACGACGGTGCCCGCGTCGAGCAGGAACGTGACCCGGCGGGGGCGGCTGTCCAGGCCGAGCGGCAGCCGCAGCAGCGCCCACCCCTCCAGCAGCACCGCCACCAGGTAGACCGCGCCGTCGACGGCGCCGATGCGCCCGGAGGGGTCACCGATCGACTGGACACCGCGGACGACCGAGCCGACCCCGACGAGCAGCGTGCCGGCGCCCATGTACTTCCAGAACCGGGCGGCGGCCCGGTTGACCCGCGCGTCTGTGCCAACGGTCCACAGCGCGGCACCGGCCAGCACCGCGGAGCACAGGTTCGGCACCCAGCCGAGCACGGCGGGGCCGACAGGCCCGCGCAGGTTGATCGCGAACCAGACCCACGCGACCAGGATGATCACGATCTGCGCCGTCACGTCGGCGTGGGAGGGCCCGAACACGGCGTCGCGCAGACGCGCCGCCGGCCGTCCCGTTCCGGTCATCTGCCGCCCGTCCTTCTGCGTGCTCGTCCGGATGGCTCATCGACCGCGACCCGCGGAACCTGAGTGACATCCGCCTGCCGAGGCACCGTACCGCCCCGGACACCGCCGCGCCGATCGTCCGCCGGGACCGGCCGGGCGGCCTGTTCGGTCGTGTCCCGCCCGGCCGAGGCGGGCAGATCAGCCGGGCAGGTCCGGCAGGGGCAGGCCGTGCCCGCCCGGCCGAGGCGGGCAGATCAGCCGGGCAGGTCCGGCAGGTCGGGCAGGGGCAGGCCGAGCGCGGCGGCCAGGTCCGCCGTCCGGCGCGGGGTCACGCACCGCCGGGCGAGGGCGGTCGCGTCCAGGCGGCCGCCGCGGGCCTGGAACAGCACCGGCCCGGCGGGGTGCGCGCGCAGCTCGTCGTGGGTCAGGGACCCGGCGAGGTCCCGCGCCGCGCCGGCCAGCGCCGGCAGCGCCGCGCGCAGCTCACCCGCCCACGCCTCGACCGCGGCGAGCCAGTCGCGGGTCGCGGCGTCCGGCACCGTGGCGAACCGCGCGACGGCGGCGGTGATCTCCGGCCAGGTCAGGTCGCGCCAGGGCCGGGACCCGAGCACCGGCAGCTGCCAGGCCCGCCGGGTGAGCGACCAGTGGTCGGCGTGGGCCGGCACCGCGTGCACGGTGAAGCCGGGCACGCACAGGGCGGTCAGGTTCCAGCCGTGGCAGGCGCCGGTGTCCAGGCCGAAGATCCTGCCGTCGCGGAGCATCGGCTCCCGCCCGGTCACGTGGTGGCCGAACACGACGGGTTTGGCGTCCGTGTAGTGCTCGTGCCAGTACCCGCCGGGCAGCAGCTCGGCGAGCCGGCGTTCGCCGCTGGTCGAGCCGCACAGGATCTCCTCCGGCTGCCGGTCGAGGGGCACGCCGGGCAGCATCGCGGCGTGCACGACCCGCACGTGCTCGTCCTCGAACCAGTACGGCAGGGTCCGCATCCACTCGACCGCGGCCGCGTAGCCGTCGCCCAGCTGCAGCCGGGTGATCTCCTGCGCGTAGGAGAAGACGCCGCGGACGTGTTTGCGCTCGTGGTTGCCCATGAGGGCGACCGAGTTGGGCCGCTGCCGGAAGTATGCGACGACCTCGGCGGGCTTCGGCCCCCGGTCGACGAGGTCACCGACGCTGACGAGCAGGTCGTCGGGGCACAGCCGGACGGCGTCGAGCAGCTCCATCAGCTCGTCGAAGCAGCCGTGGATGTCGCCGACGATGACCGTGCGCCCCATGCCGGCGAGCCTAGGAAAGCCCCGGCCACCCCGGCAAAGGGTTATCGAGGGCGAGGAAAGCGGTGACCCTATTGGCCAAAATCGCCGTGGCGATTCTCAAGAGAAGGAAGGACCTCCATGGCCTCGCCCGTCGATGCTAACACGCGCCCCAGATCCACCGCGGCGTAGTTACTGTCCTGATTGGACGGCCGGAACACGTACGCGGGGCCACCGGCGACGGGTGCGCCGGCGTCGTCGTAGCGGACCGGCATCCCCGCCGGGTCCGCCGGGGCGTGCCGGAACAGGTCGTGCACGCTCGGCAGGCTGTCCAGGTACTCCACGTACGCCGGCAGCATCTGCGCCAGTTGTTCGCCGTTGCGGGACGCGGACTGCACCCGGGCGCGCAGGTTCGCGTCCAGGTAGACCAGCTCGCGGCGGTCCAGGTCCAGGTAGGCGACGAACTTCGCCAGGCTGGACCCGCGGACCGGGAACGACAGCTGGGTGCGGCCCGGCTCGAACAGCTTGCCCTCCTGCGGCTGCTCGCCCCACTGCAGCGCGGCGTGCACGTCGGTGGCGTCGGCGAACGTGCGGCGGGAGTAGCACAGCAGGCTCCACACCGCGTACCGGACGCCGGCCTGGGCGAGCTCGTCGAGGTACAGGTCGATGAGCTGGCAGGCGCGGCCGTCGAGGTCCTTGGAGTTCGTCGGGTCGCCGGAGAACACCGCCGCGGTGCCGAACCGCGCGTGGTCCCAGCAACACGCGCCGAGCGGCTGCCAGGCCGCGTCGAAGAAGTTCCAGCTGTTGTCGTACCAGATGTTGGTGCCGGTCGCGCCCGTCGCCCAGTACGAGGCGGTGCGCACGAACCGGACCCGGTCCGGGATGTCGAAGACGGTGCCGCGGCCGTAGGGGGCCAGCTCGGCGTCGTTGGTCGGCAGCTTCACCTTCGCCGTCGCCGGGTCCAGGGCGACCGGGACGCCGGCGAGGCGCCGGGTCAGCTCGGCGCCGATGAGCGCGAGGACCGCGTCGCGCGGCTCTTCCGGCAGCCGCAGCCGCTCGCCGGCCTCGACGAACTGCGCCTTCCACCAGTTGCCGCGGGGCGGGAACACCCGCCACTGCCGGGCGTCGGCGGTCCGCAGGTGCCGCTGCAGCTTCAGCAGCCGCAGGGTGCTGAGCCGGGCCACGACCGGGCCGGCGTCCGGTGCCTCGCCGAACGTGCGGACGAGGTGGTGCAGGCGGCGGGCGTACTCACCGGGCCGGCCGGCCAGCAGCCGCGCCGCGGCCGGGTCCCGCTCGGCGAGCAGCCGCTCGACGTCGGCGGCGAACCCGCCGGCGGTGGCGCCGGTGTACAGCAGGTGGTATGCCTCCACGACCCGCGGGAACGTCGCGCGGTAGTCGCCGGGGTGCAGGGCGAAGAGCAGCCGCTTGAACGGCTCCCGCCGCCGGGCGACGTCGTCGAGCAGGTGCGTGGCGCCCTCCAGCAGGCCCAGCAGGTACCGCCGCTCGGCGCGGGTGAAGCGCCGCAGCCGCTGCGGGCCGCGCAGGCCGGGGTCGCCGCCGGACAGCGCCACCGCCAGGCGCAGCACGTCGGTCGCGGTGCCGACCCGCGCCGCGCCGCCGGTCTCCAGCAGCCGCACCGCGAGCCGGATCCGGTTGTCCACAAAGGACACCTCGGCGAGGTCGGCCGGGGCGTGCATGAGCGCGGTGACGTCGTCCCACTGGGCGTCGGTCCAGCGCGCCGGCAACGCGAGGAGCCCGGCGAGGATGCGCGCCGGCGCGGTGTCGTCGGCGGGGTGCAGGACCCGCGGCGCCGGCAGGTCGGCCAGCGGCGCCCGGCCGGCCTCCTCCTCGGTGACCAGGTCGTTGGGCAGGCCCCAGTACATGAGGATCTGCCGGGTCCAGTACCCGACCTCGTCCATGGCGAGGACCTCGGCCGGGAAGTTCCGGTAGACGACGAAGTCCGCCATGCGCTTGTCGTCGCCGGTCAGCGCGGCGAGCACCGGCTCAGCCCCGGCCCACCATTCGCGCAGCGCCTCCTCGCCGGCCGCGCCGAGCGTCGCGTACGCCCTGGCGGACAGCGCGAAGCCGTAGTAGGCGATGTTCGCCGCCACGGTGGCCAGCGACGCCGCCGACGCGGCGGGCGTGCCGGCGGCCGGCAGGGCGATGAGGTCTCGGGCGATCAGGACTCGCTGCACACCGTGCAGGGTCCCGCACCCCGGATGCGACGGTCAAAGCCGTTTCGGCCGGAGGAGCCGGTCAGTTGACGAACAGCGTGTGCCCGCGCCGCGCGCCCAACCCTGCCGGGCGACGTGACTGATCGCGTCGTTGTTCGTGGTCGGCGCCGGCTGCCCGGGCGTGTACGGGTACACCGGCGACGGGTCGTCGATGTCGACCCACTCGACGGGGAACACCGACCCCGGCCGCAGCGACGCCCCGAGGGCCCTCGGCGGCCAGGATGCTCGCGGCGACGGCGAACCCGTAGCTGGTCGCCGGGACCAGCGCGACCCCCTCGGCGTCGGTGCCGAGCAGGGCGCCGAGCAGCGAGCGCAGCCGCTCCACGTCGGTGAACCAGTCCGGCTCCCGGATCGTCCACGGCCTGGCCCGCCGGCGCAGCGCGGTTTCGCCGGCCTCGCGCACGGCGTGCAGCATCGGCGAGAGGCTGGCGGCGTTGAAGTAGGCGACGTCGTCGGGAACGTCGAACAGGTCCCGCCGGGCGCCCAGTACCTCGGCCACCACGCGACACTATCCCAGCGCGGCGCGATCCGCGGGGGCGCAATCCTTCAGTCGCCGCGCCGGCTGCCGATGGGTTCACGTGTCCCGTCTGCGTGCGGTGGCAGACGTCTGCGTTCGCCTGTTGGACGCGCCGCCCGACGACGGCCACCTGCTGGAGCGCCTGGTGTCCGCGATCGGCGCGGAGCTCGCCGGGTGCTGCGTCGCGGGGGCCCTCGCCGGGCCCGCGGGCGCCGTCCCGGTGGTGCGGACCGTCCCCGGCGGCGCCGACCCGGCGCTGGCCGGTGGGCTGCGCGACGCGGTCGTCGCCGCGCTCCACGGCGGCCGTGAGGGCACCGGCCGGCCGCCGGACGGCTTTTTCGTCGTGCCGGTCCTGGTCCGTGGTGCCGTTGTCGGCGCCATCGGCGTCCGGGGGCCCGGCGGCGGGCCGGTCCCGCTCGCCGACGCCGCGTTCGCAGAGGCGGCCACGGTCGTCGCGGGCGGGGTGATCGAGCGCAGCCACGCGTTCGCCGCGACCCTGGAGCTGCTGGAGGACGCCCGCCGGCAGGGCGACCTGCTCGACGCGATCTCCGACGCGATCGTGTCCTGCGACGCCGACGGCGTGATCGTGAGCTGGAACGCCGGTGCCGAGCGCCTGTACGGGTACTCCTCCGGCGACGCGGTCGGCTGCGACCTGCTGGCCCTGCTCGCCACCGCCTGCGTCGCCGGCGGCGTGGAGACCAGCGCCGCGCAGATGCTGCACGACGTCACCGCGACCGGTCGCTGGGAGGGCGAGCTGCGGGAGCGGCGCTCCGACGCGGCGCCGCTGACGGTGCTGTCGTCGGTCTCGGCGCTGCACGCCGCCGACGACGGCACGCCCGCCGGGTACGTGTTCGTCAACCGCGACGTCACCGAGCAGCGCCGGCAGGAGCACGAGGCGGCGCACGACGTGCTGACCGGCCTGCCGAACCGGCGCCGCCTGGTCGGGCGCATCCGCGACGCCGGCGAGCGGGTCCGCCGCGGCGGCGGCCCGATGGCGGTGCTGTTCCTGGACCTCGACGGGTTCAAGCCGGTCAACGACCGGCACGGCCACGCCGTCGGCGACGAGCTGCTGATCCGCATCGCCGGCCGGCTCGGCGGCACCGTGCGCAGCACCGACTTCGTGGCCCGGCTCGGCGGCGACGAGTTCGTGGTCGTGCTGGAGCAGTTCGGCGGGGTCGAGCGGCTCACGCCGGTGCTGCAGCGGATCCTGGACGCGGTCGAGGAGCCGATGGAGCTGTCCACGGCGACGGTGACGGTGTCCACCAGCATCGGCGTGGCGCTGGCCGGTGACACCGGCACCCCCGCCGAGTTGGTCGTCGACCCGGAGTACCTGGTCAAGACCGCGGACGAGGCGATGTACCGGGCGAAGCACCGGCCCGGTCACGTCGCGTTCGCCGACCCGGAGCTCGACCGCCGCTGGTCCGCCGGCACCACCGGCTGAACGACCGGCTGAGCGACCGGCGGCGGCCGGACCGGGCCCCGCGGTCAGCGCGGGATGCGTGCCCCGGTGTCCGCCCAGCGGTTGCCGGTCAAGACATCGACGATTCTAACTCCCGCCCGGCCGCCGCCGGTCGAGCCGCGGTGACCACGACCGTGGTGTAGTGGGCGGCGAAGCCGCCGCCGAGGTCGTCGATCGCGGCACCGATGCCGTCGAGGACCTCGGCCAGGGCCGGCGGCGGCAGCTGGGTGTGGCCGCCGAAGGTGGGCACCTGGTCCAGCCACGCGTCGCGGGTGTAGGTGACGTCCCACTCGAACCGCCACCGCTCGGGCTCGTCGAACGCCGCCGACGCCCGGATGCCGTCGGCGGCCTTGTCGCACAACACCGAGTACGGCCCGCCGGCGGGCGCGGCGGCGGTGAAGCCCGCGGCGGCGAGCGACTCGGGCAGGACCCGGCGGTAGACGGCGGCGAACGCCTCGGCCGCCTCGGGCTGGGGCTGGAACGCGTTCCAGAACACCGCGAGCCGGCCGCCGGGGCGCAGCACGCGGGCCGCGGCGGCGGCGCCCGCGTCGGGGTCGACCCAGTGCCATGCCTGGCCGGCCACGACGGTGTCGAAGCGCCGGTCGCCCGGGTCCCAGTCCTCGAACGTCGACACCTCGACCTCGAGACCGCCGCGGCGGGCGAACCCGGCCATGCGGGCGTCGGGCTCGACGCCGAGGACCGTGCACCCGGCCGCCACGAACTGCCGGGCGGCGATGCCGGTGCCCGCGCCGACGTCGAGCACGTCGCGGCCGGGGCTGGCGGCGACGATCCGCTCGACCGTCGCCGCCGGGTAGCTGGGCCTGGTCCGGTCGTACCGCTCGGCGTCCACGCCGAAGGACTCCGCCACCTGCCGGAACTGGTGCGGCTCTATAGTGGGCATGTGCCCACGCTAGTGGGCATGCGCCCACTCGTCAACGGACGAGGGTCGCCCAGGGAAGGGACGGGACGCAGTGCCGACAGGAGTCGCCATCCGCGACGTCCGCGAGCAGCTGTTCGGCGCCGCGGAGCGGGTCCTGCTCCGCGCCGGGCCCAACGCGCTGACCAGCCGGGCCGTCACCGCCGAGGCCGGCTGCGCCAAGGGCGTGCTGCACAAGCACTTCACCGACTTCGACGCCTTCCTCGCCGAGTTCGTCCTGGACCGCATCGCCCGGCTCGACGAGGGCACTGCCGCCCTGCGCGACGCGGCCGGCACCGGCACCGTCGCGGACAACCTGATGGAGGCGCTGACCGCCCTGTTCGCCTCGACCGCCCTGGCGCTGGTCGGCCTCATCGCCGCCCGTGACGAGCTGCGCGCCCGCCTGCGCCGCGACCTGCCGGCCGGCGTGCCCGTGCTCACCGAGGCCGCCGAGCTGATCGCCGCGTACCTGGCCGCCGAACGGGACCTGGGCCGCGTCGCGCCCGGCGCCGATGTCGACACCCTCGCCGCGATGCTCATCGGCACGACCCACCTGCGCCACGCCGGCCACGGCGACACCCCGCCGGCACCGGACACCGTGCGGCGCATCGTCACCGCCGTCCTCGCCACCGCCGCCCCACCGGCGGGATGACGGCCCTGCGCCGGTGAACGTTTCACCGCCGGTCGCCGGGCTGAGCAGCGGCGACCCGGCGGGCCGGCGGCGGCGCGGTGCGGGGCCGGGCGGGGCCGCCTACCGTCGGGCGGACCCTGCGGAAGGACCCCCGATGCGACGCTGGAAGCCCGTGCTCGCCGCCACCGGCACCCTCATCGCCGCCACGCTCGTGTTCGCCGAACCGGCACGGGCGGCGGCGCCGTACGAAGACCCCGCCCTGCCCGTGTCGACGCGGGTCGAGGACCTGCTCGGCAGGATGAGTCTCGACGACAAGATCGGGCAGATGACGCAGGCGGAGCGCGCGTCGATCAGTGCGGCGGAGGTCACCCAGTACCGCATCGGCAGCATCCTCAGCGGTGGCGGGTCGGCACCCTCGCCCAACACGGCGACCGGGTGGGCCGACATGGTCGACGGGTTCCAGCGCGGTGCGCTCGCCACGCCGTTGCACATCCCGATGGTGTACGGCTCGGACGCCGTACACGGGCACAACAACCTCTACGGCGCGACGATCTTCCCGCACAACATCGGGCTCGGCGCCACCCGCGACCCGGCGCTGGTGCAGCAGATCGGCCGGGCCACCGCGGAGGAGGTCGCGGGCAGCGGCGTCGACTGGACGTTCTCGCCCTGCCTGTGCGTGGCCCGCAACGACCGCTGGGGCCGCACGTACGAGTCGTTCGGCGAGCGCCCCGAGCTGCCCGTGTCGATGGCGAGCATCATCGACGGGTACCAGGGCGGCACCGGCACCTCCCGGATCATCGCCACGGCCAAGCACTACGTCGGCGACGGCGGCACCACCGGCGGCGTCGACCAGGGCGACACGCAGATCTCCGAGGCGGAGCTGCGCGCGGTGCACCTGCCACCGTTCCAGGAGGCGATCCGGCGCGACGTCGGCTCGGTGATGGTGTCGTACTCGTCGTGGAACGGCCAGAAGCTGCACGGCAGCGAGTACCTCATCACCACCGTGCTCAAGGGTGAGCTCGGCTTCAAGGGCTTCGTAGTGTCCGACTGGAACGGCATCGACCAGATCGAGGGCGGCGCCGGGTTCACCGCGTCGGAGGTGCGCCGGGCCGTCAACGCCGGCATCGACATGGTGATGGTGCCGACGGAGTGGAAGTCGTTCATCGCCACGCTCAAGGCCGAGGTGCAGGCGGGCCGCGTACCGATGAGCCGCATCGACGACGCCAACCGGCGCATCCTGACGAAGAAGTTCGAGTACGGCCTGTTCGAGCACCCCCTGGCCGACCGTAGCCTGGCCGCCACCGTCGGCAGCGCCGCGCACCGCACGCTGGCCCGGCAGGCGGTTCGCGAGTCGCAGGTGCTGCTGAAGAACACCGGTGTGCTGCCCCTGGCCAAGACCGGCGGCAAGCTGTTCGTGGCCGGCCGCCACGCCGACGACATCGGCCGGCAGTCCGGCGGCTGGACGATCAGCTGGCAGGGCGGCACCGGCCCGATCACCCCCGGCACCACGATCCTGCAGGGCATCCGGGCCGCCGCGCCCGGCCGGGCCGTCACGTACAACGCCGGCGGCGCCGGCATCGACGCCTCGTACGCCGCGGCGATCGCGGTCATCGGCGAGAACCCGTACGCCGAGGGCCAGGGCGACCGGCCCGGCTCCCTCGGGCTGGACGCCACCGACCTGCAGACGCTCGCGACGCTGCGCGCCTCCGGCGTCCCCGTCGTGGCCGTGCTCGTCTCCGGCCGCCCGCTCGACATCACCGCGCAGCTGCCGGACCTCTCGGCGCTGGTGGCCGCGTGGCTGCCCGGCACCGAGGGCGCCGGCGTCGCCGACGTGCTGTTCGGCGACCACGCACCGACCGGCAAGCTGCCCGTCACCTGGCCCCGCAGCGCCGATCAGGAGCCGATCAACGACGGTGAAGGGCTCTTCCCGTTCGGGTACGGCCTCACGTACACCACGAACCCCGGCACCCCGGGCGCGCCGACCGGCCTGACCGCCTCGGCCGTGACCGCCACGTCGGCGACGCTGTCCTGGACCGCGGCCACCGGCGGCACCGCGCCGCTGAGCTACCGCGTCGCCCGGGCCGGCACCGTCCTGGCGACGGTCACCGGCACCACGTACGCGCTGACCGGCCTCACCCCCGGCACGACGACGACCTACACGGTGACCGCGGTCGACGCCACCGGCGCCGCGGGCCCGGCGTCGGCGCCGGTGAGCGTGACGACCCCCGGCGGCAACGACACGGTCACCTGCCAGGTCACGTACGGCGTCAACGACTGGGGCGGCGGCGGCTTCGGCGGCAGCATCACGATCCGCAACACGCATCCGGCGGCCGCGGTGAACGGCTGGACCCTCGCGTTCACGTTCCCCGGCACCCAGCGCGTCACCCAGGGCTGGTCCGCCGTCTGGTCCCAGACCGGCGCCTCGGTCACCGCCCGCAACGAGTCGTGGAACGCGGCGATCCCGCCGAACGGCATTGTCTCGATCGGCTTCAACGGCACGTACACCGGCAGCAACCCGCGCCCGACCGCCTTCACGCTCAACGGCGGGCCGTGCACTGTGCTGTGACCGGCGCCGGCGACCCCGCCTGCCTCACCGGCGGGGTCGCTGGCCGGCCCGTTTCGGCTTCATCCGGGGCAGCAGCTTGAGCAGCTTCAGACACTCCTGCTCGTACCGGTACATCCGGAGCCGCCGGAAGATCTCCAGCGCCGCCCGTACATGTGCCGCGGCCTCGAACCGGCCGACCGGGTGGCGGGCGAGCGCCGAGCCCCTGCTCAGGTGGATCTCCGCCATCGCCAGCTCGTCCCGCCTGGCCTCGGCGATCACGCGGGCCTTCTCGAACAGCTCCGCCGCCTCTTTCGGGTCACCCTGGACGCTGACGATGGTGGCGAGCTTGGCCAGACCCTGGACGACCTCGCGCCGGGCGCCGTAGCGCTCCAGCACCGGGAGCACCTGCCGCAGGATCGCCGCGGCCTCGTGCAGGTGGTAGCTCTCCACCAGCATCGTCGCGACCGTCAGCTGCGCCTTCGCGGCCAGCACGGTCTCCCCGTTGGCGAGCGCCAGGTCGACCGCCGCGCGGGCCAGCTCCAACGCCCGTGGCAGGTCGCCGCCCAGGCCGGCGGCACCCGCCAGCGTGAGGAGGCAGCCGGCCTTCCCGGCCTCGTTGCCCATCTGCTCGTAGAGCTCCATCGCGCGGTTGGCCAGCCGCTCCACCACGGCGGGCTCGTCCCGGCTCATCTGGACGTCCGCGAAGTTCTCCAGCAACCTGGCGAGCGTCGGGAGGTCACCGTTCGCCTCCACGCGGGCCTGCGCCTCGGCGAGGATCTGGAACGCCTCCTCCACATCGCCGACGTGGAAGGCGATGCGCCCGATCATCTCGTAGGTGCTGACGATGCCGGCCTCATGGCCGATGCTCTCGTAGATCTGGCGGGCGTTCGCCAGCAGGGCGGCCGCCTCGTCCCGCGCATCCGCCCGGAAGCAGATGGTGCTATGCAGCGCCAGGACCGCCGCGTTGTCGGCCGGCGCGGCCACCCCGGCGACCGTGGCCTTGATCTCCTCCAGCAGCCGGCTCGCCGCCTCCGGTTGCCCGTCGTCCAGCGCGAGCAGCGCGAAGTCCGACAGGTTGTCCGCCATGCTCAGGCGGTCCCCCAGCGCGGCCCATTCGTCCCGCGCCAGGCTGTACAGCTCGAACTGGGCCTGCGGCCCGGCCGCGCAGTCACCGAGCACCCCGAGCACCTGCGCCAGGTGACGGCGCAGGCCGAGCTCCTCGCATTCCGCGCGGCACTCGTCGAGCAGGATGCTCGCGCGGTCCCGGTCACCGGCCACCGCCAGCCGCTTGGCCGACACGTATCTGCATTCGAGCAGCCCCTGCCGGTCGCCCAGTTCCTCGAAGCGGATCCGTGCGCGTTCATGCAGCGCCTCGGCGCGTAACGGCCGGCTGCGCACATCCTCCTCGAGGTCGGCGAGGCCGAACAGCGCCCGCGCCTCGCAGCGCCGGTCGCCGGCCTCCTCGGCGGCCGACAGCGCCGCGGTGAAGGATTCGTCCGCTTCGGCGTACCTACTGAGGGCGGTGTACAGGCGGCCGCGGAGCACCAGCGTCGCCGCCATGCCACGCCGGTCCCCCGCGGCGGCGGACACCTCACCGGCCCGGTCGAGCAGCTCGCCGAGGCGATCCCACTCGTTGCGGAACTGCGCGATGGTGGCCAGCCCGCGCAGCGCCGTGGCGGTGCACCGTGCGGCGTCGGTCGTGCCGAGGCCGGCGGCCAGGGCCAGGCTCGCCTCCAGCGACTCGGCGGCCGCCGCGTAGTCGCCGGTGCTGATCATCACCAGGCCGGCGCCGAGCCTGCACTCCGCCATGGTCGACACCGCGCCGTGCCGCTCCGCCGCGGCGAGCGTGGTCTCGAACTGCGCCTTCGCGGCGGCCAGCGCGCCGAGCCTTCTGCGTGCCTCGGCGGCGCCGCGCAGCGCCGCGACGTGGTCGCCCCGCCACGGCGACTCCGCCAGCACCCCGGCCGACGCATCGAAACCTTCGAGCGCGCGGACGCACTGGTCGCGCTCCAGATCGAGTTCGGCGAGCTCCCGGCGGGCACACGCCTCCCGCTGCACCTGCCCGGCCGCGGCATAGAGGTCCCGGGCGCGCTGGAGGTGCGCCTCCCGTTCGTCGTCGCGGCCCTGCAGCCGGGCCACCCGCGCCGCGTACATGGCGGCGTCCGCCACCACCTCGGGCAGGTGGACCGCCGCCGCCTGGCTCTGCTCCTCCGTGACAAGGACCGACGTCAGGGACACGACCTGGTCGTAGCTGCCGGCCCGGTACGCCGTGTCGATCATCTCCAGGAACCGCTCCGCCGGGGCCCCGTCGCCGTACGCGAAGGCGTGGTAGGCGTGCTCGACGAAGCCGCCGGGCGTGGCGGCGTACCAGGCGGCCGCGGCACGGTGCAGCCGCTCCCGCTCGCCCGGCTCATGGACGGACAGGTAGCGCAGGACGGCGAGCCGGACGAGCGCGTGGGCGCGCAGCTCGCCGGAGCGTGCGACGCTCACGAACGAGATTGCGGCGAGCTGCTCGAACCAGCGCTGCGGCGGTGGCCGGGTCGCGGGCGGGACCATGGCGGCGACCAGCTGCTTGCTCGCCGTGCGCAGCACCGCCACCGCGATCACCGCGTCGCGCAACTCGTCCGGCAACCGATGCAGGAACTGTGCCGTCAACCACTCCCGTGCCGGCCGGTCCGCGGCCTGCCGCGCGATCCAGCCCCGGTCGACCGGCTCCCCCGCCGCGCGGGCCTCCAGGCACGTCGCGGCGAGCATCTGCGTCCAGATCGGCAGGCCGCCGCACGCGTCGTGGATCGCCTCGGCCAGCCACGGCTCCGTGAGGCCCACGGAGTCGAGGAACTCGGCCGTGTGCCGGGCCTGCCACTCGGTGAGCTCCACCGCCTCGACGGCGAGCGTCGACGGCAGCGCCAGCCGGTTGCGGCCGGCGAGCACCATCCGGAGGTCCGGTGCCTGTTCGAGCAGCCCGCCGAGCACCTGATAGGTGAACCAGTGACCGACCGACAGCGCGTCCGGCCCACCGTCCACCCGCGCGGCGTTGGAGATGTCCAGCGCCGACAGCAGCTCGCTCGTGTCGACCATGAGCACGCGCCGGCCACGCGGCAGCCGGCCGGCCAGGTCGAGCAGCGCGTCGCGCAGCGCCGACCGGTAGTGCAGCTGGTCGTCGACGACACCCGGCCGGGCGGTGTCGATGCGGACGTCGTTGTCGCGGATGACGGCCCGGGTCCGCGCGGTCAGCTCGACCGTGTTGTGCACCTCGACGAGGTGCCGCAACGCCGCCCGCGCCGCCCGGCGGTACCGGCGCCGGTGCCACGGCCGCATCCAGGGCCGGCACCACCCCAGCAGCACCCCGGCGAGCTGCTCGAACAGCGGCTCCACCAGCGTGCGCACGGCGTAGGCCGGCTGATCGTGGAACAGCGCCCGGTCCACGACGTCGTCGAGGTCCAGGATGCGCTTCCTGGCATCGGAGCCGGCGAGGTGGCGCAGCAAGGTCGACTTGCCCTGCCCGGCCATCCCCCAGACCAGCAGGACCTGTCCGTCAGAGCCCGGTCGGCACAGCCCCTCGAACCGCTCGACCGCGACCTCCCGATCGATGAACGCCACGCCCCACCATCCATGAACACCGCAGCCCTGTGCTCCGCCTCAAGCAACGTGACACGATATCGGCAGCCATGCATCGGCCCATCGGCCAGCTTAGGTTCGCCGTTCACCGCCGTTCATCTCAGAGGGGTGGCCCCGACCATGCGATTCGGACCAGCAGCGTATGCGGCGAGCTCGACCGTGCTCGGCCTCGCGTCGGCGATCCTGGTCAACCTGATCACCTCGGGATGGAGCTGGCCGCTCGCCGCGTTCCTCGGCGGGGTGAGCGTCGCCAGCGGACTGCTGCTCTGGATCGACCGGCGCACCGCGACGCCGGCCGGGACCAGGGTGTCCGTCACAGCGACCCGGGGTGGGAAGGTCATCCGTTCGGGTGTACGGGCGAGCCGGGGAGCGCAGGTCGACCAGCGCGCCACCGACGCCGGCGAGATCGACCGGTCCCCGGTACGGGCCAGCGGCGCGGCGGGCAACCAGACCGCGGACGGCGGCACGATCAGCGAGTCGCCGCTGGACCTGCGGGAGTGAACGCCCGCGGCGGCTGCTCCCCATCCGCACCCGGCCCGCACGCGGGGCGCAACCCTGAGGCAGGACCGTTCAGGGTTCCAACGCACTTGTGGGGGAAGCCTTGTCGCGACGTCATCACCGGGCCGCGGGCCTGATCGCCGTCATGGTGGCCGGCGGGCTGCTGCTGACACCGGCAGCCGCGGGAGCGGCCGCCGTGCCCGTGCCCCTGCCCCTGGCGGGGACCGAAGCGCCGGGGGGCGGCGTGTCCCTGGCGGGGACCGCGGCGCCGGGCGCCGGCGTGTCCGTGGTCGGCACGGTGGCGTCGGTGCGCGCCGCGGACGCGTCGCTGGTGGTGAACCGCGCCTACCGGTTCCGCGACAGCCGGCCGAAAACGGTGAGATTCACGCTGACCTCGGGCACCGCCATCGTGGTGAACGGCGCGACCGCCAGAATCGGCGCGGTCCGCGCCGGCATGCAGGTCACCGTCACCGGCACCCAGACCGGCGCGACGGCCATGGCAACCAGGGTCGTCGTGCGCAGGTAGTTGTCCGACGTTCTTCTTCAGGGCGCCGCCGCGCCGCCGATGGGTCTGGTGACAGGCACATCTGCGAGCACGCGGCGCCCGGAAGGGGAGATCCAGTGAGCGTTGAAGCAGCAGCCCGGGGCCGCGGCGACGCCACCGCCGACGATGCGACGCGCTATCTCACGTTCACGTTGAACGGCGAGTCCTACGCGCTGGACATCTTCCACATCACCGAGATCCTCGAGTACCGCAACCTCACCGTCGTGCCGATGACGCCGGACTTCGTCCGCGGCGTCATCAACCTGCGCGGCCGGGCGGTGCCGGTCATCGACCTCGCGATCCGGTTCGCCAAGGGTGCCACCAGCATCGCCAGGCGCACCAGCATCATCATCGTGCACATCCGCGGGATGCCTGGAGCCGGTGACTCCGGCGCGGCGGACGGGCGCGGGAGCGGTCAGGACATCGGCATCCTGGTCGACGCGGTCAGCAAGGTCGAGACGTTCACGGCCGAGGACATCGAGCCCGCCCCGTCGTTCGGCGCCGGCATCCGGGCCGACTTCATCAGCGGCATGGCGAAGCGGGACAACGACTTCATCATCGTGCTCGACATCGACCATGTCCTGTCGCTGAGCGACCTGACCGACCTGGCGACGGCGATCCCGGAAGCGCCATGACGCCGTCACTGCTCAGGCCCACGGAGATCACGGCGACCGAGTTCCGGGCCATCAGCGAGTTCCTGCACCAGCGCACCGGCATCCGGCTCGCGCCGGGCAAGGAGACGCTGGTGGTGGGGCGGCTGGACAAGCGGTTGCGCAATCTCGGGCTGCGCACCTACACGGACTACCTCCAGGTACTGCGCTCGCCGCAGCACGCGGCCGAGACCCGCCAGGCGATCGACCTGCTGACCACGAACGAGACGTTCTTCTTCCGGGAGCCGCGGCACTTCGAGTTCCTCGGGCAGGTCATCGCGCCGGAGCACCTGGCGGACCGGGCGGCGAACCGGGTGGGGAACCGGCCGTTCCGGCTGTGGAGCGCGGCCAGTTCCAGCGGCGAGGAGGCGTACAGCGCCGCGATGGTGCTCGCCGAGACGCTGCCGAACACGCCGTGGGAGGTCGTCGGCACCGACATCTCCTCGCGGGTCGTGGCGGGGGCCGAGGCCGGGCTCTACCCGATCTCCGCGGCGGAGAAGATCCCGACGCCGTTGCTGCGCCGGTACTGCCGCAAGGGCCGGGCCGAGTACGAGGGTCTGATGGCCGTCGACCAGGCGCTGCGGGCGAGGACGACGTTCCTGGGCGCGAACCTGCTGGAGGACCTGAGCCGGCTCGGCCGGTTCGACGTGATCCTGCTCCGCAATGTGATGATCTACTTCGAGACCGCCACGAAGGTCGAGGTGATCGGGCGGCTGCAGGAGATGCTGCATCCCGGCGGCTACCTCATCGTCAGCCTGTCCGAGACGCTCAACGGGATCCCGTCGCGGCTGCGGGCCGTGCAGCCGTCGATCTACCGTCTCACCGGAGCCGGCGTTGGCTAGCCCGTCCGAGGTGTTCCTCACCGCTTGCCGCGGCGATCTCCTGGACCAGGTCCGAGGTCCTGGTGATGCTCGGAATGATCTTGTCGAGGAGCGCACCGGCGTGCTCGGCGGTCGTCACGCTGCCGGCCGCGAGCTCGCTGATCTCCTGCGCCGCGATCTGGCTGCGCTCGGCCAGCTTGCCGACCTCGGTCGCCACCACCGCGAAGCCCTTGCCGTGCTCGCCGGCCCTGGCTGCCTCGATGGTCGCGTTCAGGGCGAGCATGTTCGTCTGGAAGGCGATGTCGTCGATGATGCCTATCTTGCTGGTGATCTGCTTCATCGCGTCGAGGGTCTTCTGGACCGCCCCGCCACCCTCGTGGGCCTCGGTCGCGGCGCTCGTCGCGATGCCCTCGGTGGTGCGGGCGTTCTCACTGTTCTGGGCGATGCCGGCGGTCATCTGCTCGATGCTGGCGGTGGTCTCCTCGACACTGGCGGCCTGCTCGGTGGCGGCCTGCGACAGGCTCTGCGAGGCGCCGCTGATCTGGCTGGAGGCGTTGCTCAGCTGCGTGGCGGAGTCCACGACGGTGCTCACCGTCTCAGCCAGCCGGTCCAGCGCGCTGTTGAGCGCGGCGCCCATCCGGCCGACCTCGTCCCGGCTCGCCACGGTGACCCGCCTGTCCAACCGCCCCTCGGCCATCAGGGACAGCACGGCGACCGTCTCGTTCAGCGGTTTGGAGATCGACCGGCTGATCATCTGCACCACGACGAACGCCAGCACCAGCGCCACCACGATCAGGCCGATCGACAGGACCCGGGCGGACTCGTAGGCGGACTTCGACTCGGCGAGCGTCGACTTGGCGGCCGCGTTCTCCGCCTCGACCATGCTGGTCAGCGCGGTCTCGATGGCCGTGGCGATCGCCGCCCCCTGTCCCTTGGCCACCGCGTTGAACTCGGCATACTTGTTGTCCCTCGCGAGCGGGATCAGCTGCTCCGCGAGGAGCGTCTGATAGGACTTCCACGCGGCGGTGAACGCCTCCCGGTCGGCCTCGTCGCCCTGCACGTCCCGCGTGCTGAAGGTCTGCCAGCTCTCGTCCAGCATGTCCACAGTCGCGTTCAGCTTCTGCTCGGCGGCGTCCGTCTCCGCGGCGTTCTGGGCCAGCGCGAGTTCACGGATGGAGAACCTGAGGTCCTTGTAGTCCCCGCCGACGTCATTGATCATCTGGACTGTTCGCAGGTTCCTGTTGTACAGCAGGTCCAGGCGTTCCTGGGCGTTGCCGAGCTGGACCAGCCCGAACACCCCGATCGCGAGCAGCAGCACGGACACCATGCCGGCCAGGCTGCCCAGCTTCCAGGCGACGGACAGGTCCCGGAATCCGGAGCGGCGTCGTCCGCCGGTTGCGTCTGCCATTCCCTGGCCTCCTCAGGAGTTGGGTCTGCTACCGGATCATCGGCGCGGCACCGTTCCCGTTTGAGTCTTTCCAGGGTCTCGCGTCATCCGATCGGCCCGAAGTCACCTGAAATCCGGTGAAACCATGGTGAATCCGCCGACGTCGACGCCGGCGGACCGGCCCGGCACGTCGGCCGGGCCGGTCGCCAACTTCGCCGCCGACCGGCTCAGAACAGCAGCTCCAGGGGGCCGCGCAGGAAGTACACGATGAACAGCACCGCGACGCCGTACAGCAGCGGGTGGACCTCGCGGGGCTTGCCGGCGGCCAGCTTGATCACCACATAGGACACGACCCCGGCGCCGATGCCGTTGGAGATCGAGTACGTGAACGGCATGAGCACGATGGCGAGGAACGCCGGCAGGGCGATCTCGTAGTCGGACCAGTTGATCGTGCGTACCGCGGTCATCATCAGGAAGCCGACGACCACCAGGGCGACCGAGGCCGCCTCGAACGGCACCACCGTGACCAGCGGCGCGAAGAACATCGCGACGAGGAACAGCCCGCCGGTGACCAGGCTCGCCACGCCGGTGCGGGCGCCCTCGGCGACACCGGCCGCGCTCTCGATGTAGCTGGTGTTGCTCGACGTGCTGGCGGCACCGCCGACGGCCGCGGCGACGGAGTCGACGAGCAGGATCTCGCGGGTCCGCGGCGGCATGCCCTCCGAGTCGAGCAGGTCACCCTCCTGGGCGACCGCGACCATGGTGCCCATCGTGTCGAAGAAGTCGGTGATGAGCAGGGTGAACACGAACATCAGCACGACCAGCACGCCGGCGGTCTGCCACGAGTGCAGCACGTTGAAGTGCCCGAGCAGCGACAGGTCGGGCGTGTCGATGACCTTGTCCGGCAGGACCGGGACGTTGAGGCTCCAACCCTTCGCGTTCGGCTTGCCGTCCACGAACGCCGGGCCCGCATTCGTGATCGCCTCGATGATGATCGCCAGTACGGTGGAGACCAGGATGCCGATGAGGATCGCGCCGCGCACCTTGCGCACCACCAGCACGATCGTGAGCAGCAACCCGACGCCGAACGCCAGTGCGGGCCAGCTGATCAGCTTGCCGCCGATGCCGAGCCCGACGGGCACCGTGGTGTTGGCCGCGTCCGGTACCCGCCGCACGAAACCGGCGTCGACGAAGCCGATGAGTGTCAGGAACAGCCCGATACCGACCCCGATGGCCGTCTTGAGCTGCGTCGGCACGGCACGGAACACGGCCGTGCGCAGCCCGGTCAGCACCAGCACGGCGATCAGCACACCCTCGATCACCACCAGACCCATGGCGTCGGCCCAGGTCATCTGCGGCGCGATCTCGAACGCCACGAGCGCGTTGACGCCGAGCCCGGCTGCGAGGGCCAGCGGGAACCGGGCCACGACGCCCATGAGGATCGTCATGATGCCCGCGACGAGCGCCGTCGCCGAGGCGACCGCGGTGATCGCGAGCTTGCCGCCCGTGCTGTCCACGCCGCTGCCGAGGATGAGCGGGTTGAGCACGACGATGTAGGCCATCGTGAAGAACGTGGCGAGCCCGCCGCGGACCTCCCGGCTCAGCGTCGAGCCCCGCGCGGTGATGTCGAAGAACCGGTCGAAGCCATTGCGTGGTGCCGGCCCGGCCGCGGTGGTCTTCGTGACGGCGGGCGGATCGTCCATGGTGCCTCCCTGGCAGACGGTTACCCCCCGACGCGTGTTGATCCCATCTGCGGTGCGGGAATCAATGGCACGGATGTTTCGTGCGTGCAACGACGGTCAGTTGGCGGCGTGCGCACTACGCTGAACCGCTCGGCCGTCGTCCTGCCGCCGCTCGCGCTCGGGGTCCTCATCGCCGTGTGGGGCCGCCGCTTGCCCCTACCGGTCGAGGTCGTCGTGGTGGCGCTGCTGGCCGGCTCGGTGCTCGCTGCCGTGCACCACGCGGAGATCGTCGCCCACCGCGTCGGCGAACCATTCGGCTCGCTCATCCTCGCGGTGTCGGTCACCGTCATCGAGGTCGGGCTGATCCTCACCCTCATGCTGTCCGGCGGCTCCGGCACGGCCACCCTCGCCCGCGACACCGTCTTCGCCGCCGTCATGATCACCTGCAACGGCATCGCCGGGCTGTCGCTGCTGGTGGCGGTGCTGCGCACCCATGTCGCCGTGTTCAACGCCGAGGGCACCGGCGCCGCCCTCGCCGCCGTGATCACCCTCGCCACCCTGAGCATGGTCCTGCCGACCTTCACGATCAGCGCGCCCACGCCCCAGTTCACCGGGCCGCAGCTGGCGTTCGCCGCGGTCGCGTCGCTGACGCTGTACACGCTGTTCGTGATCGTCCAGAACGTCCGGCACCGCGAGTCCTTCATGCCGGTCGACGGGCCGGCCGAGGAGCACGCGGAGTTCCCGTCCGGGCGTCAGGCGTTCACCAGCCTCCTGCTGCTGCTCGCCGCGCTGATCTCGGTCGTCGGGCTGGCGAAGGTCGAGTCCGGCACGATCGAGACCGGCGTCGCCCGCGTGGGGCTGCCGCACTCGTTCGTGGGGGTCGTCATCGCCGTGCTGATCCTGCTGCCGGAGACCCTCGCCGCCGTGCGCAACGCGCGGCGGGACCAGGTCCAGATCAGCCTCAACCTCGCCTTCGGCTCGGCGATCGCGAGCATCGGGCTGACGATCCCGGCGATCGCGGTCGCGTCGATCTGGCTGGAGGGGCCGCTGCATCTCGGCCTCGGCGCGACGCAGATCGTCCTGCTCGCGCTGACCGCCGGGGTCGGCATCCTGACGGTCATGCCGGGCCGCGCCACCTTGCTGCAGGCCGCCGTGCACCTGTCCATTTGCGCCGCGTTCCTGTTCCTGGCCGCGAGCCCGTGATCAGTGCTTTTCTCGCTACCACGCGCCCCCGCCCAGCCACCAGCCATAGACCGGGGCTCCACCCCTGCGACGCGGGAGAGGAGCCCCGGTGCTCGGGCGGGGAGTCCGGCCCGACTACCCTTGCTGTCTGACCCTTGCCGGCGACCTGAGGATGGTCTTCCGTAATGATCGAGCCAGTGCGGCTGCCGTCACCGTGGTGTGACGAGCCCCTGACCGTGGTCGTCCCGACCTACAACGAGGCGGGCAACCTGCCGCGGCTGGTGGAGCGGCTGCTCGCGTTGCCGCTGCCGGGGCTGAGCATCCTCGTCGCCGACGACAACTCCCCGGACGGCACCGGCGAGGTGGCCGAGAAGCTCGCCGCCGAGCACCCCGGCCGCATCCGCGTGGTGCACCGCCCCGGCAAGGAAGGCCTCGGCCGGGCGTATGTCGACGGCATCGGCAAGGCCCTCGAGGACGGCGCCAAGTTCGTGGCGCAGATGGACGCCGACCTGTCCCACCCGCCGGAGGCCCTGCCCGGCATGCTCGGCGCCCTGCTGTCCACCCACGCCGGCGTGGTCATCGGTTCACGCTACGTGCCCGGCGGTCAGCTCGACGAGGCGTGGCCGCTGTACCGGCGCGCCCTGAGCGGCTGGGCCAACCTGTACGTGCACACCCTGCTGCAGGTGCGCATCCGCGACCTGACCGCCGGTTTCAAGATCTGGCGCGCGGACGCGCTGCGGGCCATCGGCCTGGACCGTGTCCAGTCGAACGGTTACAGCTTCCAGGTCGAGATGCACTTCCTCGCCACCAAACTCGGCCAGACCATCATCGAGGTGCCGATCCGCTTCGAGGAGCGCACCGACGGCGTGTCGAAGATGACCACGGCCACCAAGATCGAGAGCGCGACGATGCCCTTCAAGCTCCGCCTGCGCCACCGCAAGATCGCCCGCAACCAGCCCCAGCTCGGCAAGGCCCCCGACTGAGCGACCTTTGACTGAGCGGGCCCGCCGGCTTCGGCGGACGTGCTTCGTCGACGCCCGGCCGGCCGCTACTGCATCGACAGGTGCACGTGGTTGTAGTGGTCGCCGGCCGGGGTGCCGTCGCCGCCGTAGGACTTCCATCCGCTGCTGGGCTGCCAGATTCGCTTGTACCAGATGACGTACTTGACGCCGAGGTTCTTCGCGTTGGCCACGCACCAGGCGGCCAGGGCGTCACCGTACTGCTGATCGGCGCCGGTCGCCCGGGCGTTGACGAACGTCTTGGCGTTGGCGGAGAAGTCGCAGGCCTTGCCGGCCGGGTGGTCACCGCCACCGCCGCTGCGGTAGCAGGACGTGTAGTGGGTGTAGCCGGCCTTGCGTGCCTCGTTGTACGCGTTGAGCATCCGCGGGCTGATGCACCCGGAGGTGGTCGGGTCGTCCTCGCTGCAGCCCTGCTTGGCGTAGGAGCCGTCGCTGTTGCGGCCGACCGGGTTGGTGGTGACCCGGCCGCCGCTCGGCGCGCCGGTGGTGGCCGCGCCGCCGCCCGCCTTCCGCAGCGCGTCCTCGGCGGCCTTCTTGTTCGTCTCCATGATCTTCAGCTGGGCCTGCTGGTTGGCGATGGCCGCGGCGATGTCGGCCTGCTGCTGCTCCTGCTGGCGGCGGGTGGCCGCGAGCTCCCGTAGCTGCTTGTCGTCGCGGGACAGCATGTACTGCACCGTGGTCATGCTGTGGATGGCGGCGTCAGGGTCGTCGCTGGCGAGCAGCACGTTGGTGAGGCTGACCCGCCGCCCGCGGTAGGCGGCGTTGGCCACGGCGCCTGCGGACGCCTCGAGCTCGCCGAGGCGGGTATTCGTCGCCGCGAGCTGCCCGGTGATCGCGGCCTGGTCGGCGACGGACTTGTCGAGCCGGCCCTTGGCGTCGTTGTACTCGGCGTTGGCCTTGTCGAGTGCCTGACGGACGGTGAGATTCTGACCGCCGTCCTCGCCGGGCTCCGCGGCCACGGGGTCGGCGATCCCGACCACCCCCAGCAGCAGGGAGGCCAGCACCAGCATCAGCAGCCCGGGTGAACGCCGGGTGGGAGCAGTCCGCATCGCGGCCAGCATATCCAAGGACCGGCGAGGCGCCAGTCGCCTGAAAACCGCTGAAATACCAGCAATACGGTGCATCGCAGGCGCGGATCCCGGCCGTCGCCGGGGTGAACTGGGCGGGTAGCCTCACGGGGAGCAACGGGGCAGCGTAGGGGGAGCAGTCGTGCACTGGGGTCCGGTCGCACGAGCCGTTCGGGCACCGCACCCCCGGCGGTCGCTGTCCGTCCTGCTGCTGGCACTCGTGGTGAGCTGGCTCGCCGTCGGCGCCCCGGCGCGCGTCGTCCAGGGCATGGGCGCCGCGCAGCGCCCAGCCGGTACTGGGCAAGCCGGGCATGCAGGGCAAGTGGTGCAAGCAGGGCAAGCCGGGCAGGCGGGGCAGACCGATCGGGCCGAGCCCGCCTGCGCGTACATCGGCAGCCCCGGCGGGCCCGCGCGCTGCGACCACGGCGGCGACCACGGCACCGCGGGCCGGCTGCACCCGTCCGGCATCGGCCAGGACGACACCGGCACCGGCTACCCGGCGGACGGTCCCGCGGCCGCGCCCGGACACCGCCGCCCCACCGACCGCCCCCCGTCGAGGCCGTCACTGGCGCAGCTGCAGGTCTGGCGGCACTGAGGCGCGGCACCCGCCGGCCGTGCAACCTCGGCCGCGCGCACGACGTCACCCGTACGACCTCAGCGGCGCCCGAGCGGCGCCACCCGCACCGACCCGACCAGCCTCGCCGGACCCGTCCGGCGACCCACCGACCCGGATGGCGAACACCTCGATGACCGATACACCACCTGTGCGCACGCCCGTCCGCCGCCTCGTGCGGCCGGCCGTCGCCCTGACCGTCGCGGCGGCGCTGCTGCTGACGGCCTGCACCGGCGAGTCCCCGTCCAACACCGGCGCGGCCAACGGCACGCCGACGGCGAGCCCGGCGGCGCCGGCGCTGCCGGTGGAGCTCGCGATCAGCGGCCCCGCCGACGGCGCGGCCAACGTGCCCACCGCCCTGGACCTCGGCTACACCGCCACCAACGCCGCCGGCGTGACGGTCAAGCTGACCGACGCGGCCGGGGCGGAGGTGACCGGGGCGGCCCGCGCCGACGGCAAGGGCTGGCAGCCGGCGGCGCAGCTGAAGTACTCCACCAAGTACACGGCCACCGTCATCGCCACGTCGACCGACGGCAAGCCGACGACGGCGACCACGACCTTCACCACCATGGCCAAGCCCGCCAAGCTCGGCAAGATCACCAGCATCATCAACGACAAGCAGGTCGTCGGCGTCGGCATGCCGGTGATCATCACCTTCGGCGTCGACGTGGCGAAGGAGCAGCGCGCCGCGGTGCAGCAGCGCATCCAGGTGACCAGCGACCCGCCGCAGGAGGGCGCGTTCAACTGGTTCACCGGCAAGGAGCTGCACTTCCGGCCCAAGGAGTACTGGCAGCCGGGCACCAAGCTCACCGTCAACGCCCGCACCGGCGGCACGAACCTGGACGGCAAGTGGTGGGGCGAGCGCGACGTCGCCGTCACCGCCACGGTCGGGCCGAAGTTCGTGATGGAGGTCGACAACGCGACCAAGCAGATGACCGTCACCCAGGACGGCCAGCTGCTGCGCACCATCCCGGTCAGCCTGGGCCGGCCGAAGAACCCGTCGGCCAGCGGCAACTTCATCGTCATGATCAAGAACGAGTGGGAGTGGTTCGACTCGTCCACCTACGGCGTGCCGGCCGACTCCGCCGCCGGATACCGCACGAAGGTGTACTGGCCGCAGCGTCTCACCTGGGACGGCGAGTACATCCACTCGGCCCCGTGGTCGGTCAACGACCAGGGCAAGCGCAACGTGTCCCACGGCTGCACCAACATCGCCCCGGACCACGCCGAGTGGCTGTGGAAGCAGACCCGCATCGGCGACCCGGTCATCATCAAGGGCACCGAGGAGCAGGTGAAGTGGGGCAACGGCTGGACCGACTGGTCGACCAGCTGGGAGCAGTACGTGAAGGGCAGCGCGGTGCCGTACGTCCCGGCCACCACCGGTCCTTCCTCGTCGGCGTCGCCGTCGCCGTCAGCGAGCTGAGCCTCACCGGGGCGGCGCGGCACCGGCGGCCGGAGCATCGGTTGCCGGCGCCGCGCCACCCCGGGCGGACCCCGGCGGCGTCACCGGGCGATCTCGACCCCCTGCACGCCGTCCAGCAGCCGCAGGGTCTCCGCGATCGCCGGCAGTGACGTGTTGTTGTCGCCGCGGGCGGTGAGCACGATCGACTGGTCGTGCCCGGCGTAGTCGACGCGCAGCACGTGCGCGCTCGGCAGGGCCGTGAGGGCCTCCCGCTCCACCACGTCGAGCGGGAAGTCCGGGGCCAAGGTCAGCGTCACCTGGATGCGGTGCCGGTCCGGCAGCCAGTTGGCCTCGGCGACCTTGAACAGCCACAGCGCGGCGAGCGCGATGACGGTGACGGCGCCGGCCGCCCAGAACAGCCGCAGCCCGGTCGCCAGGCCGATCGCGGCGGTGACCCACAGCGACGCGGCGGTGGTCAGGCCGCTGATGTTCACGCCCTCCTTGAAGATGGCGCCGGCGCCGAGGAAGCCGATGCCGGTGACGACCTGCGCGGCGATGCGGGTCGGGTCGGTGCCGACCTCCTTGCCGGCGATGGTGAACAGGGCCGCGCCGGCCGCGACGAGCATGTGGGTGCGCAGGCCGGCGGGCTGGGCGCCCATCTCCCGCTCCAGGCCGACGACGGCACCGAGGAGGATGGCGATCAGCAGCGTGGGGATGATGGTCCAGTCCATCGCAAACTCATACCGCCCGGCGGCCCGCCCCGCCACTCGTGGATCGGTTCCGGTGCGACACCCGCCGCAAGCGCCTCGCGTACCGTGGCCGGATGAGTCTGCGCGAGGACGGCGAGCTGCTGCGGGACGATCTGGTGCGGCTGCGCCGGGAGCTGCACCAGGAGCCGGAGATCGGGCTGCACCTGCCCGCCACGCAGGCGCGGGTCCTGGAGGCCCTGGACGGGCTGCCGCTGGAGGTGCGCACCGGCGAAGCGCTGTCGTCGGTGACCGCGGTGCTGCGCGGCGACCGGCCGGGGCCGGTGGTGCTGCTGCGCGGCGACATGGACGCGCTGCCGGTGACCGAGCTGACCGGGCTGCCGTACGCGTCGCGGGTCGACGGGGTGATGCACGCCTGCGGGCACGACCTGCACACCGCCGGGCTGGTCGGCGCGGCGCGGCTGCTCGCGGCCCGGCGCGGCGAGCTCGCCGGCGACGTGGTCTTCATGTTCCAGCCCGGTGAGGAGGGCTACGACGGCGCCGGGCTGATGCTCCGCGAGGGCGTCCTGGACGCGGCCGGCCGGCCCGTCGAGGCGGCCTACGGCCTGCACGTGCTGGCGACCGACTTCCCGCAGGGCGTGTTCGCCTGCCGCCCCGGGCCGCTCATGTCGGCCTCAGCGGGCCTGTTCGTGAAGGTCGTCGGCGAGGGCGGGCACGGGTCGGCGCCGCACGACGCCCTCGACCCGATCCCGGCCGCGTGCGAGATGGTGACGGCACTGCACGCCATGGTGGGCCGGCACATCAGCCCGTTCGAGCCGGTGGTGCTCACCGTCGGGGCGTTCCACGCCGGCACCCGGCGCACCATCATCCCCGACGAGGCGGTCTTCGAGGCCACCGTACGCACGTTCTCCGCCGCGGCGGCCCGCACCATGGCCCGCGAGACGGTGCGGCTGTGCGAAGGGATCGCGGCCGCGCACGGGCTGCGGGCGGAGGTGCGCTTCGAGGAGGAGTACCCGGTGACCGTCAACCACGACGCCGGCTACGACCTGGTGGCGTCCACCGCCGCCGACGTGTTCGGCGCCGACCGGTTCCGCCGGATGGCGCATCCGGACCCCGGGTCGGAGGACTTCTCCCGGGTGCTGGAGCGGGTGCCGGGCGCGTACCTGTTCCTCGGTGCGGCCGTCGCCGACGACCACGTGGGGCTGCCCAACAACCACGCGCCGCGGGCCATGTTCGACGACGGGGTCCTCGTCGACGGCGCCGTCATGCTCGCCGAGCTGGCGCTGCGGCACGGCGCGGCGGCCTGACGCCGGCCGGCTCGTCCTGTCCAACGGCGTCCACCGCCGTCCAGGATCGAGGGCCGGGAGCGCGGGCGGCGCCGACCATGGGGGCGGCGTGACCCCGCATCGAAAGGCCCTCCATGAGACTGATCCGCTCCCTCGCGCTGCTCACCGCCGGGGTGCTGGCGCTCGCCCCGGCACCCGCCCACGCGGACACCACCCTGCAGGCCCCGACCGGCGTGCAGGCCGTGCACGTCTCGGACACCGGCGCCGACCTGTGGTGGTCGCATGACCCGCTGACCTTCCAGGACGTCGTGCAGCGCAACGTCGGCGGCGCCTGGACCGAGTACGCCCGCGGGGCCTACGGCAGCCTCGCCCTCACCGGCCTGCAGCCCGGCACGGCGTACACGTTCCGGGTGTACTCGCTGCCGTCGGAGACCTCCGGGTACGCGGCCAGCCCGCCGTCGGCGCCGATCACGTTCACGACGCTGCCCGGCCCCGACACCATCGCGCCGACGGCGCCCGGCACCCCGCTGTCCAGCAGCGTCACCACCACGGCGGCGTCGCTGGTCTGGGGCGAGTCCACCGACAATGTCCAGGTCACCGGGTACCACCTGCAGCAGCTGGTCGGCGGTGCCTGGACCACGATCCGCACCGTCGACGCGTTCAGCCGGTTCCAGCGGATCACCGCTCTGACGCCGGGCACCTCGTACACGTACGGTGTCCTCGCCTTCGACGCGCGCGGCAACCTCTCCGCCCGGTCCGCGCCGGTCACCGTCACCACCCTCGCCATCACCGCCACCCCGACCTGCCGGGTGCAGATCATCCAGTTCAACCCCGGCTTCCAGGTCTCCGTCACGATCACCAACACGACCACCGCGCCGGTCAGCGGCTGGGCCGTCGGCTTCACCCTGCCGGCGACGGCGTCCATCACCAACACGTTCGGCGGCGTCGTGACCCGCGCCGGCAGCACCGGCACGATCAGCCCGCCGGCGTGGGGCGGCACGATCACCCCCGGTTACAGCGCGAGCCCCGGCTTCATCGGCACGGCCACCCCGTACACCCTGCCGGAGAGTTTCACGCTCAACGGCATCCCGTGCACCGCGGCCTGACGCCGTGACCTGGTGCGCGGGGTGCGCCCGCCCGGCGGCCCCGCGCACCGCGGCCGCGCCCGGCCTACCCTGCCCCCATCGACACCCGCGCCCGCACCGGCCCGCCCGACGCTTTTTTGGCGCCGGGCGCGGTCGCGGACGTCCGCGGCACCGCCGACCTGGCGCGGCTGCTGCGGGAGCTGCGCCGCCGCGACGCCCGCCGCCGGGGCGGCGCCGAGCTCACCTACCGGGAGCTGGCCGCCGCCACCGGCTGGTCGCACGGGATCATCGGCGGGTACCTGGCCGGGCGGGTGCTGCCGCCGACGGACCGGTTCGACGTACTGATCCGGCTGCTCGGCGCGTCACCGGCCGAGCAGGGCGCGCTGGCGACCGCCCGCGACCGGGTCGAGGAGCACCGACGGCCCGCGGCCGCACCGCCGCCGGCGCCCGCCGCTGCGTTGACCGTGCCGCGGCAGCTGCCGGCGGACGTGCCCGCGTTCACCGGCCGGACCGCGCCGCTCGCCGCCCTCGACGCCCTCCTCGGCGCCGGCTTCGACACCGACCTCCGCGCCGGCTTTGACGCCGGCTTTGACGCCAACCCCCGCGCCGGCTTTGACGCCGGCTCCAACGCCGGCCTCGGCGGGACGCCGGGGCACGGGGCGCCGCGGGTCGTGCTGATCACCGGCACCGCCGGGGTGGGCAAGACCGCGCTCGCGGTGCACTGGGCGCACCGGATCGCCGGCCGGTTCCCCGACGGACAGCTCCACGTCGACCTGCGCGGATACGACCCGCAGCAGCCCGCCGACCCCGGCGACGCGCTCGCCGGGTTCCTGCGCGGCCTCGGCGTGCCCGCGTCCGGCATCCCCGCGACCACCGCTGAACGGGCGGCCCGCTACCGCACCGAGGTCGCCGGGCGGCGGCTGCTGGTCCTGCTCGACAACGCCTCCTCCGCCGACCAGGTACGGCCGCTGCTGCCCGGCACCGGCCCCGGCATGGTCGTGGTGACCAGCCGCGACGCGCTCGGCGGCCTGGTGGCCCGCGACGGCGCGCACCCCGTCCACCTGAGCCGCCTGGACCGGGCCGACTCCCGGGCGCTGCTGCGGCGGCTGACCGGCCCGGGCGCGGACGCCGGCACCGTGGACCTGCTCGCGCGCCGGTGCGCGGGACTGCCGCTGGCGCTGCGGGTCGCCGCCACCCGGCTCCCGGAGTCGCCCCGCACCGGCCCACCCGGCGGCGGCTCCCCAGGCGGCGGCTCCCCCGGCGGCGGCTCGCCGGCCGCCGGCGACC
>NZ_JBFAIC010000007.1:45201-132564 GCF_040654515.1 Dactylosporangium sp. NPDC050688
CTCGACGCGTTCGACACGGGCGGCGACCTCGACGCGTTCGACACGGGCGGCGACCTCGACGCGTTCGACACGGGCGGCGACCTCGACGCGTTCGACACGGGCGGCGACCTCGACGCGTTCGACGCGGGCGGCGACCCGCGCACCGCGCTGCGGTCGGTGTTCTCGTGGTCGCTGCGGCGGCTCAGCCCGCCGGCCGCCGCGGCGTTCCGGCTGCTCGGGCTGCACCCCGGCCGGGTGGTCGACGCGCCGGTGACGGCCGCGCTCGCCGGGGTGCCGGTGCATTCCGGGCGGGCGGCGCTGGACGAGCTGGCCCGCGCGCACCTCGTGGAGCCGGCCGGCGACGGCGGTCACGGGATGCACGACCTGCTGCGGGCCTACAGCGTCGAGCTGGCCGCGCAGCTGCCGCCCGACGCGTCCCGGGCCGCCCTGGACCGGCTCGCCGCGCACCTGGTGGACACCGCCACGGCCGCGGCCGCCGCCCTGTTCCCGCACGACCGCACCGGCCCGCCTGCCTCCACTGTGGACAATCCGGCGGCGGCGCAGCGGTGGCTGGACCGGCACCGGGCCGCCCTCGTCACCTTCGCACGGTCCCGGGCCGCGGTCGAGCTGTCCCGGGTGCTGTGGCGGTACCTGGAGGTCGGCGGCCACTACCGCGACGCGCTCGCCCTGCACACGGCGGCCGCGGCGCACGGCGACGCCGGCGCGCACACCAGCCTCGGCGCGATCCACTGGCTGCTCGGCGACCACGACCGGGCGACGGTCCACTTCGGACAGTCGCTGCGCGGGCACCGGGCGGCCGGCGACACGGCCGGCGAGGCGCGCGCGACCGCCCGGCTCGCGCTGGTGCACGAGCGGCTCGGCGACCACGAGGCGGCCGCGGCCCGGCTCCGCGACGCGCTCGGCATGTACCGGGCCGCCGGCGACCGGCACGGCGAAGCCGCACAGCTGCTCAACCTCGGGTTCACGTACCAGCGGATGCACCACCACACGGAGGCGGAACGGCACCTGCGGCGGGCGGCCGGCCTCTTCGCCGAGCTCGGCGACCGGCGCCTGGAGGGTTACGCGCTGGGCAACCTCGGCGCCGTGGAGAGCGCGACCGGCCGGACCGGGCAGGCCATCGGGCACCTGCGGGAGGCCCTGGAGCGCTGCGTCGCGGCCGGCGACCGGGGCGGCGAGGGCACCGCGCACGCGACGATCGGGGCCGCGTACCACCGCGACGGCCGGCCCGCGAAGGCGCTCGGTCACCTGCGGCGCGCCCTCGCGATCGGCCGCGCGACGGGCGAGTGCGACCTGCAGGTGCAGTCGCTCAACACCCTCGGCGACGTGCTGCTGGCCACCGGCCGTCCGGAGGCGGCGGCACGCCGCTTCGCCGCCGCCCGCGCCCTCGACGAACGTACCGGCGACCGCCACGGCCTCGCCGGCGCCCTGGACGGCGAGGCACGCGCCCGACGGCACGTTGCCCTTGCCCGGACCGGAGAACCGCCGGTGACGACCCGCCAGGGCACGCGGTGACCGCTCAGCAGGGCACGCCGTTGACGGTGATGTCCGACGGCACCTCCGTGCTCGCCGCCGACGCCGTCCAGCCGAACCGCACGGACCGGCCCGTGCCGATGACCGCGTTGTACGACTCGTTCGTCGCCGTCACGGTGAACGGGTCCGGCTGCGCCATCTTCGCCTGCCAGGCGGTAAGGTTGCCGGTCGCGCTGCGGAACGTCCAGCTGGCCGTCCACCCGGTCACCGCCGGCCCGTGGTTGGCCACCGTAAGGTCGGCGACGAACCCGCCGGACCAGGCGAAGAACCGGTAGTCACAGCTGAAAGGCCCGGCGGGGACGGCGTCCGCCGCGGCGGGCCCCGCCCAGGCGAGCGGTGACACGGCGGCGACGGCAAGGGCACGGAACTGGCGGGACATGGAGCCTCCACGGCGGGGAGTGCGGATCGGGCACGGCGCGCCGGTCTCGCGGCTCGTGCCGCACCGGCCGCTCGGCTCCCACCACGGCTCGCGGCCAGAATCTACCGAGCGCCGCCGTTGCCGGTCAACGATCCGGCGGCCGGACCGTAGGGTTGGCGCGCGAGCGGTGAAATGCACGGCCCCGGGCGGACATGTATGGGCGACACACCGCCTCCGCAGGATGGGAGCCACCCTTGGCACGAGCCCCGAGCGCCGCCCGGTTCGAAGCCCTGTACCGCGACTGCTACCAGGATCTGCTCGGCTACGCCCTGCGCCGGGTCGAGCGGCCCGAGGCGGCCGCCGACGTGGTCGCCGACACGTTCCTGGTCGCCTGGCGGCGCATCGATGAGATCCCCGACGACCAGGCCAGGCCGTGGCTGTTCGGGGTCGCCCGCAACGTCCTGGCCAACCATCAGCGGGCCGACCGGCGCCGCGCCGACCTGGGAGCGCGGCTGCGCCGGGAGCTGACGGAGGCCACCACGATCGAGCCGGCGGTGCCGCCGGAGATCGCCCACGCGTTCCGTGGCCTGCCCGAGGGTGACCAGGAGGTGCTGCGGCTGGTGGCCTGGGAGGGCCTGACCGCCGAGGATCTCGCGGTCGCGCTGGGCTGCTCGGTCAACGCCGCCCGGATCCGCCTGCACCGCGCCCGCCGCCGGTTCGCCGAGGCGCTGCGCTCACCGTCCCTGACCAGCCGTTCGAGGAGCCACCGTGACTGACGTCGACGAGGAGCAGGACCACCTGGTCCGGCTGCTGTCCCCCACCGTGCACGTCCCGCCCGCGGCGCAGGCCGCCGGCGACGAGCTGCTGCGCGACATCCTGGACACCCGGCCGCCGACACCGTGGCGGCGCAGGCTGCTGGTATCCGTGCCGGCCGTCGCCGGGCTCGCCGCGGCCGCGATCGCGGTCAGCGCGCTGCTGCCCACCTCGACGCCGGTCGGGCCGGCGCCGGCCAGCGCGGCACTGAGCTTCACCGAGGCCCCGGGCTACCTGATCGTCACGATCAAGGACCCCGCCGCCGATCCCCAGCGGTACCGCGAAGAACTGGCCAGATACGGGCTGAACATCAAGATCGAGCTGGTCCCCGCCGACCCCGAGGACGTCGGCAAGGTGGTGTTCGAGGAGCTCGGCGACACCGGCGGCGGACCCACCCTGGAGCCGATCGAGGACCCGGGCCGGTGCACCGCCAACGGCACCTGCGAAGTCGGGTTCAAGGTGCCGCTGAACTTCAGGTCCTACGCGATCGTCGCGTTCGGGCGGACCCCGCTGCCGGGCGAGTTCGTCGACGGCGGCTCCGACCAGCAGAACGCCGACGCCGAGAAGCTGGTCGGCAAGCGGGTCACCGAGGCGCGCCGCCTGCTCTCGGCGCAGGGCAAGACCGCGGAGTACCGGGTCGGCTGGAAGTCCGTCGCGGCCACGGAGGCGCAGGTGCCCGGCGACTGGATCGTCTACGACACCGCCCCGATCTCCAACACCGTGGTGGTGCTGTGGGTGTCGGCGGACGGCAAGGCGCCGGACAAGCCGAGGCCGAGCCAGTCGGGCCAGATCATCGCGCCGAGCGTCAAGGCGGGCTGAGCCAGGACGCGCGGGCACCGCACGGGCACCGCCCGCGTGCGAGCGCACGCGGGCGGGGTCGGCGGTCAGGCGGCCAGCGGCGCCACGTGGACCGGCCGGTCCAGGTGACGCCGGGCCTGCCTGGCCTCCAGCGCCGACACGACGGTGGCGGTCACGCCGTCGGCGGGCGGCATGCCGTCGACGGACATCAGGATGCCGCGGCAGTCGGGCGGCACGCCCGCGCGGTTCCTGGCCGCGGTGCGCACCGGCGCGGCGTGCCTCTTCGACGACATGCGGCTGCCGGAGCGCCGCGCCCGGCATCTCGCCGACGCCGCGACCGGCCCGGACGAGACGGTCACCCGCGCGCTCGACGAGGTGGCCCGGTCGGCCTGGGGCGGCCGCGGCGGCCCGCGCGGCGGCGCCGCCGGGGCGGTCGGTGCGCTCGTGCGCGCCAGCGAGCTCAGCGAGCGGCCGCACCAGCGCTCGCGGCGCCTCATCGAGGCGGCCTTCCTCGCGAACGTGACCGGCCAGCTCGACCGGGTGCCGCACCTGCTCAACGACGCCGGGCAGGGCACCGGCACGGCGACCGGGCTCGTCTTCGCCGCCACCGCACACCTGCTGACCAACGGTGAATGTGACGTCGACACGGCGCGCAGCCTGCTCGCCAAGGCACTCGACGACCTCGGCGACGACCCCGGTGGCGAGGGCTGGGACGCATACGGTGTGCTGTACGCGCTGCTGTTCGTCTCTGTCTACAGTGGACGTCCGGAGCCGTGGCACCTGCTGCGCGCCGCGCTGGAGCGGCTCGACCCGCGGGCGGTGTCCGCGCTACGGCTGTGCTACGACGCCTTCGCCGACCCGGCCGGCGCCACGCATCCGGTCCGGCGGCTCACCACCGCGTTCGAGGATCTGGCCACCGACCCCGCGCCGTGGCAGTTCGTCCCCCTCGCGTACGCGGCCCTGGAGGCGTACCCGCCGGAAGACGGCTGAAATTTCGAAAAACCAATCACACCAACGGATGCCCGCCGTCCGGCATGATGTGGACAGCATCGCCCCGCGCCGATGGAGGTCCGGTGTCCGCGTCAGTCCCACGCCCCCTTGCGCCGATCGTGTTCGCGTACGCCACCTTCATCCTCGCCGGGCTCAGCGCCGGCGTCGGCGGGGTGCTGCTGCCCGCGCAGATCGGCGACTACGGGCTCGACAAGGCCACGATCGGCGTGACCTTCTTCGCCTTCTCCGCCGGGTTCCTGCTGGCCGGCTCGACCGCCGGCGCCCTCATCCACCGGCTCGGGACCCGCACCGCGCTGAGCGTGGGCGGCCTCGCGTACGTCGCCGCCGGCCTGTACACCGCGACCCGCCCGGCGTTCGTCGCGCTCGTCGCCGTGCAGATCGTCGCCGGGTACGGCACGGGCGTGCTGGAGTCGGTGCTCAACGCCCACCTCGCGACGCTGCCCGGCTCGACGACGCTGCTGAACTGGCTGCACGCGTTCTTCGGCGTCGGCGCGCTGGCCGGCCCGCCGCTGGCGACCTGGATGCTGGGATTCACCGCGTGGACGTCGGTGTGGCTGGTGCTCGCGCTGGCGTGCGTGCCGCTCGTGGCCGGCTTCCACCTGACCCTGCGCGCCGCGACACCGGACCCGGCCGCAGCCACCGCACCGGACACCGCACCGGACGGGGCGCCCGGCGCGGCTGCGGTGGCCGGCGGCGGGCTGTTCGGGGCGGCGGTCCGGCGGCCCGCGGTCCTGCTCGGCGCCGTCTTCCTCGCCGTGTACGTCGGCCTGGAGATCAGCGTCGGCAATTGGGGCTTCAGCTTCCTCGTCGGCGAGCGCGGGCAGGGCGACCTGGTCGCCGGGTACACGATCAGCGGCTACTGGCTCGGCCTGACCCTCGGCCGGTTCGTGCTGAGCCCGCTCGCGGCCCGGCTGGGCTGGACGGCGACCCGGCTGACCTTCGCGTGCCTGGCCGGCGTCACGTTCGCCACCGCGCTGCTGTGGGCCGCCCCGGTGACGGTCGTGGCGGTGGCCGCGTTCGCCCTGCTCGGCTTCTTCCTCGGGCCGATCTTCCCGACCACGATGGCGGTCGCCCCGTCCTTCGCCGGGGACCGCCTGGCCCCCACGACGATCGGCCTGCTCAACGGCGTGTCCGTCATCGGCGGCGCGCTGTTTCCGTTCCTGGCCGGTGTGATCGCCGACCGCGCCGGGATCTGGACGCTGCCGCCGTTCGTCGTCGTCCTCGCCGTGGTCCAGCTGGTCGTCTGGTGGCGCACGGTCCAGCACCTGGCGGCGCCGGCGCCGCTGGCCGCCGCCGGCCACTGACGGCCACTTACGGCCACTGACGGCCCGGCCCGGCGCGGCGGACGGTGCCGGCCGTCACCCGTGCCTCCACCGCTGTGGACCCGCCGCGTGCCGGCGGAGCGGGAATCCGATCTCGAACTGGCCGAACGGTCGGGTGTGGCCGGTGGTGACGGGCCGTACCGTGGCGTGCCATGACCGTCGACGTCAACCGTCCGCCGCGGCCGGCGCAGGTGACCGTGGCGTGCTGGTTGCAGGTGGCCGCCGTCGCGCTGCTGCTGGGACTGGCCGGGCTCGCGGTCGCCCACGCGGTGCACTACGACGCCGAGATCTCGCGGGTCGCCGCGATGGTGGGCAATGCCGACCCGGACGAGGTGCGTGACGAGCGGGCCGGCAACGTCGCGGCGACGCTGTTCGTCGGCGTGCCCGCGCTGCTGCTCGCCGTCTGGCTCGGCGTGACGGCCCGGCCGGTGCTGCGGGGCAGCAACATCGCGCGGATCTTCGTCTTCGTCGCCGGCGGCGGGCAGCTGCTGCTGGCCCTGTGCCAGCTCTGCGGGGGTTTCCTGCTGCTGCCGCTGGCGTTCGCCGTCATGGACACCGGCGACGACGTGGTCGTGGACGACGGCGTCTCCTGGGAGCAGGAGTCGGACTTCCTCGACGCCCTCTACACCGACCCCGACGTGTTCTCCGAGGTCTTCTTCGGCAGCACGGTGCTCACCGCCCTTGCCGTGCTGGTCATCACGCTGGCGGTGGTGCTGCTGCTGGCGCTGCCGCCCGCGCACCGGTACTTCGTGCCAAAGCCCCCGCAGGCCCCGCAGGCCTGGCAGGCGTGGCCGGCCTGGCCGCCGCACCCGGCGATCGGGCCGATGCCCTACTACATCTGCCCTGACCCGTCGGCCCACTTTCCCGCCGTACCGGCGCCGCCGCCCCCGCCCCCGGCCACCGCCGAACCGCCCACCGCGACGCCGCCCACCACTGCCGGACCGGCGACGGAGGCCTAGGCACCGGTCGCGGCGTCGTGGGCCTCGCGGGCGGCGAGCAGCCTCGGCAGGTGCTCGGCGCTCCACGCCCGCACCGCCGCGATCAGGGTCAGCAGGCTGCGGCCGAGGTCCGTGAGCTCGTACTCGACGCGGGGCGGGTGCTCCGGGTACGCGGTGCGCACCACCAGGCCGTCGCGCTGCATCGCGCGCAGCGTCTGGGCCAGCACCTTCGGGGTGACGGCGGCCAACGGCACCCGCAGCTCGGTGAAGCGCCGCGGGCCGTGCTCCAGGCACAGCACCACCATCGCCGTCCACTTGTCGCCGATCTGGAACGGCAGCGCGCCCGACGGGCACACCGGGTCGAACATCCGGGGGTCGAGGTCCATCCCAGTATCTTTGTAGTAACCAGTATCCCGTGGATACCGTCCCCGGCGAGGCATTTCACCGGCGAGCGGAGGATCGGGACATGGGCGGTATCGCCATCTTCGGGGCGGGCGGCAGGGCCGGGCGGGCCGTCACCGCCGAGGCGCTGCGGCGCGGGCACACGGTCACCGCCGTGGTCCGCGACCCGGACCGGCACCCGGGCCTCGAGGCCGGCGGGGTCGCCGTCGTGCGGGGCGACGTCCGGGACGCCGGCGTCACGGCCACCGTCGCGCGCGGGCACGATGCCGTGGTCAGCGCGGTCACCCCGTTCTCCGGTCCGGAGGCGCTCGCCCGCGGCGGGCTCGACGAGCGGTTCTTCGCCGACGCCGCCGACGCGCTGCTGACTGGCCTGCCGCAGGCCGGGGTGCCCCGGCTGGTCGTGATCGGCCTGTTCGCGAACCTGGTGGACGCCGACGGCCGAACCCTGTACGACGACCCGGCGGCGTTCCCGGCCCACCTGCGGCCCTTCGCGCTGGCGCACACCGCCGGGCTGGACCGGCTCAGGGCGGCCGGCGAAGGGGTCGACTGGCTCGTGCTGACCCCGCCCGCGGCGCTCGACCCGGCCGGTCCGCGGCTCGGGCGGTACCGGACCGGCGGCGACACCGCACCCGCGACCGGCCTGTCCTACGCCGATCTGGCCGTCGCCGTGCTCGACGAGATCGAGTCCCCCCGGCACCACCGCACGCGGGTCTCAGTGTTCGACTGAGCGGGACTCCAGGACGGCGAGGTCGCGCTCGGCGTACAGGCGGTGCTGCCACTCCTCGTTGAGCACGACCGACAGGCACTCCCGCACCGGGAAGTCGCGCGGCGGCGGCCACCCCGGCCCGTGGACCGGTGTGGTCCGCTCGTCGAGCGCCGCGTCGGTGAGCCCGTCGACGAGCGTGCGGACCGTGGCCATCCGGTCGCGGCGCAGCTCCAGCACGACGTCCAGCGGCGGGCGCACCGCACGGTCGCGGGGCACGCCGGGGGCGTCGGGCAGCCCGTCCGACGGCAGCGACAGCGGGTGCCACGGGGCCGGGTCGCCGAGCACCGCCCGGCAGATCCACGCCTCGGTGGCGAAGGCGAGGTGCCGCAGCGTCTCGACGAACGACCACTCGCCGGCGACGGACTCGTGCAGCAGCTCGGGGTCGAGGCGGCGGGCGCGCCGGACAGTGCCGTCCCAGAGGCGCTCGACGGTGTCCCACGCCTCGCGGAAGCCGGCCGCGTCGGACGGGCGCATCTTGACCCGGTCGGGGTGCCGCCGGTCGAGCTCGGCCTCGATGAGGGGTCCGACGTCGACGCCGTTGACGGTCAGGTTGACGATCTCGCCGTTGATCTCGGCGTCGACCAGCTCGACGTCGCGCATCACCACGCCGGTGAGGTCCACGTCCTGGAACCTGGCGCCGGTCAGGCGCACCATGCGGAACCGCGCGCCGGACATGTCCGTGCGCTCGAAGTGACGACCGGTGTCTGCCCCCACACCGGGACCATATCGCGGCCGTCTCAGCCGGTGGTGGCGCGCCGGCGCAGGACGTCCTCGACGGTCTCGCGCAGCTGCGCGGTGGACCACGACAGCAGCCATTCTCTTGTTGTTACCGGTCCGGCGTCATCCAAACGGCTGGTCGGAGGGGACGCGCGAGCGGGTGTGGAAGCGGGCGGACCGCGCGACCGGCAGCGTGAAGGACAGCCGCGCCCCGCCGCCGGGGTTGTCGCTGGCGCTGATCGTGCCGCCGTGCCGCTCCACGACCCGCTGGCAGATGGCGAGGCCGAGACCGGTGCCGGCGTAGTCGGCGGTGCGGTGCGCCCGGTGGAAGCCGGTGAAGATCGCGTCGTGCTGGCCCTCGGGGATGCCGATGCCGCGGTCGGCGACATCGACGCGGACCCAGCCGGTGCCCTGCGGGGTCGCGCACACGTCGACGCGGGCCGGCTGGCCGGGCGGCGTGTACTTCAGCGCGTTGCCGATCAGGTTGTCCAGCAGCTGCCGCAGCAGCGCCGGGTCGGCGTGCACCGACGGCATCGCGCCGACGAAGATCTGCGGCGGCGGGCTGGTCGGGTCGACGGCCTGCACGGCGAGCCGCTCGGTGACCACGTCGTCGACGACGGCGCGCAGGTCGAGGTCGCGGGCGTCCAGCACGGCGTCGCGGGCGGCGGCGTAGCCGAGCAGGTCGTCGATGAGCCGGCGCATCCGTGCCGTGGTCGCCAGGGTCCGGTCCAGGACCTCCCGCTCCTGCCGGTGCTCGTGACGGTGCTCGTGACAGTGCTCGTGGCCGGGGCCGCCGTCGGCGAGCGAGTCGCGGACGTACTCGGTGAACCCACCGATCGTGGTGAGCGGGCTGCGCAGGTCGTGGGCGACGATGCCGGCGAACGCGCTGAGCTCGGCCTCTCGTTGCCGCAGCGCCGTGACGGTGTACGACGACGCGACCGCGCCCACGATCCGCCCGTCCCGGTCCCGCAGCGGCCGGGCATGCATCATCACGACATGGTGGTGCCCGTCGGCGTGCGTCACGTGCGCCTCGACGCCGTCGACGCGCTGGCCGCGCAGCGCCACGAGCAGCGGCAGGTCGTAGTCGGCGAAGGGGGTGCCGTCCGGATGGGCCATGCGGACCCGGCGGCAGCTGTCCACGACCGTCAGCGGCACGCCCGCGTCGGTGTCCACGCCCGGGATCGCGACCCGTGCCGCACGGTTGGTGTGCACCAGGATGCCGGCGGCGTCGCAGGTGACGACGGTGACGTCCAGGGCGTCCAGGACCTGCCGCAGGTAGGCGCGCTCGGTGGCGAGCTCGTCCCGCGCGATGCGCAGCCCGGCCTCGGCGGCCTCCCGCAGCGCGAGTTCGTCGCGCATCGCCGCGTTCGCCTCGGCGATGGCCCGGTGCGCGGCGGCCCGCGCGGTGACGTCGTGGAACACCGCCACCGCGCCGGGCCGCCCGGCGCTGCCGTGCAGCGGGCGGGCCGACACCGTGACGACGATCCCGTCCGGGTTGCCGGCGTTGCGGATCACCATCGGCACCTGCTCGCTGGTCTCGCCGGACAGGGCCCGGGTCAGCGGCAGCTCGCCAGTCGGGAACGGGGTGGTGCCGGCGGGACGGAAGATGCCGTAGTGCTCCTGCCAGGACGCGGCGCCGGCCGGGCTGTCCTCCACCGCCAGCAGCGCCTTCGCCGCCGGGTTGTGCAGCAGGAACCGGCCCCGCTCGTCGACCACGCCGACCCCGTCGCTGACGCTGTCGAGCACGGCGGTGAGCAGGTCGGCGTGCTCGCGCGCCTCCGCCTCGGTGCGCCGCAGCCGCGCGGTCGCGGCCGCGACCCGGGCGTCGGCGCGGGCCCGCCCGGTCCCCAGCACGAACGTGAGCGCGGCCAGCAGCCCGCCCAGGCCCAGCCCGGCGGTCGACATCGCCGCCGGGAACGGCCCCCCGCCGGGCAGGTCGGCGGCGACGACGCTGATCCGCAGCCGCCACTGCGCCTGCGCCACCGTGACGTCGGCGGTGCGGTGCTCGGTGCGGTGCCCGTCGGTGCCCGCGCGCACGGCGGCGACGACGGCGGGCGTGCCGTCGGCGCCGGGAGCTGCCAGTGTCACGTCGGCGGCGGCGTCCTGGGTGCTGCGCCGCACGGCGGCGGCGATGAAGTCCTGCCCCCGCAGCCCCATCATCACCCAGCCGAGGAACGGCCGGGCCGCGCCGGGGGCCGCCGTACCGTACACCGGCGCGGTCAGCACGAACGACTGCTGCCGCTGGTCCTCGGGCAGGCCCTGGTCGCGGATGAGCAGGTACGTGTCGGACACCGTCGCCTCGCCCGTGCGGCGCGACTCGGCGAGCGCCCGCGTCGGCGTCGCCGCCTGGGTGACGTCGACGCCCAGCGTGCCCCCGGTCGTGTCGTCGAACGGCTCACTGAAGATCGAGAAGATGTGGGCCGGCCCGGGCCCCTTCGGCTCGAGGGCCAGGTCCGGCACGCCCCGCTGCCGCCACAGCGCCTGGACCCGCTCGACGTCGCCGTCCTGCGCCGGGACCAGGAACCCGATCGACGTCGCGCCCGCCAGCCCCATGCGCCGCAGCGGCTCGGCCGCCTGGCCGAACTTCTCGGCCGTCAGCGGCTCGAACGCCCCGGCCGCGGCGACCACGGTGCGCAGGGTGTCGACGTACCGGCCGGTCTCGTGGGCGATGTCCGCGGCGATCGCGCTGACCTTACGGTCCAGCGCCTGCGTCAGCTCCCGCTCCTGGGCGCGGTCGAGCACCACCCCGGCCCCGGCCGACACGGCCGCGGCGAGGACCGCGACGAGTGTGGCGAGGAGCCCGGCGCGCGGCACGACGCGCCCGGCCCGCCGCACGACGGACCACATACCGGCCTATCGGACACCGCCGGCGCGTCCTTCGGGTTTCCGGTGCGCTACCTCAGCTGGGGCAGCACCTTGGCGCCGAACGTGTCGATGAACTCGTCCAGGTGCTGCCCGACGTGGTGCAGGTAGATCTGGTCGAAGCCGAGCTCGACGTAGCGGTGCAGGATCTCGGCGTGGCGGTCCGGGTCGGCGCTGACGTGCACGGTCCGGGTGACCTGCTCCGGGGTCACGTCCCGCGACACGACGTCGAAGTGCTCGGGGGTCTCCAGGTCCCAGCACACGGGCGGGGTGAAGATGTTGCTGCGCCACTGCTCGTGCGCGACCGCCAGGGCCTCCTCCTGCGTCGGCGCCCAGCTCAGGTGTACCTGCAGGCACAGCTCGCCGCGGCCGCCGGCGGCGCGGTACGCCTCGATCATCCGCCGCAGGTGCTCCTCCGGCTGGTTCACGGTGATCAGCCCGTCGGCCCACTGCCCGGCCCAGCCGGCGGTCTCCACGCTGACGGCGGCACCGACCAGCCGCACCGGCTCGTCCGGCCGGGTCCACAGCCGGGCCCGGTCGACGGTGACGAGACCGTCGTGGCTGACCTCCTCGCCGGCGAGCAGCGCCCGGATGACGTCGACGCACTCGCGCAGCCGGGCGTTGCGGACGTCCTTGCGCGGCCAGCCGCCGCCGGTGATGTGTTCGTTGCTCGCCTCGCCGGTGCCGAGCGCCGCCCAGAACCGCCCCGGGTACATCGCCGCGAGGGTCCCGATCGCCTGCGCGATGATCGCCGGGTGGTACCGCTGGCCGGGCGCGTTGACGATCCCGAACGGCAGCTGCGTGGCCTGCAGCGCCGCCCCGAGCCATGACCACGCGAACGCCGACTGCCCCTGCCGATCGCTCCACGGGGAGAAGTGGTCGGAGCACATGGCGGCGGTGAAGCCCGCCGACTCGGCCCGCCGCACCGCCGCCAGCAGCGCGGACGGATGGATCTGCTCGTGCGAGTTGTGCAACCCGAAGACCGTCATGCGCCCCTCTTACCCACCGCCCACCGCTCCTCATGCACGGGCCGCACCGGCACGACCGCGCGGGGCCGGCTGAGCGCCGGTCACCGCGGGCTCACCGCGTGGCCGGCGCGAGCTCGGCGTCCGTGCCGGTGGTCCCGGCGGTGGCATCGACGGCCGGCGTGCGGGGCAGCGTGAACACGAACCGGGCGCCGTCGCGGTAGGTGTCGTCCAGCCGGATCGTGCCGCCGTGGAACTCCACCACCTTCTTGCATATGGCCAGCCCGATCCCGGTGCCGGTGTACGTCTCCCGCGAGTGCAGCCGCTGGAAGATCACGAAGATCTTGTCGGCGTACTTGGGATCGATGCCGATGCCGTTGTCCTCGACGCTGAACTGCCACATGCCGCCGGCCTCGCCGACCGCGACCCGCACCACCGGGTCCCGGTCCGGGTGCCGGAACTTGATGGCGTTGCTGATGAGGTTCTGCCACAGCATCGTCAGCAGGGTCACGTCGCCGGGCACGGTCGGCAGCGGCGGACGCTCGATCCGGGCGCGCCGGTCGGTGATCGCGCCGGCAAGGTTCGCCTCGGCCTGCCCGGCCACCTCGTCGAGGTCGACGGAGCGGCTGTCGTCGTACACGCGGCCGATCCTGGAGAACGTCAGCAGGTCCGTGATGAGCCGCTGCATGCGGGTCGCGCCGTCGACGGCGAACGCGATGTACTGCCGGGCCCTGTCGTCGAGCTGGTCGCTGTAGCGCCGCTGCAGCATCTGGCAGAACGAGGCGACCTTGCGCAGCGGCTCCTGCAGGTCGTGCGAGGCGACGTAGGCGAACTGCTCCAGGTCGGCGTTGGAACGGTGCAGCTCCAGCTGCTGCTGCTCCAGCGCCGCCCGCGCCCGCTGGCTGGCGAGGTACGCCTCGACGATCCGCTGGCGCATCGTCTCCACGTCGCCGGTCAGTCTGGCCAGGTCGGCGGGGCCGCGCACGGCGAGCCGGTGGTCGAAGTCCCCGCCGGCGACCCGGCGCACCCCGACGCTCAGCCGGTCGAGAGGGCGCAGCACCACCAGGCGCAGCAGCACCGCGAGCACGCAGATCAACAGCAGCAGGAACCCGGCCATGCCGAGGAACACGGCGTCGCGCAGCCGGCGGGCCGCGTCGAGGTCGGCGCGGGCCCGGTCCCGGATCCCGGCGAGGTGCCCGTCGAGGGTGCTGATCCGGGCGCGGACCGCGTCGAACGCGGCCTTGCCGCTGAGCACCGCCTCGACCGCGGCCGCCGGGTCGCCGGACCTTCGACGGGTCTCGATCGACGGGTCCGCCACGGTGCCGCGCCAGTCGCGGGCCTGCTGCTCGACCCGGTCCAGGTCGGCGAGGGCGACCGGCTCGTCGGCGAGCAGCTGCCGGATGCGGGCCAGCAGCGTCCGCTCACCGACGAGGCCCCGCGCGTAGGGCTCCAGGAACCGCTCGTCGCCGCTGAGCAGGAAGCCCCGCACGCCGGTCTCCTGGTCGACCAGGGCGGCGGTCAGCTCGACGACCGCCGTGCGCGCCGGGGAGATCCGGTCGCTGAGCCGGTTGGACACCGACGCGGTGCGGCTCAGCACCACCGCGCCGACCGCCGTGGCGGCCAGGACCACGACGACCATCATGATCAGGACCGAGGCGAACCAACGGGACGTGCTCCACCGGTCCCACCTGCGGATCCGTGGGTATTCAGCCGTGCCGATCACAGCAGCACGGTACGCGATCAGCGGCGAACCCGCTTGATCACGACACACCGCCCGGGGCCCGCGGGTCGAAGGCGGACGCCGCGCGCAGCTGCTCGAACAGGTCCCGCTCCGGCCCGGTCAGCGTCGCCGGGACCACGATGCGCACCTCGGCGAACAGGTCGCCGGGGTGGCCGCGCGGGTTGGGCAGGCCCTGCCCACGCAGCCGCAGCCGGCGCCCCGACGGTGTCCCGGCCGGCACGCCGACGCGGACCGGCCCGCCGGGCGCGTCCAGCGGAACCTGCGCGCCGAGTGCCGCCTCCCACGGCGCGACCGGCAGGTCGAGCACGATGTCGCGGCCCTCGACCCGCCAGCGGGGATGCGGTGCGAGGTGCACGACGAGGTACAGGTCACCGGGCGGGCCGCCGGCGACGCCCGGGTTTCCCTGGCCGGCGAGGCGGATCCGCTGGCCGTCGACCACGCCGGCCGGGATCCGCACGTCGTAGCGGCGGGGGCGGCCGTCGGGGCCCGGCAGGCTGACCTGGTGCCGGCCGCCGCGGAAGGCTTCCTCGACACTGATCGTGATGCTGGCCCTGGTGTCGGCGCCGGGCACCGGTCCGGCCCCGGTGCCGTGCCGCCCGCCGAACACGCTGCCGAGCAGGTCCTCCAGGTCGACGTCGACGGCCGGGCCGCCCGCCCCCTGCCAGCCGGTGCCCGGCCCCTGCCAGCCGCCGCTCGCGCCCGGCCACCCGCCGCCTGGGCCACCGCCGGCGCCGGCGCCGGCCCAGGCGACGTCCGGGGCGCGCCGCCGGCCGCGGGACCGGTCGTACGCGGCGCGGCGCTGCGGGTCCGACAGCACGTGGTACGCCTCGTTGATCTGCTTGAAGCGCTCCTCGGCCCCCGGCTCCTTGTTGATGTCCGGGTGCTGGCGGCGGGCCAGGGTACGGTAGGCCCGCTGGATCTCCTCCGGCGTCGCGTCCCTGGCCACGCCGAGCACCCGGTAGTGGTCGCGGTCCTCAGCCACCGTCGCGGCCCGCTTCCGGCTCCTGCGTCGTCCCCTGCGCCGGTTCCTGCCCCGTATCCTGCGCCGTCTCCTGCGTCTCCAGGCCGGGCGGCGCGCTCACCGCCACCACGGCCGGTCGCAGCAGGTGGTCGCCGTCGCCGTACCCGGGGCGCAGCACCCGCACGACCGTGCCCGGCGGCGCGTCGCTGTCCCGGTCGACCTCCGCCGCCTCGTGCCGCACCGGGTCGAACGGCTCGCCGACCTCGCCGACCGGCATGAACCCGAGCCGGGCGAGCACGCCGACCGCCTGCTCCCGCACCCCGGCTACGCCCTGCACGATCGTGGCCGGGTCGGCGCCGGCGTGCTGCAGCGCCAGGTCGAGGTTGTCCAGCACCGGCAGCCACGCGGCGGTCACCGCCAGCCGCTCCTCCTCCCGCTGCCGGGCCGAGTGCCGGTCGGCCCACTTGCGGGTGTTCTCCACGTCGGCGGCCGCCCGCCGCCAGCGCTCGGTGAGCTCGGCGATGTCCTCGGCGGACGCGACCGTGTTGTCGTCGGCCACGGCGTCACCCCGTGTTGAAGTCGGCGTCGATGACGTCATCGGCGCTCTGCGGCTGCGCGGCCCGCGGCTGGGCGGCCTGGCTGCTCAGCGCCAGGGTCATCTGCCGCAGGTCCTCGGTCAGCTGCCGCATCCGGGCGGTCGGTGCCTGCTCCCGCACCGCCTCGCGGGCCTCGCCGATCAGCGCCGAGGCCCGTGCCCGCTCGTGCTCTGGCACGTCCCCGCGCTCCTGCAGGCCGCGTTCCAGCTGGTACGCCGCACCGTCGAGCTCGTTGCTGGCGTCGACCCGCTGGCGGATCTCCTGGTCCTCGGCGCGGTGCTCCTGCGCCTCGCGGACCATCCGCTCCACCTCGGCGGTGTCGAGCGTGCCGCTCTCGGTGATGGTGATCTGCTGCTCGGCGCCGGTGTCCTTGTCCTTCGCCGACACGTTGAGGATGCCGTTGGCGTCGACGTCGAAGGTCACCTCGATCTGCGGGGCGCCGCGCGGGGCCGGCCGGATGTTCTCCAGCCGCATGCGGCCCAGGACCCGGTTGTCCTCGGCGCGTTCCCGCTCGCCCTGCAGCGCGACGACGTCGACGGCGGGCTGGTTGTCCTCGGCGGTGGAGAACGTCTCGGCCCGCCGGGTCGGGATCGTCGTGTTCCGCTCGATGATTCTCGTCATCAGCCCGCCGAGGGTTTCCACGCCCAGCGACAGCGGCGTCACGTCGAGCAGCACGACGTCCTGCACGTCGCCCTTGAGCACGCCCGCCTGGATGGCCGCGCCGAGCGCGACGACCTCGTCGGGGTTGACCGTCATGTTCGGTTCCTTGCCGCCGGTGAGGCGGCGCACCAGGGCCTGCACGGCCGGCATGCGGGTCGCCCCACCGACGAGGATCACCTCGTCCAGGTCGCCGGCGGTGACCTTCGCATCCTGCATCGCCTGCCGGACCGGCCCCATCGTGCGCTCCAGCAGGTCGTGGGTCAGCTCCTCGAACGTCGCGCGGGTCAGCGTCATCGTCAGGTGCTTCGGCCCGGTCGCGTCGGCGGTGATGAACGGCAGGTTCACCTGCGTCTGCGTCACCGACGACAGCTCGATCTTGGCCCGCTCGGCGGCCTCGGTGAGCCGCTGCAGCGCCTGCGGGTCGGCGCGCACGTCGATGCCGGTGTCCCGCTGGAACTGCCCGGCGATGTGCTCGACGAGGCGGTGGTCGAAGTTGTCGCCGCCGAGGTGGGTGTCGCCGGACGTGGCCCGGACCTCGACGACGCCGTCGCCGACGTCGAGGATGCTGACGTCGAAGGTGCCGCCGCCGAGGTCGAACACGAGGACCGTCTCGTGGCCCTTCTTGTCCAGCCCGTACGCCAGGGCCGCCGCCGTCGGCTCGTTGATGATCCGCAGCACGTTCAGCCCGGCGATCTTGCCCGCGTCCTTGGTCGCCTGCCGCTGCGCGTCGTTGAAGTACGCCGGGACCGTGACGACCGCCTCCGTCACCTTCTCGCCGAGGTGCTTGGCCGCGTCGTCGGCGAGCTTGCGCAGGATCTGCGCGGACACCTCCTCCGGTGACAGCTGCCGGCCGCGCACGTCGAAGCGCACGGCGCCCTCGGTGCCGGACACGACGTCGTAGGTGACGCCCCGGGTCTCCTCGCCGACCTCGTCGAACCTGCGGCCGATGAAGCGTTTCGCCGAGTAGATCGTGCCCTTGGGGTTGAGCACCGCCTGCCTGCGGGCGAGCTGCCCGACGAGCCGTTCGCCGTCGGCGGTGTACGCCACCACGGACGGCGTCGTCCTGCTGCCCTCCGCACTGGGCAGGACGGTCGGGCGGCCGCCCTCGTACGCGGCGATCACGGAGTTGGTCGTGCCGAGGTCGATTCCCACAGCGCGTGCCATGTGTGCGTCCCCTCTCGAGCCCTTTCAGCAGCCCTTCGGCCGCCCTCCCGCCGGACCTTCGACGGGCGCGGCCGACTTCAAGGCTCACCGCGCCGCCACGACGGCGTCTCACCCGGCCGGAATGACCGCCCGGCGCGGTCCCGGCGGCCACCGGCCGCCGCCGGACGTCCCGCTTGACGTGCGGCGACGGGCGTTGCCAGGATTCAGGGGATGCAGCCAGCGCAACGGATGTCGAGACGGGTGTCGGGCATCGACGAGGCCCGCGCCCTGTGCCACGAGTACTTCTATCCGATCCGCCTGGAGCCGCTCGATCCGTCGGCGCCGCTGTTGTTCTCCTTCGACGCGCTGGTCGCCGGGCCGGTCACGCTCGCCCAACTGCAGTTCGGCGCGGCGATCCGGATGAGCCACACCGATCTGGAGACCGCGTATCACGTCAACGTCCCCCTGTCGGGCCGGCTGCGCACCGTGCACCGGGGCGTCGAGGTCGAGGCCGACCCCGCCAATGCGGCCGTCTTCGGCCCGCACGGCCAGATCCGGCTGGACCGGTTGGGCGGCGGCTACCGGGTGCTGTGCGTGAAGCTCGACCGCGCCGCCCTGCACGCGGAGCTGGAGTCGCTGCTCGGCCGGCCGGTCCGCGAGCCGCTGGAGCTGGCGCCCAAAATGCCCGTCGCCGACGGCGCGGGACTGAGCTGGCTGCGGCTGCTACAGCTGCTCAGCACCGACCTGCACAACGCCGGAGGGCTGCTGTCCCGCGGGCCGATCGCCGAAGGGCTCAGCCGTGAGTTGCTGCGCGGCCTGCTGTACACCGCCGGCCACCGCCACCTGACGGAGCTGCTCGAGCCCGTCGCGCCGGCCCGGCCGCGCACCGTGCAGCGGGCCGTCGACGCGATGCGGGCGGACCCGGCACGGGCGTTCACGGTCACGGACCTGGCCGCGGTCGCCGGGGTGAGCGTGCGGGCACTGCAGGAGGGGTTCCGCCGGCACACCGGGCTCGCCCCGCTGGCGATGCTGCGCCGCATCCGGCTCGGCCGGGCCCATGACGAGCTGCTCGCCGCCGGCCCGCACGAGGTCACGGTCGCCGAGGTCGCGCACCGGTGGGGCTTCGGCCACCTCGGGCGGTTCGCGGCGGCGTACCGGGCCCAGTTCGGCGAGACCCCATCGGCGACGCTGCACCGGTGACCCGGCGGCTCACGCGCCCGGGTCGTGACCTGCTCGGGCGTCGTCATTGAGGTAGGCGGACAGCCGCAGCGCGGCGCCGTGCGCCCGCCGCAGCACCCGGGCGAGCCGCTCGGCGTCACCGGCCGGGCCCGCGGCCAGGGTCGCCGCCGTCTCCTCCAGCGCGTCCGTGATCTGCGCGATCTGCAGCCGGACGGACGCGGGGTGCGGCACGGGTGACTCCGATCGTCGGCGGCGGCCGGCCGCGGCGCCTCAGCGACCGGTTGGCGCGAGCTCGAGGGGTGAGCTCCCAGTCGGCGCCGGCGCCACGGCCGGCCGCAGTCCTTGCCCCAGGACGTCCAGGGTAGGCAGTCCCGGGACCGGGCCGCGATCCGCTGCGCGCGGACGTCTGTCCGGCAAACGCGGGTCCCCGGTCCGGGCGGCGCCGTCCCCGCGCGGACCGGACGTCCCGGCCCGCTCAGGCGATGGCACCGTCGCGCAGGACCGCGTGCACGCCGACAACCTGGTTGACGATCTGCGTGACCCGCAGGTCCACCGCGACGCTGCTCAGCGCGACCGCGTCGGCGCGGGCCACCCCGTGCAGCCGCGCCAGCAGGGCGAACATCGACTCCAGCGCGGCGTACGCGGCGTCGTCGAGGGTCTCGCCGAGCCCGATCGTGAGCCAGGCGTCCGTGGTGCGGGCGACCGGGCCGGTCACCGGGAAGTCGTCGCGCACCCCGAACGTGAGCGTCACCCGGTCCATCGGGCACTCGATCGCGGTGCCGCTGACCTCGCCGTCACCCTGGGCCGCGTGCCCGTCGCCGACGGAGAACAGGGCACCGTCGACGGGGATCGGCAGCAGCAACGTGGTGCCGGCGACGAGCTCCTTGCAGTCGAGGTTGCCGCCGTGCACCCGCGGCGGGATCGTCGAGTGCTCGCCGGGCTCCGCCGGCGGCATGCCCAGCACCCCCATGAACGGCCGCAGCCGCACCGTGTGGCCGTGCTGGTTGCGGCCGGTCATCGCGGCCGGGTCGAGCTGCCAGGCGTGCACGACGCCCTCGGTCTCCAGGTGGTAACGCCGGTTCGGCCCGCTCGGCCAGCCACCGGCGACCGTCGTGCCCCACGTCGCCGGGACCACCGCGTCGATGCGGACCTCGAGCGTCTGCCCGGCCTTCACCCCCGCCACCTCGACCGGGCCGACCAGCGCGTGGCCGTACCCGGGCCGGTGCTGCGGCACGCGCGGGCGGTCGGGCGGGGGCTCGCCGGCGGACGGGCCGGCCGACCACCAGCAGTCCAGGGTCCGGAAGGTGACGGTGTCGCCGGGCCGCACGGTCAGCACCGGCGGGTAGTCCGCCGAGAAGTGACCGTGCAGCGTCCGGTCGTCGGGTTCCAGCACGTGCTCCACGACGTCGCAGTAAACCAGGCCCGTCAGCGCCCGCCGCACAGGGCGTGGTCGATGAGCTCGATCGTGATGTCCTTGGCCGGCGCCGGTACGCCCGGCGCGCGCTGGAACGAGTCGGTGTTCATCGACACCACGACGCTGCGGGTGCCGTCGGGCGTGACGTCGTTGCGGGTGCGGAAGCCGTGGATGTCGCCGCCGTGGGACCACGAGCCGCCGCACGAGTTGGGCACCCACATGATGCCGAGCCCGTAGCGGGCCCCGGGCCAGTTCGCCCGGAACTCGTCGTTCGTCGGCACCGTGCGGCGCATCTCGGCCAGCTCCGCCGGGCGCAGCACGTCACCGCCGAGCAGGGCCCGCAGGAAGCGGTTGGCGTCGCGGGTGGTGCTGATGATCGCCCCTGCGGCGCCGCCCCACGACGGTGCTGTGCCTGGTCGGCAACGGCCTGAGCAACACCGAGATCGCCGAGCGCCCGGTGCTCAGCGAGGCGACGGTGAAGACCCACGTGAAGCGGCTCATGGCGAAGCTGCGGCCGAGCAGCCGGGCGCAGGCGGTGGTCGTCGCGTACGAGAGCGGCCTGGTCGTGCCGGCCCGGCGCGGCTCCGCGACGCCACCGGCGTGAGGGGGCACCTGCGCGGGTGATGCGCCGCCGCGCCGCGGGGCACCGGGGATGCCATGATGGTGGCCGGGACGGCTCGGAGCGACGCGAAGGGTGGTGCGATGGCGCTGTTCGAGGCCCAGACGTCCGCCGACGACGGCCGTGCCGTCGTGTCCCTGACCGGCGAGTGTGACCTGACCGTCCGCGACGAGTTGGCGGCGGTGCTGCTCGCGGCCGTCGACAGCGCTCCGGTCACCGTCGTGGACCTGGCGCAGCTGCGGTTCATCGACTCCAGCGGCGTGCACGGCCTGGTCAAGGGCCATCACGCCGCCCAGCGCAAGGGCCGCCGGCTGCACGTGGTCAACGCGGCCGGCACGGTGGCGCAGGTCCTGGAGATGACCGGGGTCGGCCGCCTGCTGGCACCACCGCTCAACGGCACCGGGCCGGCGTCGTGAACCCGGCGGAGCCCGACGCCGGTGCCACGGAGCCGGACACCCTGCACTACCGCGAGGCCACCGATCTTGGCGCGGTCCGGGAGTTCGTGCGCGGTCACGCCCTCGCCCTGGGCATGTCCGAGTCCCGCACCGAGCTGCTCATGCTCGCCGTCAACGAGCTGGCCACCAACACGATGCAGCACACCAGCGGCGGCGGCCGGGTCCGCGTGTGGGCCGACGCGGGGCAGCTCGTCTGCGACGTGGTCGACCAGGGGCCGCCGCGCACGTTCCGGCGGCCGATGCCGTCGCCGGACGCGGTCAGCGGCCGGGGGCTGGCGATCGTCGAACGGATCTGCGATCAGGTCGAGTCGGTCAGCGCCCCCGACGGGACCACCGTCAGGATGCGCCTGCACCTCTGACCGCCCGGCTGACCGCCCGCCCGTCCGTCGTCAGGACACGACGCGCACCGCCAGGGTGCAGGTGTCGTCGTCGGGGCTCGGGTGGTGCAGCAGCCCCCGCAGCCGGTGCAGCGGCTGCGCGGCGGGGTCCGCCGAGACGCCGGCGAGGGCCCGCTTCACCTGGTCGAGCATCGCGTCGGTGCTGGCGCAGCGGCGCTCGACCAGGCCGTCGGTGTAGAACAGGACCAGGTCGTCGTCCTGCAGGGTCGGGGTGAGGACCGGATACACCACGTCGTCGGCGGCGCCGAGCAGCAGCCCCGCGGGCCGGTCGAGCTCGCGGACCGCGCCGCCGCGGGCCAGCAGCGGCGGCATGTGCCCGGCTCGCGCCCACGACAGTGTCCTGGTGCCCGGGTCGTAGACGCCGATCGCGGCGGTGCCGGTGATGCTCAGCTGCAGGCACAGCCGGTTCATGTGGCCGAGCAGCGTGCCGGGGTCGTGGATGCCGATGGACAGCCACGCCACCAGCGAGAAGCGCAGGTGCGCCATGCCGTTGGCGGCCTCCAGGCCGTGGCCGGCAACGTCGCCGACCGCGAGGGCCACCCGGCCGTCGGGCAGGGTCTGCGCGTGGTACCAGTCGCCGCCGACCTGCACGGCCCGCTCCGCGGGCAGGTAGCTGACCACCGCCTGCAGCCCGGCGAGGTCGAACGGCTCCGGCGGCACCGGCTGGATCAGGGTCTGCAGCTGCGCGGCGAGGCGGTGCTCGGCGAGGGCCGTCATCTCGCGGCTGCGCAGCCGGTCGCTGAGGCGCTCCATCGCCGAGCGGGTGTCCTCGCGGGCGGTGACGTCCTGCACGACGGCATACACCTTCAACGGGCTGCCGTCGGCATCGCGGGCGACGTCGGAGAGGATCCGCAGGTATTTGACCGTGTCGCCGGCCCTCATCCGCACCGTCACGTCGGACGCGGCGCCGCTGTCCAGGGTCTGCCAGGCGGTCTCGCTGAGCCCCCGGTCGTCGGCGAGCAGCGCCGCGGACTGCTCCGCCCGCGACATCGGCCCGAGCGCCGGGTCCCGCTCGAAGATGCGGAACATGCCCGGCGACCACGCGCTGCGCCCGGTGACCAGGTCGTACTCGGCCCAGCCGAGGCTGCCGAGCAGCTCGGTGCGCTCCAGGCGGCGGCGGTCCTCGTCGGTGCGCTGCCACCACACCAGCAGCCCGCCCAGGACTGGGTGGACGGACACCTCGAACAGCGAGTCCGCGACGATCCCGGCCCGCTGCTCGGCATACCGGAAATCCGGCAGCTCAGCGGGCACGCCGGTGTCGAGGACCTGGAAGTACAGCTGCCACAGCGGGCCGCCGACCATGCTGGGATACAGGTCGCTGATCCGCTCGCCGATCCGGGTGGCGCCGCGGTTGTAGAGATCCTTGCCGTGGCCGCTGACCGCCGCGACCAGGAAGTCGGCGACCCTGCCGTCCTCACCGGTCAGCGGCTGCAGCCAGGTGCAGCCCGCCGGCACTGCCGACAGCAGCGCGCGCACCACCGCCGTGACGGTGCCGCCGTCACCGCCCGCGGTGGTCGGCGCACCACCGAGCCGCGCACCGTCGTGTGCCATCAGGAAAAGTTTAGTGCCGTGACCGCCGCCCGGTCCGCCGGGCGCGTCGGGCGATTCGCTTTCGACATTCACCCCGCTTCCGGCCATCCACCTCCGAACCCGGCGTTACGGTGCTTGTGTCCCGTCCTCCGCTGAAGGAGTGCCATGACGCTGCCTGCCGCCGGATACCGTGACCTCGTCGCCGAGCATCTGCGCCGGTCCGACCGGCCGTCCGGGGCCGCCGAGGTGATCCCCGGCGTCGGCGACCGGCTCGCCTACAACCCGTGCGTGGTGCGGCAGGGCCGGCGGACCCTGCTCGCGGTGCGGGTCGAGTCACCCGACAGTTACTGGCGCGACGCGTCCTCCTGGGATCCGCGGGTCCGCTTCTACGAGCGCACCGGCGACGGCTGGCGGCCCGCCGAGGGCACGCCCGTGTTCACCGCCGCCGAGGACCCGTTCGCGGCGTGGGTCCGGGGGCCCGACGGCGCACCGGTGCTGGTGTTCGGGGTGGTGTCGCTGGACTTCCACCACGACCCGCCACGGGTCGTCACCCGCTTCCACGCCGCACCGGACGTGCAGCGGCTCGACCCGGCCGCCCCGTTCGCCGAGGTGCCGGACATGAAGGACATCCGGCTGCTGCAGCGCCCCGACGGGCTCGCGGTGTGCGGGCGCCCGCAGGGCGGCACCGCCGGGCGCGGCCGGGTCAGCCTCATCATGGCCGAGGACCACACCGAGCTGTCGGCGGAGCTCATCGCCAAGGCGCACGTCTTCCACGACCAGGTCGCCGAGGACACCAAGCTCGGCATCAACGAGCTGTACGACCTCGGCGACCGCATCGGCGTGCTCGGTCACATCGCCGTCGGCGAGGAGGGCGGCCCGCAGGAGTACGCCGGGGCCTGCTGGACCATCGACCCGGTCGCCCGCACCACCACCACGCCGCGGGTCATCGCGATGCGGTCGGACTTCCCGCCCGCCCCGCCGAAGCGCGCGGACCTCACCGACGTCGTCTTCCCCGGCTCGATGGAGGTCCTCGACGGCGGGCTCGTGCGCGTCTACTGCGGGCTGAGCGACGCCTCCATCGGCTCGATCGTCATGCCGTCGCCGTTTCCGCCCGCCACCTGACGCCGCCGGCTGCCCAACCCTCAACGCGGCCCCCGACCGGCTGCACCCGCCGGTCGGCGCCCACCGGGAGCAGTGACGGCCGGGCCGCCGCCCGCCGCCGTCCCCGCGGGCCATGACAGGATGTGGCGGACCAGGTGATCACCGAGGGAGAGCGTCGTGGCCGCACGTGTCGTCAGTCCCACCGGGCGAGGGTTCCTGCTGCTCGACGCGCACCCCACCGGGTGCTTCCGCAGCGTCACCGACATGGTCGCGCAGGTGCCGGCGCCGGCCGCGGCGGTGACGGGCGACGACCGTCCCGTCGCGCTCGTCATCGGCTCCAGCGCCGGCTACGGCCTGGCCGCCACCCTCGCCGGCCTGCGCCGGCACGGCATCCACGGCGCCGGGGTCGCGTTCGAGCGGCCGCCCGGGCGCCGCACCGCGACCGCCGGCTGGTACCGCACGATCGCCACCGACGCGGTCGCCGCCGAGGCCGGCAGCGACTTCACGTTCGTCAACGCCGACGCGTTCGCCGACACCACCAAGGACGAGGTGCTGGACCTGCTCGCCAAGCGCTTCGGCCGGGTGGACTTCCTGGTGTACAGCGTCGCCGCGCCACGCCGGACGGACCCGCGCACGGGCACGACGCACCAGTCGGTCATCAAGCCGCTCGGCGCCGCGCACACGACGAGGACGATGGAGTTCGACGGCGAGGGCACCCCGATCCTGCGCGACGTGACCGCCCAGCCCGCCGACGAGGCCGAGACCGCCGACACGGTGCGGGTGATGGGTGGCGAGGACTGGTCCCGCTGGATCGACGCGCTGCAGGAGCGCCGGCTGCTGGGCACCGGGTTCCGCACCGTCGCGCTGTCGTACATCGGATCCAGTCTGACCTCGGCGATCTACCGCGACGGCACGATCGGCGCGGCGAAGCTGCACCTGGAGCAGACCGCCCGGGAGCTCGACGAGCGGCTCACCGCGGTCGGCGGCCGGGCGCTGACCTCGGTCAATGGGGCCGCCGTCACCCAGGCGTCGACCGCGATCCCGGGCATCGCGCTGTACGTGAGCCTGCTGCGCGCCGTGCTCGGCGACGCGCTGCAGTCGCCCGTCGAGCAGTCGGTGCGGCTGTGGGACCAGCTCACCGGCGCGGCCCCGCTCGACCTCGACGAGCAGGGCCGGCTGCGGCTGGACCGGTGGGAGCTCGACCCGGGGGTGCAGGCCGCCGTCGCCGAGCGCTGGCGGGCCGTCACCCCCGGGACGATCGCCGAGGTCGCCGACGTCGACTGGTTCCGCGCGCAGTTCCGCGGCCTGTACGGCTTCGATGTGCCCGGCGTCGACTACGCGCAGCCGGTCGACCCGGACCTGGACTGGCCCGCCCAGCGCTGAGCGGCCCCGCGCTACCCGGTGGCCCGCTCCCGGGTCAGCGCGAAACAGCAGGCCAGCCCGAGGACGAGCTCCACCACCCCGCCGACGACCAGCCCGCCGGCGGGGACGCCGTCCAGCGCCACCGACAGGGCCCGGGACGCGGCGTAGGCGAGGTAGCAGACCGCGCCTGCGACCGCGGCCGCGAACGCCAGCCTGGCCACGAACGCCCCGGCGAGCAGCAGCGCGCCGACCGCCAGGACCGCGCCGCCGGCCGCCCTCGTCTCGCTGAGCAGGTTCGGGTCGTCGCCGATGCTGATCTGGTACTGCCGGCGGAAGGCGACCGGCGCGAACAGGCTCGCCGCCCCGACGGCCACGGCCACCAGCCCCGACACGACCAGCAGGATCCGGCGGATCACCGCCAGGCACCCGCGGCGGCCGCGGCGCGGCAGTAGTCGGCGAAGTCGCGCGGCTCCCGGCCGAGCGCGTCGCGGACCCCGGTGCCGAGGTGCTCGTTGCGGCCGTCGAACACCTCGGCGCACAGGTCCGCGAACAGGTCGGCCTGCGGGTGCCCGGCCAGCGCGGCGCGCAGTTCCTCGACGGCGACCGGCACATAGGTGACCGGCCGGCCCGTGGCGAGCGCGAGCTCCCCGGCCGCCTCGGCGAAGGTGAGCAGGCGCGGGCCGGTGACGTCGTACAGGCGGCCGGTGTGCCGCTCGTCGAGCAGCGCCGCCACGGCCACGTCGGCGATGTCCTCGACGTCGGCGAACGGCTCGGCGACGGTCCCGGCGGCCAGGACGACGGCGCCGTCCAGGACGCCCTGGCGCAGTTCGCCCTCGCCGAAGTTCTGCGCGAACCAGGCGGCGCGCACGAGCGTGTACCCGATCCCGGACTCCCGCACGATGTCCTCGCAGCTCTCGGCGTGGTGCTCGCCGCGGCCCGACAGCAGCACGAGCCGCCGCACGCCGGCCGCGGCGGCCGCCTTGGTGAACGCCTCGATCGCGCCGGGCGCCTCGGGCGCGGCGAGGTCGGAGTAGTAGGAGACGTAGGCGGCCTCGACGCCCTCCAGCACGGCCGGGCGCGGTCCGCGCCGCCCCGGCCGGCTGAGGCACCGCATGGGCGCGTGTGTATTTGTTCGGATGCAAATGTAGGCTCTCGCCACATGGCTGTCCGTGGACTGGCGCACGGATGGAATGTCCCGCAGGATACGGCTGCGGGACGACGTCGACGCTGGGAGGCAGCCGGACGTGCAGGGGCAGGTGCTGGGTGGCCGTTACCGGCTCGAGGAGCAGCTCGGCAGCGGTGGGATGGCCGTGGTCTGGTCCGCCACCGACGAGGTGCTGCGGCGACCCGTCGCGGTCAAGACGCTCGCGCCGCACCACGCCGCGAAGCCGGAGTCACTGCTGCGGATCCGCGCCGAGGCCAGGACCGCGGCGACGCTTTCACACCCGAACGTCGCCCAGGTCCACGACTACGGCGAGGCCGAGGAGGCCGGCCAGACGGTCCCGTACGTGGTGATGGAGCTGGTCCCGGGCCAGACGCTCGAGCAGCGCATGGCCGAGGGGCCGATCGAGCCGCGGGTCGCGTTCCGCATCTGCGCCGAGGTCGCCGCCGCCCTGACCGCCGCGCACGCCGCCGACCTCGTGCACCGCGACATCAAACCCTCCAACGTGATCGTGACCGAGACCGGCGCCAAGGTCGTCGACTTCGGCATCGCCGCGTCCGTCAGCCCCGGCAGCGACTCGTCCCTGCCGGACGAGGTGCTCGGCACCCCCTCCTACCTGGCGCCGGAGCGGCTCACCGACGACGCCGTCGAGCCCGCCTCGGACGTGTACGCGCTGGGCGTGCTGCTCTACAAGCTGCTCACCAGGCAGCTGCCGTGGCAGGTCGACAACACCGTGCAACTGCTCGTCGCACACGTGTACACCGAGCCGGCGCCGCTGCCGTCGCTGACCGACGTGCCGGACGAGGTCGTCGACCTGTGCCACCGCTGCCTGCGCAAGGACCCGGCGTTGCGCCCGGACGCACCCGAGGCGGCGGCGATCCTCGCCGCGGCCGCCGGCTTGCGCGTCGTGGCCGACCGGCGGGCGCACGCGGCGGCCGCCCCGGCCGTGGACGGCGAACCGTCGGCGGTGCTCATCCCGCCGCCCGGCGTCCGCGCCGCGTCGCCGCTCGGGCCGCCGCCCGGGCGCGGCCCGCGGCGCCCCCGGACGCTCGTGATCGCCGTCGGGGCCGCGGCCGCCCTGGTCGCCGCGGGCCTGTTCGCGGCGGCGGTCGCCGGCCCACCCGCCGGCAAGCGGGCCGCCGCCACCCCGCCCAGCGCGACGGGCGCCCCGGCCTCCCAGCAGTCGCCGGGCGCGCCGGACCCCACCGCCGCGGGCGACCCCACCACCGGCGGCGCGGGCACGGCCACGACCGACGACGCATCCCCGCTCCCCGGCCAGCCGGGCCCCGGCGCCACGACCGGCGGCGCCGGCCCGGGCCCCACCGGCACCGGCACCGACCCGGAGCCGACCGCCGGGCCGACGAGCCCCGACGAGCAGCCCGAGCCGCAGCAACGAACCCTGTCCTCCCCCGGCGGCTCCGTCCTCGCCACCTGCACCACCGACGGCGCCGCGCACCTGCTGTCGTGGGAGCCGGCCGAGACCTACACGGTGTCGAAGGTCGAGGCGGGCCCGGCGATTCGGGCGAGGATCGCCTTCAAGAACAGCGAGCACACGGTACGGATGACGGTCGGCTGCACGAAGGGCGTCCCCTCGGCGGTCACGACCACCAACTGACCAGCACACCGGGTCGTGCGGTGGGTTCAGCGGCGGCGGGAGGACCTCAGCAGGGGGCGGGCGACCCCGAGAAACAGCAGCAGCGCCAGCAGCAGCGACCCGCCGCCGACGACCGCGGCGCGGACCGCCGGGGTGCCGGGGCCCTTCGGCGCCGCCGGCGGGGCGGCGGCCGGCGGCGGTGACGGCGGCCGGAACGCGGTGGCGGTGGTGACCGGGCCGAGCGGGTCGGCGGTCACCGGTGGCACGGTCGCGGTCAGCGCGGCGTACGGGTCGACGAGCCCGTGGCCGAACGCGTCGTCGCGACCCGGGGTGCCTTTGTCGCGGGCGGTGGCCAGCAGGCGGTGCAGCACGTTGGCGGCGTCCAGCTTGGGATACTTCGACCAGATCAGTGCCAGCACGCCGGACACGATGGCCGCGGCGCCGCTGGTCCCGGAGCCGACCGCGAAACCCGAGGAGTAGCGGACCTTCGGGGCGGCCCCGATGATGTCCTCGGCCGGGGCGGCGATGTCGACGGCGGGGTCGGCGATCGAGCCGTCCCAGAGGCCGCCGGCGCGGGTGGTGCCGGAGACGGTGACGACGCCCTGGTAGCGGCCCGGCAGCGGCACGTGGTCGTCGCCCTGCGGGCGGTTGCCGCCGGCGGCCACCAGGATGGCGCCCTTGGCCCTGGCGTACGCGATGGCGTCGAGTTCGGGCTGCTTGAGCGTGTCGTCGGCCAGGGTGAACGACATGTTGATGATCTTCGCGCCACGGTCGGCCGCGTACCGGATCGGCTCGGCGAGGGTGCCGCTGGCGGCTGCGGGCTTCCGCGCGCCGATGGGGATGGCGACCGGCAGGATCCTCGCCTTCGGGGCGATGCCGAGCACGTGGTTGGGGCCGTCGCCGCCGCGGCCGGCAAGGACCGTGGCCATCTGGGTGCCGTGGCCGTCGGGGTCGTCCCAGCCCCTGTCGCTGGCGACGCCGTTGGTGCCGGTGCCGGGCAGCAGCGCGCCGGCCAGGTCGGGCTGGGCGCCGTCGACGCCGGTGTCGAGGACCGCGACGACGACACCGTCGCCCTTCGCGACCTGCTGCGCCTTCGCCATGCCGAGCGCGCCGAGCCACCACTGCTGCTCGCGGACGGTCTCGGCGTGCGCGGGCGCCGGGACCGGCAGTGCCGCGGCGCACCCGAGCACCAGGGCCGTCACGGCGGCGCGCATCCTCACGCCGCGACCGTATCGAAGCGGGGGCGCCGCCCGCCCGCCGGGTTGCGGCCCGGGGGCGCTCGCAGCGGGGCGATCGCCCCGCGGTGCCGGGGTTCAGGCGGCCAGCGTGGCCGGGGACTCCGCGCCCGGGATCAGCAGCCGTGGGGCGCCGGTGCCGTCGGCGGGGACCGCCCAGACGTCCGGGCGGCCGTCGTCCTGGCCCAGCGTGTACGCCAGGGTCGAACCGTCCAGCCAGGCCGCCTGATCGTCGACGCTCGCCGGCTCCGCGGTCCGGGTGACGCCGCCGCGGTGCGCCTCACCCACGCGGGCGTGGCGCCGCTTGCCGCCGGGGTCGCCGCCCGGCTCGCCGGGGCCGCACGGACCCCGGCCGCGGCGGCCGGCGCGCTGACCGGCCGGGAGGCGGAGATCCTGCGGCTGGTCGCGAAGGGCGCGACGAACCGCGAGATCGGCCGGGCGTTGTTCGTCAGCGAGGGCACGGTGAAGAACCACGTGTCGCGGGTGCTGAGCCGCCTGGGGCTGCGCGACCGGACCCAGGCCGCCATCTACGCCCGCGAGCACGGCCTGCTGACCGACTGACACCCACCGGCCCAGCGGCCGGCAGACCCGCCCCGCGCGCAGGACCGCGGTCACGTCACTGAGCGTGCACCACTACGGTCCGGCACCCCGTCCGCCCGGGCCAGCAGCGCCCGGCGCTCCTCGTCGCTGAAGGCGACCGCCGCGGCCTGCCGGAACAGCTCGGCGGCGCGGTCACCGTCGCCGAGCCGCTCGGTGAGGTCGGCCTCGACGGCGAGGGCGTGCGGGTAACCGTCGAGGGCACCGCCGGCGCGAGCCGCGGCGAGCAGGTCAAGGCCGCGCCGGGGCCCGGACGCGTAGCCGTGCGCGACGGCGCGGTTGAGCTCGATCACCGGCGACGGCTGCACGCCGGCGAGCCGGTCGTAGCAGGCGGCGATCGTCGCCCAGTCGGTGTCCCGCGCGGACGCGGCGGTGGCGTGGCACGCCGCGATGCGGGCCTGCAGCGCGTACGGGCCGCCGGACGGGCCGATCCGGGACAGGATCGCCGTGCCCTCGGCGACGGCGGCGTGGTCCCAGCGGGAGCGGTCCTGGCGGTCGAGGGTGAGCAGCTCCCCTGCCGCGTCGCGGCGGGCGTCGCGGCGCGAGTGCTGGAACAGGAACAGCGCCAGCAGCGCCGGCACCTCCGGCTGGTCCGGCATGAGCCGCCCGACCAGCCGGGCAAGGCGGATCGCCTCGTCGGCGAAGGCGGGCTCCCCGGCGGCGTTGTACCCCTGCGTGAACAGCAGGTACAGCACGGCCAGGACGCCGGGGAGGCGTTCGGTGAGCGCCCGGCCGGTCGGCACCCGGTACGGGATCCCGGCCGCCGCGATCTTCGCCTTGGCCCGCGTGAGGCGCCGGGTCATCGCCGTCTCCGTGACGAGGAACGCCCTGGCGATGTCGCCGGTCGGCACCGCGCAGACGGTGCGCAGCGTCAGGGCTACCCGCGCCTCGATCGGCAGCGCCGGATGGCAGCAGGTGAAGATCAGCCGCAGCCGGTCGTCCAGCGCGTCCGGCGCCTGCTCCGGCTCGGGCGACGTCAGCGTGAGCACGGCCAGCTCGTGCAGCTTGCGCCGCTCGACCGTGGCGCGGCGCAGCACGTCGACGGCGCGGTTGCGGGCGGCCGTCATCAGCCACCCGCCGGGGTTGCCGGGCACGCCGTCGCGGGGCCACCGCTCCAGCGCCGCGGCGAGGGCGTCCTGCGCGCAGTCCTCGGCGAGGTTCCAGTCCCCGGTGACCCGGATCAGGGTCGCGACGATCCTCGGGTACGCCTCGGCGGCCGCGACGGCGGCAGCCGTCGCGGCCGGATCGCTGTCAGGCGCCAAGGTCGGCGAACGGTCGCAGCTCCAGGCGGCCCCATCTGGCCATCGGGTGGGCCCGCGCGACCTCGATCGCCTCGTCGAGGTCGGCGCAGTCCAGGATGTCGTAGCCGACGATCACCTCTTTGGTCTCGGTGAACGGGCCGTCGGAGACGAGCAGCTCGCCGTTGCGGACCCGGACGGTCGTCGCCGCCGACGCCGGCGCCAGCTCGTCGCCGCGCACCCGGCGACCGGCGGCGTCGTTGTCGGCCACCCACCGGTGGATGTCCGGTTCGGGCGCCGGGTCGGTGTCCGGCTCGGTGTCGGTGCAGACGAACATCATGTACTTCATGGCGTTGCATCCTCCGTTTGACGGGATCTCACCATAGTGACGATCGCCGGCGCGCCGATCGGACACCGCCGCCGAGCCAATCTTTGATGAACGATCAACCCGTGGGCCGCAGGACTTCCCACAGTGCAGATCGGTTGCCCGGCAGTGGGTGTGAGGAAACCGTTTCGGCGGGTCCGCACGGGGCACCACTTCGGTGGGTGCCAGATCAGCGGGCACCTGACGGACCGTCTGGGATTGGGGTTCGCTATGGGACTGAGCGACAAGATCGACAACCAGGCCGAAGAGGCCAAGGGCAAGGCCAAGGAGGGCCTGGGCAAGGCCACCGACGACGAGCGGCTGGAGGCCGAGGGCAAGGTCGACCAGTCCTCGGGCAGCCTCAAGCAGGCCGGTGAGAAGGTCAAGGACGCGTTCAAGAGCTGACCGCCGCGAGCATTCGAGCGCCGGCGCCCCGCGGGGGTGCCGGCGCTCAGCCGTCCAGGGTCAGGATCGCCTCGGTGAGCAGCCGGCGGGCCAGCACCAGCCGGTCGTCGCCGGCGAGGCCCGGCAGGTCATCGACGCGGTGCGGCTCGCCGTCGAGCAGGGCGTGCACCGCCGCCGCGCACACCGCGGGCATCGTGACGGTCCGGTCCGGCGCCGTGATCGCGACCCGCTGCGGGTCCGGGGTGCTGACCCGCACCGGCAGGCCCGGTCGCAGCCTGACCCGGTCGGCGGCGGACAGCCGGGCGAGGGCGGCGGCCTGCGCGACCGGCCGCATCGGCGCCGGGCGGGCGACGGACGTGGTGGTGCGGCACCACCGGTCGGCGACGTCGTGCGGCTCGAGCGTGTCGAGCCACCCGTGCAGCGCCTTGACCGTGTCGGCGAGCACCGGGGCGATCGACGAGCCGTCGCCGAGGTCGGTGCCCATCGGCAGCCCGGCCCGCAGCGCGGGTTCCTCGACGGCGAGGTCCAGCAGCGTCTCGACGACGCTGAGCCGGGTCGGTGCGCGCAGCCCGACCGTCAGGTGCAGCGACCAGTCGTCGAGGGCGCCGGCGGCGTGCAGCCAGCCCCGCGGCAGGTACAGCGCGTCGCCGGGCGCCAGCACCTCGTCCAGCGCCGGCTCCCCGGCGGCGACGGCGGCGACCTCGTCGGCGCGGTGACCCCACGGCTGCCGCTCGACCGGGTCGGTGACCACCGGCGGGTGCACCCGCCACCGTTTGGTGCCGGCGACCTGCAGCACGAAGACGGAGTGCGTGTCGTAGTGGGTGGCGAACCCCTGGTTGCCCGGCGGCGTCAGGTACGCGTTGATCTGCACGGGCACGCCCAGCTCCCGGCCGAGCCCGCCGGCCAGGCCGACCAGCGGCGGCCACAGCCGGTGCAGTCCCTGCAGCACCAGCGTCGCGCCGCCGGCGAGCAGCTGGAAGACCCGTTCGTCGCGGACCTGGTCGCCGACCTCGGCCCCGGGACCGCCGCCGCCGGTGTACCGCGACGGCGGGATCACCGTGCCGTGCTGCGCCATCCGCACGAACGGGGTGCGCAGCGCCCGGCGGCTCAGCAGCTCGTCGACGTCGTCGAGGTCGAGCAGGTCGGTGTAGTCGTCGACGCGGCGCGACAGCAGCGGCGCGCGGTCCCAGTGCCGCTCGGCGAACTCACCGGCGGTCAGTGGGACGCATCGCCGCAGCGCCGACCGCGCGCCGCCGCTGCCGTCGGTCATTCGCTCGCGCCGCCGTCCGCGCCGCCGTCGGTGGCCCGGGCGTTGGCGCCGCCGTCGTTCGGGCCCTCGTTGGGGTCGCCGTCCGCGCCACCGTCGGCGCCGCCGTCCTCAGCCTCGATGTTCGCGCCGCCGTCGGCGGTGCCCTCGTCCATCGTCGCGCCACCGTCGGCGCCGCCGTCGTGCGCGGCGGGCACTGCGCCGCCGTCGGCGGGCCCCTCGGGGCCGGGGCCGGGCGGGGTGGTGGTGATGTCGTCGTCGTTGAGCGCCATCGCTGAACTCCTCGTGTGATCGGTTGGAGTTCCCCGGTACCCCACCGGCCACGCGGTCAACCGGATCGACGCAGCCCGGCGGTCCGGGCGGCCCGGCGGTGCGCGACCAACAGGACCCGCTCCAGGTCCGCGACAGTTTGCGGGCCGGGGTTGAGGACGCAGATCCAGCCCTGCCGGCCGTACGCGGGATGCGGCAGGAACTCGTCGAGCCCGGCGAAGTCGATGCCGTCGCGCCGCTCGTCCAGCTCCGCGGGCCCGTAGCCGAACAGGCGCCGGAACCACTCGCGGCCGGCGTGGACGTTGACCCGGAAGACGCCGGGGCGGTCCAGCCGCGAGGCCTCGTCCCAGCCGGGGGTGTCCCGGCCGACGATCGTGGCGAACGGCAGCCGCCGGTCCGGGCCGACGTAGAAGAACCTGTCGCCCCAGCTCGTCTCCGGCGCGCCCGACTCCGGCGTGGCGAGCAGCAGCTCGACGCCGGGCAGCGCCAGGATCCGCTCGGCGAGCGCCTCCGGGCCGGGACCGTCGGGGGCGGCGGGGACGTGCGTGACCGGTGCGGGATCGGCAGTCATGACCTCTACCGTATCGTTGAATCACCAGTTGAACCTTTGACCGCGACCAGCGTGGAAGGCTGCGATGAAGTCTCAAACCGGTGCGCAGGTGACCTACCGCCCGGTGGACCTGGCCCGGGAGCACGGCCTGTCCGCGCAGGCGGTCCGCAACTACGAGCGCGACGGGTTCATCCCCGCGGCGGCGCGCACCGCGAGCGGCTACCGCACCTACACGGCCGTGCACGCGCACGCGCTGCGGGCCTACGTCGCGCTGATCCCGGCGCACGGGTACGCGACGGCCGGCGACGTCATGCGCGCGGCCAATGCCGGCGACCTGGACGCGGTGCTGCGCGCCGTGGACGGCAGCCACGCGCGGCTGCAGCGCGACCGGGAGACCCTCGACGCCGTCGAGGTCGCCGTCACCACACTCGCGACCCCGGCCCCGCCTCCGCCGCAGCCTTCGGGCGGGTCACGGCCGCTGACCGTCGGCGACGTCGCGCACCGGCTGGGCGTGACGCCGGCGACGCTGCGCACGTGGGAGCGGGCCGGGATTCTCACCCCGCGCCGCGACCCGGTCAGCCACCACCGCCTGTACGACGCCGACGACGTCCGCGACGCCCAGCTGGCGCAGCTGCTCAGGCGCGGCGGCTACCTGCTGGGGCACATCGCCGAGGTCGTCGGGCACGTGCGCACGGCGGCCGGCCCCGCGCCGCTGGACGCGTCACTGCGTGCCTGGCGGCACGGGCTCGCCGTGCGGGGCCGGGCGATGCTGACCGCCGCCGGCCGGCTCGCGGACTACCTGCGCCTCCTCGACGGCGACGGGTAGGACCCGCAGGTCACGCCGTGCCGGCCCGCCGGATCCGCGGGTCAGGCCGCCGGCTCGGCGCGCGGAGTTCACGGGTCAGGCCGCCGGCTCGGCGCGCGGCATGAAGAGCCGGACCGTCACGCCCCGGGCGGTGCTGGAGATGTGCAGATCGTGGCACAGGCTGCGGACCATCCACAGGCCGCGGCCACTGACCGCGTCGGGCGGCGGGAGCTCCTGCGCCAGGTCGTCGGGCAGGCCGGGGCCGTGGTCGCTGACTTCGACGCAGACCCCGTCGTCGGTCTGCTCGATGAGGATCCGGCCGCTGCCGCCGCCGTGGCGGACCGCGTTGGCGGCCAGCTCGCTGACCGCGATCACGAGACAGTGGACGTTGGCTGCGGAAACCCCGGCGACGTGCGCGGCCTGCTCGACGAGATCCCTGATGCGGCGCAGGCCGTCGGCGGTGAACTCGCTGGACACGGAGCGTATGCGGTCACGTACCATCCGTCACCGCGCCCCTAAGTCTTGCCCGTGTCCTGCCATGCCGGCCCCCGTCGGCACTGTACCCACGGCACGCCCCGGCCAACCGTGGCGACCGGGCCGCGGGCGGTACCATCGGCGCGGACAAGATCCGAACCGGTCGCGAGGGAGGCTGCATGGCGGCGTCGTACACCACCGGCGGCCCCGGACCGGACGGCACCGCGCGCCTCGAGGTCGCCGGCGACCTCGACCTGACGACCCGCTCCGCGCTGGTCGGGCACGTCGACCGGCTGCTGGACGACGCCGCGGTGCGGGGCATCGTCATCGACGTGTCGGCGGTCGGATTCATCGACTCCAGCTGCATCGGTGCCCTTGTCGGCTGCAAGCTCAACGCCGAGAAGACCGGCCGCACCCTGCGCGTGCAGGGCGCCTGGGGTCAGGTCGACGAGGTGTTCGAGATGACCGGCGTCACTGCGATCCTGTCCGGGCCGCCCTCACCCTGACGCGTGGCGGGCGGCCCCTTTGGGTAACGGCGGTGAATGCCCGACGCCGAGCAGCGCCCCGCACCGCTGATCCGCCCGCCCCGCTTGCTGACCGACGTGGACCGCGCCGCGACCCGGCTGGAGCTGTTCTTCGACCTCGCCTACGTGCTGGTCATCGCCGAGCTCGCGGCGCGGCTGGCGAAGGACCTGACGGCCGAGGGCGTCGCGGCGTTCGCCGGGCTGTTCACGGTCGCCTGGTGGTCGTGGGTGACCACGACGCTGTATGCGAACCGCTTCGACACCAACGACGTGCTGTACCGGCTGGGTAAGCTCGCCGCGGCCGCCGCCGTGCTCGGCATGGCCGCCAGCGCCCCGGGCGCGACCCGCGGCACGGCCGCCGCGTTCACGCTGAGCTACCTGGCGACCCGGGTCGTGCTCTTCCTGCTGTACGCCCGCGCCTACCGCCACGTCCGGCAGGCCCGCGCGACGATCGGCATCTACCTGGCCGGCACCGGCGCCGGCGCGGTGTGCTGGCTGGCGTCACTGGCGGTGCCGGCGCCGTGGAAGTTCACATTGTGGGGCTGCGGCATCCTCGTCGAGGCACTCGCCCCGCCGGCCGCCACGAGGTTCGGCGGCAACGTGCCGCTGCACCTGGAGCACCTGCCGGAGCGCTTCGGGCTGTTCGTGATCCTCGTCCTCGGCGAGTCCGTCGCCTCGGTCGTGCTCGGCGTGCACGACACGCACTGGGAGACCGGGCCGGTGCTCGTCGCGGCGGTGTCCTTCGTCGCGGTCGCGGCGCTCTGGTGGAACTACTTCGACCTGGGCGGCGCCGCCGGCAAGCAGCACCTCGTGCAGACCGACGCGGACGACAAGCACGACGCCACCGACGGCTACGTCTACGCGCACCTGCCGCTCACGCTGGGCCTGGCCGCCGGCGCGGTCGGCGTCGAGCAGCTGATCCTGCACCCGGACGGCGACGTGTCCACGCTCGGGCGGTGGCTACTGCCGGTCGGCGCGGCCCTGTTCCTGCTCGGCACCGCCGCGGTCATCGCCGGCACGGCCCGCACCTGGCGGGCGGCGTGGCCGTGGCCGCTGGCGGCGGTGCCGTTCGTGGTGGCCGCGGGCGCCCCGACCGCGTGGCCGCCGGCGGCGACGGCCGGGCTGGTCGCCGCGGCCCTGCTGGCCGTGGTCCTCGCCGGCATCCGGGCCCAGCACCGTGGCGCCCTGCGCACCACCGAGACCTGACCCGTCCGGCCGGCCGACGCTTAGGCGGACACCTGCAGCGTGACCGGGCGCAGCATGTCGCGCACCGCGAGGGACGCGCCCGGCACCCCCGGCCTGACCAGGCTCTCGGCGCTCACCACCGCCTGCGCCGCGCGGGCGGCGTCGCCGAGGGCGCACAGCTCGCCGGTGGCGACGGCGGCCCGCAGGCGCGGGAACTCCTCGCGCCGCTCGTGCCGCATGTGGGCGAGCAGCATGCCGTGCAGCACGCCCAGGCCGTCGGCGGCGCCGAGACCGGCGGCGGCGTCGGCGCGGGCCTCGTCGTCGAGGGCGTCGCTGATGCGGCGTTCCTCGTCGAGCAGGTGCTCCGCGAGGTGCTCCGCCGGCTCGAGGTGCCGGGTGATCGGGTGGACGATCTCCTCCTCGATGCTCTCGTGGACCGCGATCAGCCACGCGAGCTCGCCGAACCGGGTGTGCCGGTCCTCCCCCGCCGCGGCGAGGGTCCACCGGAACTGCCGCTCGATGCGCAGCTGCTGCTCGCCGAGCAGGACCGTCAGGTCGGCCTGCGGCCACTCGACACGCCACCGCGGGTGCACCATGGCCCCTCCTCAGGACGAGAAGGCTGGTAACTACCCCGCTTCGGCGCCGTTACACCTCATCGTCCCCCCGGCCGGGGCGCCCGCGGGGCAGGATGGGCACATGTCCGGGGATCCGCACCAGGCGCTGCGGCGCGCCCGCGAGGACGCCGTGGCGCAGATCGCCGCGCTGCACCGCGACCTGGACGGCGTCATCGACGCGTCCCGGTCCTCCAACGCCGACGACGAGCACGACCCGGAGGGCGCCACGATCGCGTTCGAGCGGGCGCAGGTCGCCGCGCTGCTGGACGGCGCTCGGCGGCGCCTCGCCGAGCTGGACGCCGCCCTGGAGCGGGTGGAGGCGGGCACGTTCGGCCGGTGCGAGGTGTGCGGCCGGCAGATCCCGGCGGAGCGCCTCGAGGTCAGGCCGGCGGCCAGGACCTGTGTCGGGTGCGCCACCCATTGACTTTCAGTTAAGTTTCTTTATCGTTGTGCCTCAATATACCTCGTCCTGGAGGCATTGATGGCGCTCCGACTCCGGCTGGTCCTGGCCGCCGCGACACTGCTTGCGGCCGGCGGGACCGCCGTCATCACCAGCACCACCGCCGCCGCGGCCGGCTCGCTGACCGCGACCCTCACGTACGACTCCGACTGGGGCTCCGGCTACCAGGCGAAGTACACGATCGCCAACGGCACCGCGTCGACCGTCACCGCGTGGAAGGTCGAGTTCGACCTGGCCGCCGGCTCGACGCTCGGCAGCTACTGGGACACCCTGGCCGGCCAGTCCGGCACGCACGTCACCGCGACGAACCGCACCTACAACGGCACCCTCGCGCCGGGCGCGTCCACCAGCTTCGGCTTCCTGGTCTCCGGCTCCGGCAAACCGACCGGCTGCAAGCTCAACGGCGCCAGCTGCGCCGGCGTCGCCGACACCCAGGCGCCGACCGCCCCGGCGAGCCTGCGCAGCACCGGCGCTACCTCGTCCAGCGTCAGCCTGGCCTGGAACGCCGCCACCGACAACGTCGGCGTCACCGCGTACGACATCTACCGCGGCGGCACCCTCGCCACCACCGTCACCGGCACCAGCGGCACCGTCGGCGGGCTCTCGGCGTCGACCGCCTACACGTTCACGGTCAAGGCCCGCGACGCGGCGGGCAACACCTCCGCGGCGAGCAACGCGGTCAGCGTCAGCACCACCGCCGGCGGCGGCGGTGGCGGCACCCCACTGCCGGTCGCACCATACGTCGACATGGGCGCCTGGCCGACACCGTCCCTGGTCGACATGGCGACCGCGGGCAACCTGAAGAACTTCACCCTCGCGTTCATCAACAGCGCCGGTTGCAAGGCGTCCTGGTTCAACGCGTACGACCCGAGAGCCGCCTGGGCGAAGGACCAGATCGACGCGATCCGCGCCCGCGGCGGCGACGTGAAGATCTCCTTCGGCGGCGCGAGCGGCATCGAGCTCGCCCAGGCCTGCTCAACCCCGGCCGCGGTGGCGGCGGAGTACCAGGCCGTCGTCGACGCGTACCAGCTCAACTACATCGACCTGGACATCGAGGGCGCGGCGGTGGCCGACCCGACCACCGTGACGCGCCGCTCACAGGCCCTCGCGCTGCTGCAGGCGGCGCGGCCCAACCTGAAGATCTCCCTGACGCTGCCGGTGCTGCCGGAGGGCCTCACCGCCGACGGCGTCGCCGTGGTCCGCTCGGCCCGCGACGCCGGGGTCAACCTCGACCTCGTCAACGTCATGGCGATGGACTACCAGCGCTCAAGCGGTGACTACGGCAACTTCGCCGTGCAGGCCGCGCAGTCGACGTTCGCCCAGCTCAAGACCCTGTACCCGGCCAAGACCGACGCTCAGGTGTGGCGGATGGTCGGCGTGACGCCGATGCTGGGCAAGAACGACGACGGCGGCACCTACGACCAGGCCGACGCCCGCCAGCTGGTCGCGTTCGCCCAGGCCAACCACCTCGGCATGCTGTCGTTCTGGGAGACCACCCGCGACCGCAACGCCTGCACCGGCGCGCTCTACATGTGCACCAACATCCCGCAGCAGCCCTACGAGTTCAGCCGCATCTTCGCCGCGTACACCGGCTGACCGGACCTCGGCGGCGCCCTGCCGCGGCCCCCGTCAGGTGCTGAACGGGGTCTGCGGCGGGGCGGAGCGGCGGCGGCGGTCGTCGGTGTCGGTCTTGGCGACGGTGTCCGCGGCCGGGTGGGAGAACACCGCGGGCGCGACCGCGGTCCGCGCCGGCGCCTCCTCCTGCGCGGGCTCGGCGTCCACCGGCTGCGGCGCCTTGAACGTGTCGGCGGCGGGCTTCGCCGCGGCCTTGAACGCGCCAGGCGTCTCCGGGACCTGCGCGCTGAACGCGTTGCGGGACGCGCCGCGCAGCTGCGCCCCGGCGGCGTCGGGGGCCGGCTTGGCCGCGGCAGGTTTGCACGCGGCCGCGGCGTCCTCGGCCGACATCGCACCGGTGCAGACCGCCCGCCACAGGGTCGTGGTGGTGCCGGCCACGGTGACGACGTGCCGCTCGAGGGACTGCGGGGTGGCGCCGGTCGCGGCGAGGACCGCGGCGGCGGCCGGGCGCAGGTCGGTCCACGGGCCCACCGTGGCGGCCGTGAAGCCGTGCGCCGCCCACTGCGCGGCCAGGTGGCTGATGCGCTCCGCGACCTGCGCGGGCACGACGTCGCGGCCGCTCGGCCGCTCGCCCAGCAGGGCTCTGGCCAGCTCGGTCAGCTCGGTGATCGGCACCCATCGCGTCGCCGCGTCGCCCCCGCTCACGTCGGTGGTCGGGGATTTTGCCACTCGGGTGGCACGGCGGCCAGCGGTCGGTTCCATCCTGCAATGATCCCCCATCGCGTAATCGGGCGGCTACGCGCACCCCGCCGCCCGGGGTGTTCAGGCCCGGGACCGGGCGGACGGCGTCAGTGCGTGGCGCAGCAGCGGGCGGTAGACGCGGACCGAGTCCTTCAGCGAGCCGAAGTGCGACGAGCCGTTGTCGCCGAGGTACGTGGTGGCGATGACTGTCTGCTCGATCGGCACGCCGGAGCGGGCGGCGTGCAGCAGGACGTTCATCTCGTACTCGAAGCGCTCGCCGGGCACCCGGCAGAGCCAGTCCAGCAGGCCGGCGGGGTACCCGCGCAGGCCGGTCTGCGTGTCCACGACCGGGCAGCCGGTCGCGGCGCGGAACAGCAACCGGGTCACGGCATTGCCGAACCGGCTGCGCAGCGGCACCCGGCCCTCGAAGCGGCGCACGCCGAGCACCATCCTGCCGCTGACCGCGACGTGCTCCGCGACGCGCAGGATGTCCTCGACGCGGTGCTGCCCGTCGGGGTCGGCGCAGATCACGGCCCGGCCGGGGTACTCGGCGGCGATGTGCCGCAACCCGGTCTTCAACGCCGCGCCCTTGCCCCGGTTGGCGTCGTGGCGCAGCACGGTGCAGCCGAGGTCCTCCACGTCGCGGAGCACCCGCGCCGATGCCGGGCCGCTGCCGTCGTCGACCACCACGAGGTGGGCGCCGGGCACGGCGTCACGCAGTGACGTGACAGTCGTGACGAGTCCGTGGCCCGGTTCGTACACCGGCAGCAGCATGATCATCGGAGATCCTCACTCGATGCGGTCGAGTGCGTGTTACCCCGTGGCGCGCCGGCGCAATGACGCGACCATCGCCCGCTCGCGGCGCAGCAGGCGGGCGGGGTCGGTGACGCCGAGGAACCACAGCCGCGACGCCAGGTGCAGCGCCCGCTCCCGGCGTGCCGCGGGTTCGCCGCCGGCGGCCGGCACGTCCAGCAGCGCCGCGCCGCGCAGCCCCAGCACCTTGCGGGCCAGGAACCGGATCCGCGGCAGGTGCCACGCGTGCGACACCAGCCCCAGCGGGTGCCCCGGCCCGAACGCGTGCCCGGCGAGCAGCCCGTCCTCGACGGTGTGCAGCAGGTTCTCCAGGGTGCTGCGGGAGCGGCACTCGATCTTCAGCTCCGCGTGTGCGGACAACCCGGCGGCCAAGGCCTCGGCGAGCATCAGGTCGGCCTCCCGGTGCCCCTCCGGCGGTCGCGGCGCCCCCTGCGACGCCTCGGCCCAGCCGCCACTGAACACGACCAGCGGCGCCGCGGCGACGGCGAACGCGTCCCGGTGCGCGTGCACGTAGTCGATCGCGGCGCTCACCCTCGCGGCGCCGGCCGGGGTGAGCGCGTGCCGCCCGCCGGCGGTCGTGACCCCTCGCCCGAACACCAGCAGCACGGTGGCGACCGGTGCCGTCATGATCCCCACCGTACCCACGGCAAAACGCGCACGACGCGCCCGGCGCCGCGTGCTTGACTGCCCCGGTGACGCCGACGATCCCGCCGCTGCCGGAGCACGACCTCGCCGCGTTCGTCGCGGACCGGCTGCCGCGGCTCGCCGGCCTGTCGCACGAGGCGTTCGTGGTCGCCCTGGAGCTGCGCGGCGACCCGGCGGCGGTCGGCCCGCTGCGCGACCGGGCGGCGGCCGCGCCGCCGGGGGCGCTGTTCGGGCTGCACCACGCCCTCGTCCGGCTGACCGGCCACGACCCGGTGCTGCCGCTGGACCGCGACGCCTGGCCGGACGCGGTGCGGCGGGCGTGGTGCGGCGGGCGTGGGCGGCCTGGGCGCCCGGCTCCGCGGCCCGTCCCCGGGTCGAGCGGGTGGAGCTGCCGCGCCCCGGTGAGGCCCGGCTGGTGGTCGCCGACGGCCGGGGCGTCATCGGCGTCGACTATGACCCGCCGCCGCCCGGCTCGACCTGGCCGCGGTGGGACACGTCGCTGCTGGTCGGTGGTTCGCGGCTGTACGGCGTCGGCTCCAACTGCGGCACCTGCGAGACCAGCCTGCGGCTCATCGGCTGGCCGGGCGGGCGTGGCGTGCGCCGCCCCGGGCGGGCTGAACCGGAGCCGGCCCGGGGCGGCACGGCTCAGGCGACCGTCACCGGGTGGGCGACGACCGCGTCGAACAGGTACCCGAGGGTGTTGAACGGTGTCACGTCCGGCTGGCCGGCGCCCGTCGCGTCGACGGCCCTGGCCCGCAGCGTGTACGCGCCGGGGGCCGGGGGCCGCCAGCGGTAGCTCCACTGCTGCCACGGGCCGCCGCGCCGGCCGGTCGGGGTCGCGGGGTGCCAGGACGCGCCGCCGTCGGTGCTGACCTCGACCCGGCGGATGGGGCCGTTGCCGGACCAGGACCGGCCGTGCAGCACGTGGGTGCGGCCGCCGGTCAGGGTGCCCTGCCAGGGCAGCTCGAACGCGCTCTTGACCACCTGCCGGCTGAGCAGCTCGCCGTCGGCCGGGTAGCCGGGGCCGAAGAGCCGGTAGAACTGGGTGTTCCACGGCGAGAACAGCGGGCCGGTGGACACCTCGATCCGGCCGAGCCACTTGATGGCGGCGATGCCGATCCAGCCGGGCACCACCACCCGCACCGGGAAGCCGTGGTCGGGCGGGAGGGGTTCGCCGTTCATCTCGTACGCCAGCAGCACGTCCCGCATCGCCTTGGCGACCGGCAGGGGGCGGCGCACCCGGCCGAGGTTGACTCCGCCGGTGACCCACTCGTCGTCGAGCCCCTCGGGCAGCACGTCGACCGCGTCCGGGCGGATGCCGGCGCGGCGCAGCACGGTGGACAGCCGCACCCCGCGCCAGCGGGCGACGCCGACCGCGCCGAGCTTCCAGGCGGTGCCGCTGACCGTCTGGCCCTGCTGGGACGTGAAGAAGCTGCGGCCGTTGCCGGTGCACTCGATCGCGGCGTCGTACGTGTCGCTGGGCAGCCGGCGCAGGTCCTGCAGCGACAGCTCGACGGGTCCGTGCCGCAGGCCGCTGCCGAACAGCTGCAGCCGCCAGGTCGCGGGGTCGATGGCCGGTGTCCTGGTGTGGTTGCGCACGAAGAACCGGTCGGCGGGCGTGTAGTACCCCTGGCCGGCCATCGCCTCCCAGCGCGTCTCGGCGTTCGTGCCGTACGTGTAGAACAGCTCCGGCGGCAGCGGCTTGCGGATCGGCCCGGTGGGCTCGGCGGCGGCCCCGGCAACGGCGGCGGGGTCCGCGGCGGCAGGGGCGGCTGCGGGGTTCGCGGCGCCAGGGTTTCCGGCGGCAGGGTTTGCGGCGGCGGGAGTGGCGGCGACGCCGGCCAGCGGCACGGCGGCGGCCGCGGCGGTGCCGAGGCGCAGCAGGTGCCTGCGGGACAGGCCGCGCGCGTCGGCCTCACCCGCCAGCCACTGCCGCATCCGCAGCGCGTCGTATTCGTGCTCGTCGGTGCGGTCGATCGACATACCCATAAACTCTATAGATTTAGGCGGTAATCGCAAGCGCCACCAGCGTCGGGGTGTCCCCCTCAGGCAACGGTACGCCGCGCCGCCGTACGATCGGCCGGCATGTCGACCGTACGGCGCGCCGAGGCGTTCATCGTGCTGGCCGCGGGCCGGGCCGTCGAAGGGTTCGAGCTGCGCCTGGCCGCGCGCACGCTGGTGGCCGGCTGGGGCGGCGACCTCGCGCGGCTGCTCGAGGCGACCGCCGGCGTCATGGCGCTGCGCGCCGAGGCGGACGGCACCGGCCCGGCGACCGGACGGTACCCGCAGCTGGGGTACCTCCTCGCGGTCGAGCGCGCCCTCGCCGCCCGGGGCGTCGGGGTGCTGTGCCGGGAGGTCGGCGCGGCGGCGCTGGACCTGCACGGCCGGCTGGTGCTGGACCTGGCCCGGGCCGTCGGCGCGCACCCGGCGACGCACGGCGTCGCCGTCGAGTGGGGCACCGCCCGCGGCTGGTCCACGGTGATCGAGCCGCCCGGCGGGGTGCTGCCGCCCGGCGGGCAGCGGGTCTGGCACTGGTTCGACGGGCTGCTGCCCGACCCGGACGCGGTCGCCGCCCGCGTCGTGCGGCACCTCGACGGCGACCTGGCCCTGCCCGCCCGGCGGTCGTGGCGGTGCGACGGCGCGCGGCTGCTCGCCGAACTCGGCGAGCACCGGGTGCCGGCGGACGTGCCGACCGTGCCGACCGTGTGCCGCTCCGACCCTGACTGGCGGCCGGCGGCGTTCCGGCGGCGACTGCTGTGCTACGAGCCGCCGCCGGTGCCCACCGTCGGCGCCGAGGTGCACCTGCCCGGGTCGCCGGGCGACCGCCGCCAAGTCGTCGCCGTGCTGCCGGTCCGCCCCGGCGAGGTGGACCTGTTCCGGGTACGCCTCGCCGGGCACGACTTCGAGGTCGGCTGGGACGGGCTCTGGCCGTACCTGTCGACGGGCTGAACCTGTCGACGGGCTGAACCTGTCGACGGGCTGGCGCCGACGTCCCGACCGCCACCATGACGACGACGAGCCCGCCCACGGCCGACGGGCACGTCGGCCACGCGGCAGGCCCGCGGGTCACCGGCGCTTCGTGAGGCCGTCGCCGCCGCCTGCCGCTACGGTCATAGGTATGACCACGTACTCGGGACCTGCGACGCTCATCCTCACCAACGGGGCACGGGTCACCGGCATGGCGTCGCTGGGCCTCAACCGCCGCGGCGCACCCGGCAGCTGGAGCGGTACATTCCGGCCGAACGAGGTCAACGACGACATCCGGGCCGCCGGTGACGGGCTGCACCTGGAGTTGCCGTATGACCAGGTCGGGAAGGTCGCCGTCACCAATGTCCGGCGGCTGCTCGCGACCCAGGTGCTCATGACCTTGAACGGGACGGGGCCCGCCCCGTTCTGATCCTTTCCGTCCTTTTCGCCCGCCTTTCCGGACACGGTCTGTCGCTGCGGCGGCGCCCCGGTCTACGCCGGGCCGGTGACGACGCCGTGCTCCCAGGCCCACGCGGCGATCTCGACCCGGTTGCGCAGGCCGAGCTTCGTCTGGATGCCCGACACGTGGCTCTTGACGGTGCTCAGCGAGATGAACAGCTGCGCGGCGACCTCCAGGTTGGTGCGCCCCCTGGCGATCTCGCGGACCACCTCCAGCTCCCGGTCGGTGAGCGGGATCGCGGGCCGCGCCGCCGTCACCGGCACCGCCAGGCGGCGCAGCAGGCGGACCGTCACCGAGGGGGAGATGAGCGCGTCGCCGGCGTGCGCGGCGCGGACCGCCTCGACGAGCAGCGCCGGCCCGGCATCCTTGAGCAGGAACCCGACGGCGCCGCCGCGCAGCGCGCCGTACACGTATTCGTCGAGGTCGAACGTGGTGACCACGATGACGCGCAACGGGTCCTCGACGCCGGGTCCGGCGAGCGCGCGGGTCACCTCGAGGCCGTCGGCGCCGGGCATGCGGATGTCCACCAGCGACACGTCGGGCCGCAGGCGGCGGGCCAGCTCCAGGGCCGTGATCCCGTCGGCGGCCTCGCCGACCACGGTGATGTCGGGCTGGTCCTCGAGGATGAGCCGCAGCCCGCCGCGGACCATCGCCTGGTCGTCGGCGACCAGCACCCGGATCGTCATCGCACCCCCGCTCCCGCCGCCGGCAGCGGCAGCGTGCCGTGCACCCGCCAGCCACCGCCCGGGCCCGGCCCCGCGGACAGGGTGCCGCCGAGCGCCTCGACGCGCTCCCGCATGCCGACGATCCCGTATCCACTGTGGACGCCGGGCGGGCCGGCCTCGCCGTCGTCCGTCACCAGGACCGTCACCACACCGTCCACTTCGGACAGCGTGACGCTGACGCGGCCGGCGTGCGCGGCGTGGCGGGCCACGTTGGTCAGTGCCTCCTGCACGATCCGGTGCACCGCCGCGGTCACCTCCGCCGGCCACCGGTCCTCGTGCGGCGGCAGCTGCAGGTGTACGGCCGGCCCCACGTGCTCGAACCGCCGCACGAGGTCGGCGATCCGTTCGGGTCCGGTCGACACGGCCCGGGCACCGGCGTCGGCGCCGTCGTCGTCGCGCAGCAGCCCGACGACCCGGCGGACCGCGGCGAGGGCCTCGGCGCCGGCCGCCTCGATCCCGGCGAACGACTCCCCCGCCTTCACCGGATCCTTGCGCGCCACCAGCTGCGCCGCCTGCGCCTGCACGACGATGCCGGTGACGTGGTGGGCGACGACGTCGTGCAGCTCCCGGGCAATGGTGAGCCGCTCGTCGCGGCGGACCGCCGCCACGGCCGCGAGCCGGCGCGCGTCGAGCAGCCGCAGCGCCCCGCCGGTGAGGACGCCGCCGGCCCAGGCGAGCAGGCCGAACGTCGTCACCGCGAATGCCCCCGACGACCCTGACCGGGTGAACGTCAACCCGCCCGCGGCCACCACCACCAGCCCCGCGACGGCCACGGCCGCGACGACCCGTACCGGCGCCACCCGCGTCACCGATCCGACGAGCACCGCGAGGGCGATGGCGGTCGCCGGCCCGGGCTCGGCTGGCAGCTCCGCCACCTCGGCCGCCACCACCGCGACGGCCGCCACGCTCAGCCCGGCGACCGCCGCCCGCACCCGCCCTCTCAGGCGCATCAGCGCGGCGGCGCCGGCCAGTGTTCCGGCGAGCGCGCCGGGCAGGAAGTAGGCGCCGCCCCAGCTGGCCGCGATCGCCACCGCCGTGCCGGCCACGGCCGTGGCGAGCACCACGGCGAGCCCGATGTTTCCGACGAACCTCACGCCATCAGCGTACGAGCGGCAGGATCCGCTCGTACCGGTCAGAAGTACGGTCATCCGGGCCCGTCGCCGGACGGATGTGCGGAGCCGCCGGGCTGCCGACGATGGGGCGCATGGTCGATTCCGGTACCACAGCCGCCCTCGCCACCGAGGGCCTCACCAGACGCTACGGGCGGCGGGTCGCGCTCGCCGACTGCACGTTGCGGGTCCCGCCGGGGCGGGTCGTCGGGCTCGTCGGGCCGAACGGCGCCGGCAAGTCCACCCTGCTGCAGCTCGCCTGCGGCCTGATCGCGCCGACGTCGGGCAGCGTGCGGGTGCTCGGCGCGCGGCCCGGCACGCGGCTGGCGCGGGTCGGGTTCGTCGCGCAGGACACGCCCGTGTACGCCACCCTCAGCGTCGCGGACCACCTGCGCCTCGGCGCCCGGCTCAACCCCGCCTGGGACGCCGCGTTCGCCGCGCGGCGGGTCGAGGCGCTCGGGCTGGACCTGCGGCAGCGGGCGGGCCGGCTCTCCGGCGGGCAGCGCGCCCAGCTGGCCCTCACCGTCGCCGCCGCGAAGCGGCCCGAGCTGCTCATCCTCGACGAGCCGGTGGCCGCCCTCGACCCGCTCGCCCGTGAGGGGTTCCTGCGCACGCTGATCGAGTCGGTGACCGAGCTCGGCGCGACGGCGGTGCTGTCCTCGCACCTGCTGTCCGACGTCGAGCGGGTCTGCGACCACCTCGTCGTGCTCGCCGGCGGCCGGGTCCAGCTGGCCGGGGACGTCACCGTGCTCCTCGACGCGCACCACCGGGTGCCGTCGCCGCCGCCGGGCGCCGACGTCGTGCACGGCGCCGTCGTGCGCGGTCCCCTGCCGGCCGGCACCGGCGCCGGTCCGGTCCAGTTGGAGGAGCTCGTCCTGGCGTACCTGCACCGCGGCACCGGAAGGGGTACCCGATGACCTGGCTGGCCTGGCGGCAGCTGCGCGCGCAGCTGCTCGTGACCGGCGTCGCCCTCGCGGTGCTCGCCGCATATCTCGTGGTGCTCGGCATCGAGCTGCGCGACGGGCACCATGACGCCGTCGCGTCCTGCGGTGACGCCTGCGGCCCGGCGTTGCGCTCGTTGCAGTCGCGGTACCAGGGACGCGTGCAGCTGCTCGACGCGCTGCTGGTGGTGACGCCGGCGCTGCTGGGCATGTTCTGGGGAGCGCCGCTGGTGGCCCGGGAGCTGGAGACCGGCACCCACCGCCTGGTGTGGAACCAGAGCGTGTCCCGGCACCGCTGGCTGGCGGTGCGGCTGGCCGTGGTGTGCGCGGCCGCGGCCGCCGTCACCGGCCTGTTCAGCCTGCTGCTGACGTGGGCGGCCAGCCCGTACGACGCGATCGCCGCCGACCGTTTCACCGCCCTGCTGTTCGGCACGCGCAACGTCGTGCCGGTCGCGTACACCTGCTGCGCGGTCGTGCTCGGCGCCCTCATGGGGCTGGTCCTGCGCCGGACCGTGCCGGCGATGGCGCTGACCGCGCTGCTGTTCGCCGCCGTCCAGATCGCCGTGCCGACCGCCGTCCGGCCGCACCTCGTCGCGCCCGTGCACGGCTCGCAGGCCATGACGGCGGACACCATCCGCAACCTCAGCTTCCTCGGCGACCAGGCGGACGTCGAGGGGCTCCGCGCGCCGGACATCTGGGTCGTGTCGAACAGCCGGCTGCTGACCGCCGACGGCCGCACCGTCGACCTCGACCGGTACCACGGCTGCCTGTCCGGCCAGTTCGACGCGATGGCGCAGTGCCTGGCCGCGCTGGACCTGCACGTGGACGTCGCGTACCAGCCGGGCGAGCGCTACTGGCGCTTCCAGTGGCTGGAGTCGCTGCTGTTCCTCGGGGCGGGGCTCGCGCTCGCCGGCCTGGCCATGTGGCGGATCAGGGCCGCGTAGCGGCGGCGGCTTTGGCGGCGGCGGCGCTTGACTTCGGCGGCTCTTGGCGGCGGCGGCGCTTGACTTCGGCGGCTCTTGGCGGCGGCGGCGCTTGATGGAGGCGGCGCTTGACGGCGGGGGCGGCGCCGTCCGCCGGGGTCGTAGGCTGGCCGGGTGGACGGCGCACGGGTGGACGCGTATCTCGACCGCATCGGCGTGCCCCGGCCGGCCGCCGCCGACCTCGCCGCCCTGCGCGCGCTGCAGCGGGCGCACCTGGCCACGGTGCCGTTCGAGAACCTCAGCGTCCAACTGGGCGAGCCGATCGTGCTGGAGCCGGCCGCGCTGGTGGCGAAGGTCGTCGACCGGCGGCGCGGCGGCTTCTGCTACGAGCTCAACGGCGCCTTCGCGGCGCTGCTGACCGCCCTCGGCTACGACGTGACCCTGCACTCGTGCCGGGTGTGGACGGGCCGGCGCTTCGGCGTACCGCTGGACCACATGGCGGTGCGGGTCCGACTGCCGGACGCGCCGTACCTGGTCGACGTCGGGTTCGGCAAGTTCGCGCACCACCCGCTCCGTCTGGACGTCACCGACCCGCAGCCGGATCCCGGCGGCGTCTACGAGGTGCTCCCCGACGGCCCCGACCTGGCGGTCCGCGGCGACGGCGGGTGGGAGTACCTGCTCGACCAGCGCCCGTACGAGCTGCTGGACTTCGAGCCGCTGTGCTGGTGGCACCGCACGTCGCCGGCGTCTCACTTCACCCGGAAGCTGACCTGCTCGATCCTGGCCGGCGACGGCCGGTTCACGGTCAGCGGCCGGACCCTCATCACCACGACCGGCGCCGGGCGCACCGAACGGGTCCTCGACGACGCGGAGTTCCTGGCCGTGTACCGCGACACGTTCGGCATCACTCTCGACGCGGTACCCGCGGCCGCCGGAAAGGACTGAAGCCCGGCCCGGCGCTGCGGGCTGGTTTGCGGGTGCCGGCCTGCGCGCGAGCGCGGTCCGGCGCAGCAGGAGCAGGGCGGTCACGCCGGCGGCGAGGTAGAACCCGGCCTGCACGTCGAGCAGCGGCATGACCCCGATCCGGTCGGCGAGCAGGCCGGCGCCGCTGCTGCCGTCGTAGCTCGCGCCGAAGACCCCGAAGACCCGGCCCCGGTCTCCTGCTGCAGGAGGCTGACCAGCCCGGCGAGCATGGCGATGCCGGGGCGCCGACGGCGATGAACAGCCCGACGTACACCGGCAGCGCCGAGGTCACCGCCGGGCCGTTCCACACCGCGGCCGACAGCAGCCCGAACACCCCCGCTCCGGCGGCGATCAGCGTCGCCGGCCCCGGGGTCCGCCGCGCCGTGGCCAGCAGCAGGCCGAGCCCGATCGCGCCGATCGCCTGGACGCCGCGCAGCAGGCCCGTCTTCGCCGCGCCGCCGCCGAGCGGCGAGCCGGCCGAGGTTCTGGTTGAGCCCGACCAGCGAGTTGGCCGCCACCAGCTGCTCTTTCGGGACCAGGGTCGGCAGCAGCGCGTTCTTCGCCGGGCCGAGCACGGTGAGCATGGCCGCCTCGACGGCGATCACCACGTACAGGACAGGCAGGTCACCGCGGTCGCGCACGAGCAGCAGCGGCAGCGGCGCACCGCCTGGACGGCCGTGATCGCGACGAGCAGCCGGCGGCGATCGAACCCGTCGGCGAGGTGCCCGGCGAGCCGGAGCCGCCGGAAGTCACGCTGCGCCGGCGGTCCGCTCGTCACGGGGCGAGTCCTTCCTCGGCGGCTTCGCTGCTTTCGGCGGCGGCTTCTTCAGTGGTGTCTCTCTCCTCGGGGTGTTGCGCTCTTCGGGGGTGTCGCTCGCCTCGGGGGTGTCGCTCACCTCGGGGGTGTCGCTCGCCTCGGGGGTGTCGGTCAGCGGGAAGCTGTGGAAGCCGAAGTGCACGGCCTCGCCGCCGTCCGGGGCGTCCTCGCGGGTGGCGGCGATGTACGGTCGGATCAGCGCGTCGATCCGGTCGCCGAGCTCGCGCAGCTCGGCGGGCGTGAGCCGCAGCGTGTAGAGGCCGTACTGCTCGGCGTCGCGCCACCGCTCGGGGGACCGGTCGCGGCGGGCCAGCCGCTCGCGGACGAGCCGCTGGTCGCGCTGGACGGCGAGTGCGGCGACCACCGCCTGCCGCCCGTCCGGCGAGCCGGGGTCGGCGTCGCGCGGCACCGAGAACCCCGTCACCAGTGCCCGCCACGGCCGCTCCCGCCCGTCGGTGGAGTCGCCGGGCGCGACCAGGCCGGCTTTGGCCAGGGTGCGCAGGTGGTAGCTGCAGTTGGACGGGGTGTCGCCGACCGCTCGGGCGCACTGCGAGGCCGTGGCCAGCCCTACGGACAGCAGGTGGCTGAGCAACTCGTACCGCACCGGATGGGCCAGGAGCCGCAGCACCTCTGGTTCGGTGATCGTCCGTCGCGCCTCACGCCCCATGCCCGTACTCCTCTCTGAAAGTCTCTTTCAGGATGCCGCAGTGGCGACGGTCTTTTCAAAGTTGCCGCCGCTCGATGAGGACAAAAGCTGTCCGCATCCCTCGGCATGCTGATGGCAGCGGGCAGGACGCCCGCAGCCGACGCTGAGGAGTTTCATCTGATGGGCAACGAGATCACGCCGTTCCGGATCCACGTCGACCAGGCCGACCTGGACGACCTGCGCCGCCGCCTCGCCGGGGTCCGCTGGCCCGCGCAGGTGCCGGGCGCCGGCTGGAGCCGCGGCGTGCCGGTCGAGCACCTCAGGGACCTGGTCGAGCGCTGGACCACAACGTTCGACTGGCGCGCCGTCGAGGAGCAGATCAACCAGCACCCCCAGTACACCACCTGCATCGACGGCCAGGAGATCCACTTCCTGCACGTCCGCTCGCCGCACGAGGGCGCGCTGCCGTTGCTGCTGGCGCACGGGTGGCCCGGTTCTTTCACCGAGTTCCTGCAGGTCATCGAGCCGCTGACAAACCCCGCGGACCCCGCCGACGCGTTCGACCTGGTGATCCCGTCGCACCCCAACTTCGGCTTCACCGGACCCGCCGACGCCGGCTGGGACACCCGGCGCATCGCGACCGCGTACGCCGAGCTCATGGCCCGCCTCGGCTACGACCGCTACGGCGCGCAGGGCGGCGACTTCGGCGCGTTCATCGCCCCCGACCTCGGCCGGGTCGCCCCCGACCACGTCGTCGGCGTGCACGTCAACGCCGCCACGGCCGGGTTCATCCCGTTCGGCGACCTGCCCGAGGGCACCGTCCTCACCGACGCCGAGCAGGTCCGCCTCGAGCGGATGCAGCGGTTCCTCACCGACGGCAACGGCTACTTCCAGATCCAGGCCAGCCGCCCGCACACGCTCGGCTTCGCGCTCGCCGACTCCCCCGTCGGCCAGCTCGCCTGGATCGGCGAGAAGTTCCACGACTGGGCCCACCCGGCCGGCTCCATCGAGGCCGACCACGTGCTGACGCACGCCACCCTGTACTGGCTCACCAACACCGGCTCGTCCTCGGCGCAGATGTACTACGAGTCCATGCACACCCATAACTGGCCCACCCCGTCCACAGTGCCGACCGGCGTGGCAAACTTCGCCGAGGACATCGCGATCCGCCAGTTCGCCGAGCCGCTCAACACCATCACCCACTGGGCCGAGTACGACCGCGGCGGCCACTTCGCCGCCCTCGAGGTCCCCGACCTGTTCGTCAACGAGGTCCGCACGTTCTTCCGCACCGTTCGCTGACCCCTTTCTGCCACGCTTGTCCCCGCTCCCTGCGCACGTTCGCTGACCTCGGCGTGCCGGTGCCGCTGTTCTTGGGCGAGCGCCGGTACGCCGGGGGCACCACCTGCGTGCTCTGCGCCCGGCACGGCCAGTGCCGCTCAACGCCATCGCCGTCACCTGCCTCTCCCGCGACGGCCAGACCCAGGTCAGGCAACGGCCGCGGTGGACCGACACCTGCCACTGGTGCGCCGCCCTGGTCACCCCTGCCCGCCTCGGCCGCCCCATTGCTCACCCTCGACCTGGCCGTCCATCGCGGGGGTGTGTCGCCTGCCTGCGAGCGGGCCGCTGGACGCAGACCCGCACCACCGAGGCCGGCACGGTCGGCGGGGGCGGCGCGGCCGGTGTGGTCGGCGCAGCGGGCACGGCCAACGCAGCCAGCACGGTCGGCGGGGCGGCGCAGCGGGCACGGTCAACGCAGCTGGCACGGCCTTTCCCCGGAGGGCGCCGTCGTCGAGCTGAGCCGGACCCGGCGCTACGCAACCTTCCAGGGGCGAGCGCTGGCTACTCTGCCGCGGCACCCCGATGCTGCACCTTGGCGAGTGGACCCGGCCCGACTTCGAAGCCGCCCGCCCGGCACCAGCTTCGAACTGTTTACGGAGATCGTCACAGACCTCCACCCAGACCTCGTGGAAGACGCCTGGATTCACGGCCTGGCGGCGCCCGCCGGCGAGCCCGACCTGCGGGTGTATGTCTTCCGCTGCCAGCGCTGCGCCATTCTGCGCACCCACAGCGACTGCTGACGCCCGCGACCACCACCTCGACAGGACACACACGGACCTTGATCGTCCACAGAGGATGGACAACAGATGCGGCCGGCAAGCGCGCAGGTCTGCTGGGCCGGCCGCGGCTCCGACATATGGTCCGCAGGTTTGGTGGCACCGCTGCGGGCCGCGAGTCATGACTATCGAGAGAGGCCGACCTCGATCTGCGCGCGGCAGGCAGGCTGCCGCAGTCCCGTGCGGCAGGCGAGCTACCGCAACCTCCTGTGCCAGGCGAGCTACCGCAATCCTTCGCGGCAGGCGGACTCCCGCAGCCCCTTGCGGCGCTGCGCCGACGCGGTTCCACGCTCTCCGGCGCCGCCGCGACTGCTTCAAATGGTGGCGACTCCGAGCGCTGAATGCTCTGTGGCGGATGCAGACCAGCAGGCTGAGCAGAACCATGCCGGGTCGTCACCGCGGCGGCAGGAACAGTGGCAGGAGCGGCAGGAGCCGGGACGGTGGACGCGGGTGTCGCCTCCGTGGCCGCCGCGCTCCACGGCGCTGCTCCGCTGGTAGCGACGGGCACCTCGGCATCCGCCGCAACCCGTGCGGCCGCACCAACCCGCACATCAACGTCCGTCGCAGCCCGAGCCCCAGCACCAGCCCGCACCTCGGCACCAGCACCAGCACCAGCCCGCACCTCGGCGGCCGTCGCGGCCCGAGCCCGAGCAGCAGCACCAGCACCAGCACCAGCACCAGCACCAACCCGCACATCAACGTCCGTCGCAGCCCGAGCCCCAGCACCAGCCCGCACCTCGGCACCAGCACCAGCCCGCACCTCGGCGGCCGTCGCGGCCCGAGCCCGAGCCCGAGCACCAGCACCAGCACCAGCACCAGCACCAGCACCAGCACCAGCACCAGCACCAGCCTGCACCTCAGCATCCGTCGCAGCCCGCGCCTCGGCGCACGGCTCCACCCGCGCGGCAGCGTCCGCCGCGGCCAGCAGCTTGGCAGTCCGCAGCCGTGCCAGCTTCGTCGCGTGCCGCGCGGCCAATCCGTGGCGGCGGGCCTCGGCGAACTCCGCCCGGGCCCGCGCCTTCTCCTCGCGCTGCCGCTGTCGCTCGGCTCGGGCCGCCGCGAACCGCGCGTCCCAATCGATCTCATCGAACGACGCCACCGAACCTGAACCCGGTGCATCCAAAGAAAAGTATGGTCGTGGCACGTGCCGCCTCCCCCGTAGGCGCTGCCCTTCATTTTCGAGGCTGCACAAACCCACGTCCAGCACCATCACTCGAAGCATCCGCACCATCACACCGCGTCGAATCAGGCGGTCAGCGCGAGCACTCAACGCCAGGCGGCCGTATCGTCAAGGTGGCCGCGACGGCCACGTCCTGCAAAGGGGCGAGGACGTCGGTCGTCGACGGCCCGACGGTGGCGGTCGCGGTGGTGACGGCGACGACCAGGCCGGCGGTTGCCAGGGCGCGTCCGGGCAGGTCCCACCACGGCCAGGTTGACGCCGTGGTTGTCTCTTGCGCCGGTACGGGTGGGAGCGCGCGAAGCGCGAGACCGGCGAACGGGAGGACGTCGAGCCGGGCGAGGCCCAGGTCGAAGGCGAGTGTCGCGAGCCGCGTCGCGGCCAGCGAGGCGGGCCAGCCGGTCCCGCGGGAGCACCCGGCGGACACGATCGTGAACGTCGCGAGAGAGGCCAGGCCGAGCAGGCACACGGAAGCGGCGCGGATGCCGAAGCTGGAGCCCTGGTCGATGCAGGTGATGAACAGGATCGGGCCGGTAACGATCGGCAACGCAACGAGGGTGCCGCCGACCGCGGCGCGCCAGCGGCGGCGCGCCAGGAAGGAGCCGACGACGAGAAGCAGGGCCAGCACCAGCTTCGGCAGCAGCGTCACCGCCGAGGCACACGGCCACCGCGCAAGCGCACGGCCACCGCGCAAGCGCACGGCCACCGCGCAAGCGCACGGCCACCGCCGAAGCGCACGGCCACCGCGCAAGCGCACGGCCACCGCGCAAGCGCACGGCCACCGCGCAAGCGCACGGCCACCGCCGAAGCGCAGGGCCACCGCCCAAGCGCACGACCACTACGCAAGCCCACGGCCGCTGCGGGAAACGCACGACCACCGCCGAAGCGCACGGCCACCGCCGAAGCGCACGGCCACCGCCGAAGCGCAGGGCCACCGCCCAAGCGCACGACCACTACGCAAGCCCACGGCCGCCGCGGGAAACGCACGACCACCGCCGAAGCGCACGGCCACCACAGGAAGCGCACGGCCACGGAGTCCGGAGTCCGTGACCGGACAGCGAACGCGTTACACGGCCGTCAAAGGCCGGCGCCCGGCAGCATGGACTGTGCTGCGGCTCGCGTGCCGGCGGCGTCGGCGTAGCGGGACTGCGCGGTCAGCACGAGGGTGTGGTGTTCGCCGTGTGGGAGCAGGAAGTGGGCCTGCCACCAGGGCTCGCCCTCGTGCTGGTAGCCGACCTCGACGACCTCGGCGCCGGCTGTGCTGCCCCGCTGCAGGACCGTCTGGCCGGGTGCGACGAGTGCGTCCGGGCCGGCGACCACCGCCGGACCCTGCGGGAAGATCAGCTGCTCGTCAGGCCCGTGCAGGTAGAACGGAGTGCCGTCGTGTGGGTCTGACGGTGACTCGAGGGCGTAGCCTGCCGGCCAGGCCATCGCGAACTGCGACGTCTCGATCAGCCAGTACGGGTGGGTGGGCCCGTCGGCGATGTCGACGACGCCGGGGTGGCTGGTGGGCGTGGCCGGGTCGACCAGCGCCTGCTGCCGTCCGTGCGTGACCAGGACGGCGCCGGGCGCGGTGAGGTCGCGTTCGAAACCGAACGGCCAGTGCGGCGTCAGCACCAGGCCGTACCCCGCCAGACGGGCAAGGACGTGGGCCACCGCCACCACTACCCTTCCTGCTCGACCTCGACCTGGGTGTTCCAGTCGCGCTTGGAGGCCTGCCAGCCGTCCTCGTCGTGGCCGAGGCGCCAGTACCCGGAGATGGACAGCCGGTCGAGCGGGATGCGGCGGTCCAGGCGCAGGTACCGGCGCAGCTCCTTGACGAACCCGGCCTCGCCGTGGACGAAGACGTGCACGTCGTCGCCGTGCCAGGGGGCGGTGGTGACGGCCTCGACGAGGGCCTCGCCGTGCGGGCGGCCGGCGCGGCGCACCCAGGTCACGCCGGGGATCTTCTGCTCCTCGGTGGCGTCGGCGACCTCGACGAACGCCTCGACCGTCGCGCCCTCGGGGACGTGCTCCAGGGACGCGGCGATCGCCGGCAGGGCGCTCTCGTCGCCGGCGAGGAGGTGCCAGGCGGCGGCTGGGTCGGGTGCGTACTTGCCGCCGGGGCCGCCGAAGACGATCTCGTCGCCGGGGCGGGCCGCGATCGCCCACTGCGCGGCGAGGCCGCTGTCGCCGTGGATGACGAAGTCCAGGGTGACCTCGCGGGTCGCCGGATCCCAGTCGCGCACCGTGTACGTGCGGGTCACCGGCCACTGCTCGCGGGGCAGCTCGGCCCGGATCGCGGCGAGGTCGAACGGGCGCGGGTACACGACGCCGGCGGGCGGGAACATCAGCTTCACGTAGTGGTCGGTGTACTGTCCGGCGTCGAACCTGGCGAGACCCTCGCCGCCCAGCACCACGCGGTGCATGTTCGGGGTGATCCGCTCGGTGCGTACCACCCGGCCGGTGTGTGCCTGCGGTGCCCGCCGCTCGGGCTGCTGTGCCATCACCCGTCAACCGTATACGCCGCCATCACCCGACAACCGTGTGCGCCGACGTCACCCGGCCACCGTCTGCGCCGACCTCACCCGGCCACCGCGACGGCGTGGGCGACCGCGGCGCGGGGGCTGCTGAGCACGGGCAGGTCCCGCAGGAGATCAGCGGCCGGCGCCATGCTGGCCTGGGCGAGGACCACCACGTCGACGCCCGCGGCGACGGCTCTGACGTGTTCGGCGATCCGGCGTACGTAGCCGTCGTGGTCCCCAGACTCGAACAGCGGCCACGCGTCAAGGCACGGCGCCTCGACCAGGTCGACGGTGGCACCGGCGGCATCGGCGCACTCGCGCAGCAGCGCCGTGGTCGGCGCCAGGGTCGAGGCGAGCGCCGCCACCACCGCGACCCGGCCGCCCACACCCCCGCCGCCCCCACCCGCGCCGCCACCGTCCGCACCGGCGCCGCCGCCCGCGCCGCCCCCGCCGGCGGCAGCGGCAGCGGTAGCAGCGGCAGCAGCAGCAGCAGCGGCAGCAGCAGCAGCGGCAGCGACGGCGGCCTGCGCCATCGGCCGGTCCACCCGCAGCACCGGCACCGCGGCGTCGAGGGTCTCGGCGTGGCCGCTGAGCGTGGAGCAGGTGCACACGACCACCTGCGCGCCGGCGGCGGCGAGGGCCTGGACGTGCGCCGCGAGACGCTCCCGGACGGCGTCACCGACCCCGTGGGCCCGGGCGTCGGCGAGCAGGGTCTCATCGACGGCGTGCAGGCCGGCGGCGCCGGGTGCCAGGTCGGCGAGCAGGTCGCGGAACGTCGCCACGTGCACCTCGGCCGTGTGCAGGAACCCGATGATCGGCACGCCCCCCAGCATCGCACGGTTGATGTCAAGCTAGGACGAGCGGAGCCGCCGGGGTCATGCCCGTCCCCGGCGACTCCGTCCGGCGATCGAAGCGCCCGACAGCCGGGGTCAGGTGACCCGGCTCCGGAGCCACCAGAACGACAGCAGGGTCAGCAGCACGGCGACCGCGAGCAGCACCCCCGCCTCGACCAGTTGCAGGGGCCAGAAGTGCCGCAGCGGGTGGTACACCACGGACTGCTGCAGACCGGCGGCGGCCACGGCCTTCTCGCACTCCTTCGGCGTGTCCGCGGCCCGGGTGCACGGGGTCGGGTCGTCCAGCCGCTCGAACGGCGTGCCGTCGGGCCTGACCGTCTCGTTCGTCAGGATCCAGGCACCCGGTTCCTCGAAGTTGCCGATGACCCGGACGGTCCCGTCGGAGCGCATCCCCATCGAGGAGAGGTTGCCCATGTCGAGGGCGGCGGTCGTGTGTACCGGCGGCACGAGCTGCTGCCGGACGGCGAACGGCAGCGCCAGCTGGACCGCGACGACCACGGCCGCGGTGACCGCCATCGCCGGCACGGTGCGGCGCAGCAGCAGCCCGGCGGTGGTCCCGACGGCGAGGGCGAACAGCGCGGTGGCGACCGGCACCAGGCCGCGCGTGCCGAAGTTGACCGGCAGCAACCGGTCCAGCGCCGCGGCGTCGATCGGCGAGGCCCACCAGCCGTAGCCGGCGGTGGTCACGCCGGCGACGACGGCCGTGGCGAGCGCGACGGTGCCGAGCCGGACGGCGAGCCACCGGGTGCGGGTGATGCTCTGGTTCCAGACCAGCCGGTGCGTGCCGGTCTCCAGCTCGCGGGCGACGAGCGGCGCGCCCCAGAACACCCCCACGACGACGGGCAGCGCGAACAGTGCGGCGCTGCCGGCCTGGTACAGGTACGCCTGGTAGCCCTCCTTGAGGTCGGCGAGGAACAGCTCGGTGGAGCCGCTCACCCGGCGCAGGTCGGTGATCTGCGCGGCGGTCACCGCGAACGCCACCAGCAGGACCGCGACCACCGCGGCGAGGGGCCGGAACTGGCCACGGAACTGCCGCCATGCCATCCACGTCATCGTTGCGGCTCCAGGACTCGGGGGCGGCCGGCGGCCTCGGTCAGGTACGCGAGGACGACGTCCTCCAGGCTCAACGGCTCGACGACCCACGCCGGGTCGTCGATGGGGGCGGTGCTGCGCACGATGAGCGTCGACTGCTTCGCGGTGTGCCCGGCGTGCACGAGCTCCTGCCCGCCGGGCAGGGCGGCCGGGTCGCAGCGGGCGCCGGTGAGCCGGTGGTGGCTGCCCAGGAGGTCCTCGACGTCACCGGCGACCTGGACCCGGCCGGCGGTGAGGACGACCAGGTGGTCGCAGACCCGTTCGAGGTCGGCGACGAGGTGCGAGGAGAGGATGACGCTCGCCTCCTGCTCGGCGACGAACTCCATGAGGCTCTGCAGGAACTCACGCCGGGCGAGGGGGTCGAGGCTGGCCACCGGCTCGTCGAGGATGAGCAGCTGGGGCCGTTTCGCCACGGCGAGGGTCAGGGCGAGCTGGGCGCGCTGGCCGCCGGAGAGCTTCCCGGCCCGCTGCGCCGGGTCCAGGCCGAGCGCGGCGATGCGGCGCTCGGCGACGCCGGCGTCCCAGCCGGGGTTGAGGCGGGCACCGAGCGTGAGGTGCTCGGCGACGCTGAGCCCGGCGTACGTCGGGGTGTCCTGCGCCACGAACCCCACCTTGGCGACCTGGGCGGGTCCCGAGTTCGGCCGGCCGCCGAGGACCTCGATGGTGCCGGACGTCGGGCCGAGCAGCCCGCAGGCCAGCTGCAGCAGGGTGGACTTGCCGGCGCCGTTGGGGCCGACGAGACCGACGACGCGTCCGGAGGGGATGCTCAGGGTGCAGTCGGTCAGCGCCCTGCGCCGGCCGTAGTCCTTGGTGAGGCGGTCGGTCCGCAGCACCGCCGTCATGCCCGGTCCCCGACCGGCTCGCGGAACGTGCTGACGAACAGCGCCTCGATGCTCTCCTCGTCCAGCCCGGCGCCGCGGGCGTCGGCGAGCCAGCGGCGCAGGTCCGCGCGCAGCGGCTCGTGCGCGGCGAGGGTGTCGTCGCTGAGCGTCCGGGTGACGAACGTGCCGATGCCCGGCCGGGCCTGCACCAGGCCCTCGTACTCCAGCTCGCGGTAGGCCTTGAGCACGGTGTTCGGGTTGATCGCCACGCGCGCGACGACCTCCTTCACCGTCGGCAGGCGGTCGCCCTCGACGAGCACCCCGAGCCGCATGGCCTGGCGCACCTGCTGGATCAGCTGCATGTACGGCGAGACCCCCGAGCGGGTGTCCAGATGGAACTCGATCATCGCCACCTCACTTAAACTAGTCTCCTAGCACAATAGCTAATTCCAGCAAGCCGTCAAGCGTGTACGGTCAGCCCGCACTGCATAGACCGGCGCGAAAGGGACGTGGCATGGGGTACGGCGTGATGGCCTACCGGGTCGACATCGACAGGCTCCGCACGCTGTGCGGCAGCGGCGACAACCAGGCGCGCCGGGCGATCTGCGGCCGGTTCCGCGCCGACATCGCCCGGCTCAACGAGGACCTTGACTGCTCCAACGACCGCGGCGCGCCGTCGGTCTTCACCGCGATCGAGCACCTCGTCATGGGCGGTGACAAGACGCTGCCCGGGCACCTGTACGGCTACGGCTTCAAGTACATGGTCGAGTTCTCCGGCCGGTTCCTGGACAACGGGCCGTTCTACCCGTGCCCGTCGTCATACCTGGAGAGCACCGTCGACCCGGCGCTGCGGGCGACCGGCGCCGCGATCAGCATGACGGACCTCATCTTCCGCGGCGCGCCGGTTGACTTCCCGTCGCCGGACGACTTCCCCTCCATCGGGTACTGGACGGCCGGCGAGGTCGCCGCCGCGGCCGGGCCGCTGCAGACGGGCACGACCGAGGAGGTGCGCACGGTCGCCGCCTGGGCCGCCTCGGCCGCCGCCGAGGACAAGGGCGTGGTGGGCTTCTACCACTGACCCGCGGCGGGATACTGGTCGACGGTGGCCGATGCGTTGAGTGCCCGGCTGGCGGCCCGGCTGGCCCGCGGGTACGGCCCGGCCGTCCACGAGGCCCTGGACGTCCTCGACGCCGTCCATCGCCACCGCCTCGCCCCCGGGGGTTCTAAGGACAGCTGGATGGTAGGGACAGCCACACCATCGCGGCTGAGGGTGGCGGGACGCCGGATCCGGGGGGCGACGGCATCGTGCCGGGCACCCCACGCTCGGCAGGCTGAGGGCATCATCAGCCCTCGATCGTGGAGTCCACCATGACCGGTCCGCAGCCCCTCCGATGGCACCGCCCGCTGCTGTGGTTCGCGGCGGTGATGGGCCTGCTCGCGCTCGTCGCCGCCGCCGGTGTCTTCGTCGACGACCGCCTCGTCGTCGGCAGCCCCGCCTGGCTCAAGCCGTTCAAGTTCGCCGTTTCCATGGGGGTGTACGCGGTGACCCTCGCCTGGCTGCTGCGCGCAACCCGGCGCGGGCGGCGGACCGGCTGGTGGGCGGGCACCGTCGTGACGCTCGCCGCGGCCATGGAGATGGTCCTCATCGTGCTGCAGGCGGTGCGCGGCCGGGCCAGTCACTTCAACCAGGGCACGCCGTTCGACGAGGCCGTCTGGTCCCTGATGGGCAACATGGTCGTGGTGCTGTGGACGGCGAGCCTCGTCGTGGCGGTCGTCGTCGCCTTCCAGCGCGGCGGCGACCCGGTGCTCAAGTCGGCCGCCCGGCTCGGGTTCACGCTGTCGCTGGCCGGGATGCTGGTCGCGTTCCTCATGACGATGCCCACCGGCGAGCAGCAGGCCGCCCTCGACCGCGGCGAGACCGTCGGCATGGTCGGCGCGCACAGCGTCGGCGTCGTCGACGGCGGCCCGGCGATGCCGGTGACCGGCTGGTCGACCACCGGCGGCGACCTGCGCGTCGCGCACTTCGTCGGCATCCATGCGCTGCAGGCGCTGCCGCTGCTGGCGTTGCTGCTCGCCGGGGCCGCCCGGCGCCGCCCGGACGGGCCGTTCGGCGCGCCGCGGGCCGCCCGCGGGCTCGTGCGGGCCGCGGCACTCGGGTACGGCGGCCTGATCGCCCTGCTGACCTGGCAGGCGCTGCGCGGCCAGCCGCTGCTGGAGCCGGACGCCCGGACCCTGCTCGCGGCCGGCCTGCTCGCGGTGACCGTCGCGGGCGCCGCCGGCCTCGCCGTGCGGCCGCGCAACCGGGCACCGATCGCGCCGGAGCCCGTGCCGGCCGCGGCTATCGTCGGACCGTGACGATCGACGACCTTGAACTGGCCATCGCCGCCGCCGAAGCCGGCGCGGCGGTGGTCCGTTCGCACTTCGGCACCCACCTGGACCGCTTCGCGAAGGGCGGCGGCGACTTCGCGACCGTCGCCGACATCGAGGCGGAGCGGGCGATCCTCGACGTGCTGCGCGCGGCCCGCCCCGGCGACGCCGTGCACGGCGAGGAGAGCGGCCGCAGCGGCGGCGGGGACCGCACGTGGCTGGTCGACCCGCTGTGCGGCACGCTCAACTACGCCGCCGGCGCGATGCTCGTCGCCGTCAACGTCGCGCTGCGCACCCCGGCGGGCACCGCCGTGGCCGTGTCCGCCGACCCGTTCGCGCGGGAGGTGTTCTGGGCGGCGGCCGGCGGTCCCGCCCACGTCCGCGACCGCCACGGGCAGGCGGTGCTCGTACCGGCGCCGCAGTCGGCACTGGTCGACGTGAACCTGGACCCGCCGTTCCCGAACGGTCCCGCCTTCCACCCGGCGCGGCTGCTCGCCGACCCGGCGTTCGGCGAGCGGTTCCGGCCGCGGGTCGTGTCCACCACGCTCGCCGTCGCCTGGGTCGCCGCGGGCCGCCGCGCCGCGTACGTGACCGACGGCGACCTGCGCGGCAGCGTGCACTTCACGCCGGGGATCGCGCTGTGCGAGGCGGCCGGCTGCGTGGTGACCGGGCTGCGCGGCCAGCCGCTGCACACCGGCGCCGGCGGGCTGCTCGTCGCCGCCGACGCGCCGACCCACGCGGCGCTGCTCGAGATCATCGAGCGGCAGTTCCGGCACTGACCGGCTCGCCCGGCCCCGGTCGCCCGGCTGGGCGGCGGCCGGGCCGCCACCAGTTCGCGGCGCCGAGCAGCGACATGACGGCGGGCAGCAGCAGGCCGCGCACCACCGTGACGTCCAGCAGCACGGCGACGGTCATGCCGACGCCGATCTCCTTGACCGCGACCAGGTCGCCGAGGGCGAAGCCGAGGAACACGATGCCGACCGCGAGGGCGGCGGTGGTGACGACCGGCCCGGTGGCGGTGATGCCGGCGAGCACGGCCCGGTCGTTGGCCGCGCGGTCCTGCGCCGTGCGGCGGTCCCACTCCTCCTTGATCCGGGCGAGCAGGAACACCTCGTAGTCCATCGACAGCCCGAAGATGAACACGAACAGCAACAGCGGGGTGGTGAGGTCCAGCGCGCCCCACGGCTGGAAGCCCAGCAGCGCCGCGCCCCAGCCCCACTGGAAGACGGCGACGAGCACGCCGAGCGTGGCCAGCAGCGTCAGGACGTTCATGCACAGCGCCTTCACCGGTACCACCAGCGAGCCGGTCAGCACGAACAGCAGGATCGTGGTGGTCACGACGATGACCGCCACCGCGACCGGCAGCCGGGACGCCACCGACGCCCGTGCGTCGATCAGCTCCGCGGCCGGGCCGGCGACCAGGACCGGCACCGGCGTGTCCAGGTCGCGCAGCTGCCGCACCAGGCGCTGCGCCGGCGCGCCGTCGGCGGGGCCGGCCGGGCGCAGGTCCACGACGGTGACGTCCGGCGGCAGGCCGCTGCGCAGGTCGAGCTCGGCCTCGCCGGTCAGCTCGCGGATCCGGGTGAGCAGCTGCGCCGCCGCCGGGTCGCCGGCGCTCGCCTCGATCAGGACGGTGACCGGCTGCGTGGTCCATTTGGCGAAGTCGCGCTCGACGGCCTCGTACGCGAGCCGCTCCTCACTGCCGGAGGGCAGCGACCGGGCGTCGGAGTTGGCGAGGGTGACCCCGAGCAGCGGCAGACTCAGCACGACCAGTCCGGCGGTCACGGCGAGGGCCACCAGCACCGGCCGGCGCTGCGCGGACCCCGCCAGCCGCGCCAGCACGCCGCCTCCTCGGCGGGGTTGTCGTCGGGCCGTGTTCGGCGCCGGGATCCGTCGATGGGCCAGCGCGATCAGCGCCGGTACCAGCGTCAGACCGGCGAGCGTGGCCAGGCAGACGACCAGGGCGCCGCCGAGCGCCATCGCGGCCAGCAGCGGCTCGGCGAAGGCGAACAGCCCGGCCAGGGCCGCGCCGACGGCGAGGCCGGACACGAGCACGGCCCGGCCGGCCGTGGCGACGGTCCGCGCCAGCAGGTCCGGCACCGCGGCCCTGCGGTCGGCGGCGCGCTCCTCGCGGAAGCGGGTGAGGATCAGCAGGCTGTAGTCGACGGCGAGCCCCAGCCCGAGCAGCGTGACAACGTTGACCGCGTACTCGCTGACCGGCACGGCGGCGGCGAGCCCGGTGAGCGCCAGCAGCGTCGCGGCGACCGTCGCGAGGGCGGTGACCAGCGGCAGGCCGCCCGCGAGCAGGCCGCCGAGCACGACGGCGAGGACGCCGCAGAGCACGACCAGCGCGACGCCCTCGCCGATGGCGGCGTCCTTGACGGCCTGCTCGCCGAACGTGCGCTCGGCGAGCAGCTCACCGCCGACGAGGACCGTCGGCGCGTCGATGCGGTGCAGCGCGGCCGCGACCCGGTCGGCGACGGCGAGGGCCTCGGCGTCGCTCAGCTCCGGGCGCAGCTCGACGGTGACCAGCGAGCTGCGGTTGTCGGCCGAGACCTGCCCGGAGCCCGCCGTGTAGGCGTCGGTGACCTTGGCGACGCCGGGGATCGCGCGGATGTCGAACATGACCCGGCTGGCGTCGTCGACGAGCGCGGTGGCGTTGAAGTCGCGGCCGGAGATCACCGCCACGACGCGCTCGCCCTCCGGGGCGAGCCGGTCGATGCGTGCCTGCGCGACCGCGGACTCCGCGTCGGGGCGCAGGCTGTCCACCGACCGGGTGCGGTCGTAGACGGTGCCGCCGAACACCGCGCCCGCGAGGGCGATCACGACCCAACCGGCGAGGACGAGCATCCGGTGGCTGGCGGTCCACCGGCCGAGCAGTGCGAGCACCGCAGCCTCCTCGGGCCGCCGCCGACCTGGCCGCCGCCCCGCGTCATCCAACATCGACGACGGCCTCTTCCGCAACAGGCCGGGGTCGCGGCCCGCGACACAACTCCTTACACTGTATGGTATGACTGAGGTACAGCCCAACGAGACCACGGTGCCGCTGCTCGGCTGCGTCGCGCCGGAGGAGACCCTCGCCTTCTGGCGCGCGCTCGGCTTCGCCGTGACGTACGAGCAGACCAGGCCCTACCTGTACCTGGCGTTCCGGTGGAGCGGCTTCGACCTGCACTACTCCCGTGCCGCCCCCGGCGTCGACCCCGCGCAGGAGCAGACCGGCGGCTGCCTGGTCATGGTCGACGCCGTCGCGCCGTACCACGCGGCGTTCACCGCGGCGATGCGCGCCGCGTACGGCAAGGTGCTCGTCAAGGGACTACCCCGGATCACCCGCTTCCGCCCCGGCGCCTCCCGCTTCACGGTCATGGACCCGTCCGGCAACTCGGTCATCTTCATCCAGCGCGACGAGCCCGGCGACGTCGAGTACGGCGGATCCAAACGCCTCCAGGGCCTGGCCAAGGTGCTGGACAACGCCCGCATCCTGCGCGAGTTCAAGCAGGACGACCTGGCCGCCTTCCGCGCCCTGAACTCCGGTCTGCGCCGCCACGGCGACACCGCCCCGCCGCTGGCGCAGGCGACCGCGCTGGCCCAGCTCATCGAGCTGGCCACGGTCCTCGACGAGCCGGAGCGGGTCCCCGCCTGGGGCGAGCGGCTCCAGCGCCTCACCCTCACCGCCGAGGAGCGCCAGCAGGTCGAGGCCGCCGTCACCGACCCGGCCCTGCTCACCCCGTGGCTGCCGGCCGATCCCCGGACGCGCGGGTGACTCAGGTCAGGCGGTCGATGACCAGTTCGTGGATCGCCTCGAGGACGTCGACCTCGCACTCGGAGTGCGCGGTCACCGTCACGGCGGCGCGGGCGGCCGGGCAGATGACCGCGTACTGGCCGTAGCGGCCGTCCATGCGGTACATGCCGGACCGGTCGAGCCAGACGCCGAGCCCGTAGCCGTACGTGAACCGCTCGCCCTCGGTGATGGCGCTGGTGTCGGCGGGGTCGGCGGTCATCCGGCGCAGGTACCCGGCGGGCAGCAGCCGGCGGTCCTCCCACAGCCCGTCCTGCAGCAGCAGCCGCGCGAAGCGGGCCAGCTCGTGGGTGCGCAGGAACAGGTCGCCGGCTCGAGCAGCTGCGCGAGGCGACCGGCGCGCACGAGCTGGCCGTCACCACCATCACCCACGACCACGCCGACCGGGTGCGCTCCTACGAACTGCTCGCGCAGGAGTGGACCCGCCGCGGCCACTGGCAGCGGGAGCAGGCATGACCGTCACCGGCGGCACGAACCGGCCGGATGGCGTCGCTTGACAGGTGGCCACGCGCGGCCGTGATGATGGCGCCGTGATAGCCGCGTTCACCGTCGCCGTCGTGCACGTGCGCCCCGGCGCCCCCGCCGAACGCTTCGAGAACGGCCGCCCGGCCGGCGTATGAACTGGGACGCCGTGTACGGCTGCGACGGCACGTCGGGGCACGTGCCGGCCCTCCTGCGCGCCCTGGCCGGGCCGGACCCGGCACCGCGGGCGTACCGGGAGCTGTTCGGCCACCTGTACCACCAGGGCACCCGCTGGCAGGCCTCCGCCGTGGTGGTGCCGTTCCTGGTCGACCTCGTCGACGACCCGGCGACCCCGGACCGGGCGGCCCTGGTCCGCATGCTCGCCGCCGTGGCCGTCGGCGACCACCGCGACGACCGGCTGCCGTTCGACGTCGACGCCGCGTACCCGGACGCCGGTGCCATCACCGACGAGCAGGTCCGGCAGCTGAACCTGTTCCTCGCCGGCGACTGGCCGGACGACGACCCCGCCGACGCGTTCTTCTGGGACCGGTCGGGCCCGGACCGGTGGGCGCGTGAGGCGAACCTGGCGCTGGCCGCCCGCGCGGCGACCGTCACCGGCTGGGTGCTCGACGCGGACGCCGAGGTGGCCGCGCTCGCCGCGGCGCTGCTGGCCTGGCTCCCGCCGGCCCCGGACGCGGTCGCCGCGCTGCTGGCGGCCCCGGCCGGCCCGGCGCGGGCGAGCGCGAACCTGACCCTCGCGCACCTGCCGGTCGACGGCGAGGCGGTCGACGCGCGGCTCCGCTCGCTGCTGGGCGCGCCGGACGGGCAGGTGGCGCTGACTGCGGCGGTCGCGCTGGCGTACCGGCACGGCCCGGCCACCCCGGAGCCGGCGCTGACCATGCTCGCCGAGGCCGCCGACCACGACCGCCCGCTGCCCGCCGACGTGCCGGGTTGGGACTCCCGCGCGCTGCGTGGTTTCGTGGCGATCGCGCTGGCCCGCATCGGCTGGTGACGCCGCCGCCCCCGGCCGCCGGCCACCGGTCGGCGCGGCGGCCGGCGCGGGGACGGCGGCCAGCGCGGGGGACGGCGGGTGCCACGACCGGTCGTCACGCGGGGCGGGTGGCCTTGCCGTCCAGCCAGAGCGTGTCGCTGGCGTCGCGGTGCGTACCGGTACTGCCGACGTGCTTCGACGGGACCGTCGGGCCGTGCTTGATGACGTGCACCAGGGCCATGGCGTGCCCGCGGCCGAGGTCGAAGTCCGCCTTCAGCCAGTCCACGATCGTGCCCGCCTTCACCGCCGGGGCGTCGTAGCCCCGCTCGGCCGCCAGCGCGAGCAGCTCCCGCGGGGTCTTGCCGGTCTTGGTCTCGATGGTGTCGAGGTACGCCTGGAACGACATGTCCGATCCTCCCGCCACCGGCACGCCCATCGTGCCGCTCACTGACGCGTCGAACGACCCGCCCCCGTTTCGACAGGGCCCCAAATTTTTTTTCTGGCGCCGCCGGTCAGGTTCTGGGCGCCGCCGGTCAGGTGTAGTAGCCGTCCACGGCGGCCCGGGCGTCCGGGTACAGGGCCGGCCCCTCCTGCGGCACCGGCGGGAACCCTCCGGAGGGTTTGAGCGCGCCGAGCTGGTCCCCGGACAGTGCGTAGACGACCCGGCCCAGGCCGGAGCGGTCGATGGCGCCGGTGCACATCCCGCACGGCTGGCAGCTGGTGTACATGGTGACGCCGGCCGCCACGTCCGCGGGCAGGCTGCGGGCGGCCCAGCGGGCCAGCTTCAGCTCGGGGTGGGCGCTGATGTCCCCGTCGGACAGCACGGTGTTGTGCTCCTCGGCGAGGATCGTGCCGTCGGGCCCGGCCAGCAGCGACCCGAACGGCGCCTCACCGGCCGCCCTGGCCCGCACGGCCAGCTCGATCGCCCGGCGCAGCAGCCGCTCGTCCTCCGGCGTGAGCGCCGCGTCGGCCGCCATCAGGACACCGCCGGCAGAGCGATGGTGCCGCGGGCGACGACCAGGCCGGAGCCGCTCACCTGAATCCGCGACCCGGCGACGGTCACGGTGATCCGGCTCGGCCGGCCCATCGAGTGGCCCTGCTCGACCACGACGGTGGCCTCGCCCGTCCCGGCCGGCACGACGACGCCGCCGGCGACCAGCTGCGCGGCGAGAGGGCCGGCGGCCGTGCCGGTGGCCGGGTCCTCCCAGATGCCCATGGCCGGGTTGAAGAACCGCGCGTAGGCGGTGGCCTCCTGATCGATGGTGTCGCCGGTGTACAGGTAACAGCCCTCCCCGCCGACCTCCCGCAGCGCGGCGGTGAGACGGGCGGCGTCGGGTGCGGCCCGGTCGACGGCGGCGCGGTCGCGGACCGGCACGAGCAGGTGCCCGGCGCCGGTGTTCACCACCTGCGCGGGCCGGTCCGGCACGAGGTCGTCCTCCCGCAGGCCGAGCGCCGCGGCCAGCCCGGCCCGGTCGGCGACCACGGCGCCGAAGACGGGCGGGGACTGCTCCATCGCCACGACGGTCCGGCCGCCGTCGTGCCGGACGTGGACGGGCAGCACGTCCTCGCCGATGTGCTGGGTGAACGTGGCGTCCTGCCCGGCCGGTCCGAGCCGGCCGGAGGAGGCGAGCCACAGCCAGGCGCCGAGCGCGTTGTGTCCGGCGCCGAAGACCTCCTCCCCCGTCGGGGTGAAGGACCGCAGCCGGCGCGTCGCACCGGGTACCGGCGAACGCTGGACGAACGTCGTCTCCGACTGGTTGAACTCGCGGGCGACGGCCCGCATCTGCACGTCGGTGAGGCCGTCCGCGTCGGTCACCAGCGTCAGCGGCGCGCCGGTCAGGGGCGTCGAGGCGAACACGTCGACGTAGACGAAGTCGACACCGGGGAAGCTCTGGGTCTCGGTCTGGGGCTCGGTCACAACCACGACGCTACGGCCGGCGGCGGGCGCGGTGGAGGCCGTTCCTGCGGTATCGCGGGCGGTGCGCCGCACAATCTGCGGTAACCTGCCGCGATGACGGCACCCACCCCCGCAGGCGGGCTCGACGAGGTGGACCGGCAGCTGCTCGCGGCGGTGCAGCGCGACGCCCGCGCGTCGCTGACCGCGCTCGCCGCCGAGATCCACCTGGGGGTGTCCGCGACCCGGGCCCGGCTGCGCGGCCTGGAGGAGCGCGGCGTCATCACCGGCTACACCGCCCGCGTCGACCCGACAGCGTGCGGGCTGCCGCTGCGCGCGGTCGTGCGGATGAAGGTGCACGGCGCGCTGTACGACAAGGTGGCCGCCGTCCTGGCCCGCGAGCCGCAGATCGTGCGGTGCGTGCGGGTGACCGGCGAGGCGTGCTACGTCGCGGAGGTCCTCGCCGCCGACATGCCGGATCTGGCCCGCATCACCTCGGAGCTGGCCCGGGTCGGCTCCATCACCACGGACCTGGTCTACGAGGTCGTCGCCGACCGCGCCGTGCCGTCCTGACGGTGTTGCATATGTCATAGCCCGAAAGGGAATCGGCGGCGGTGGTGTTGCTGGCGACATGAGCCGACTCTTCGCCCCGCTGACGTTGCGCGGTGTCACGTTCCCGAACCGGGTCTGGGCCGCCCCGATGTGCCAGTACTCGTCCGTCGACGGGCACCCGACCGACTGGCACCTCGTGCACCTGGGCGGCATCGCCCGCGGCGGCGCGGGCGCGGTCATCGCCGAGGCGACCGCGGTGCGCCCCGACGGCCGGATCTCCCCGCAGGACGCCGGCATCTGGTCCGACGGGCAGGCCGCCGACTACGCCCGGGTCACCGCGTTCATCCGCGGCCAGGGTGCCGTGCCGGCGGTCCAGCTGGCCCACGCGGGGCGCAAGGCCTCGACGTTCGCCCCGTGGCTCGGCCGCGGCAGCGTGCCGGTGGCCGAGGGCGGCTGGCCGACCGTCGCCCCGTCGCCGGTGCCGTTCGAGGGGTATGCCTCCCCCACCGCGCTCAGCGCCGACGAGATCTGGGCGCTCGTGCAGGACTGGGGCGCCGCCGCCCGCCGGGCCGTCACCGCCGGCTACGACCTCGTCGAGGTCCACGCCGCGCACGGGTACCTCATCCACGAGTTCCTGTCGCCGCTGTCGAACCTGCGCGCCGACGGGTACGGCGGCGACCTGCGGGGCCGCTCCCGGCTGCTGCTCGAGGTGGTGGACACGGTGCGGGCCGCCCTGCCCGACCACGTCGCGCTCGCCGTGCGGCTCAGCGCCACCGACTGGGTCGACGGCGGGCTCACCGTCGACGAGGTCGCCGACGTCGCCGCCGCGCTCGCCACGCACGGCGTGGACCTGGTCGACGTGTCCAGCGGCGGCAACAGCGCCGCCCAGCGGATCGCCCTGGGCCCGGGGTACCAGGTGCCGTTCGCCCGCGCGGTCCGCGAGCGCAGCGGCCTGCCCGTCGCCGCCGTCGGCCTCATCACCGAGCCGGAGCAGGCGGAGAAGATCCTGCAGGAGGAGTCGGCCGACGTGATCCTGCTCGGCCGGGCCCTGCTGCGCGAGCCGACCTGGCCGCAGCGCGCCGCGTTCGAACTCGGCGACGACATCGCCTGGCCGCCGCAGTACCGGACCGCCCGCCCGAAACCGGCGCCCCCGGCCGGCTGACCGATGTTAGGGTCAGATGCCCAGTCTGGCCCTTACATAGGAGAGTGCGCGTGCCGACGCTTCCGCTGTCCCCCGACGAGCTGCTGACCACGACGCGGTCGGTCCGCAAGCGCCTGGACCTCACCCGGCCGGTGCCCATGGAGCTGATCCGCGAGTGCCTGGAGATCGCCCTGCAGGCCCCGTCGGGCTCCAACGCGCAGAGCTGGCACTGGATCGTGGTGACGGACCCGGAAAAGCGCCGGGCGATCGGCGAGGTGTACCGGCGGGCGTTCCGGGCGTACGCGGCGGCCGGCGGCCCCGGCGCGCAACGCTACGCCCACGACCCCGCCCGGCAGGCGACCCAGCAGCGAGTCGGTGAGAGCGCCGCGTGGCTCGGCGAGCGCATGGGTGACGTGCCGGTGCTGGTGCTGGCCTGCCGGCGGGTGGCGCAGCTGTCCGCCGGCAACCAGGCCGACGTGTGGGGCTCGCTGCTGCCGGCCGCGTGGAGCTACATGCTCGCCGCCCGGGCCCGCCGCCTCGGCACCGCCTGGACCACCCTGCACCTCGACCACGAGGCCGAGGTCGCCGAGCTGCTCGGCATCCCCGACGACGTGCGCCAGGGGGTGCTCATCCCGACCGCGTACTACACCGGCGAGACGTTCCGGCCCGCGCCGCGCGAGCCTCTGGACACCGTGCTGCACCTGGACCGCTGGTAGCCCGTCAGGGCAGCGAGCGGCGGCCGGCGAAGCCGAGGTCGGCGCGGTGGAACCAGGCGAGGTCCGGGTCGCCCTCCAGCCAGCACAGCAGGACGGGCACGCCGTCGAGGTCGGCGGGGAAGTCCAGCAGCAGCGGAGCCAGGCCCTTGAGCTGGATGCCGGGCTGCTGGATCTCGGTGACCAACTCGTCGAGGCGGGCGGAGGAGGCCTTCCACTCGGGCAGGCCGCCGAGCGCGGTCGGGGTCCCGCCGGGGGCGAGTGAGGCCGCCAGTTCGGCCGTGTCGGCGCGCACGACGACGAACTCGTCCAGCAGCGGGCGCAGCCGGGCGAGCTCGGCGCGCGCCTCCGCCAGTGTGTACAGACCCATGCCCCCCAGCGTGGCACCCCGCTCCACCGGGCGATCCTCCAGGGTGCGCGGGATCCGGAATGCCGCGGCATCAGGCGAGCCGGCCGCGCACCACGACCACCGGACGGTCCGCCTTGTGCACCAGGGTGTCGGAGGTACTGCCCAGCAGCAGCTCGCTGAGCTTGTGGTGGCCGTGCGCGCCGACCACGATGCCGGGGCTGTCCCGCTCGCGGGCGACGCGCATCAGGGTCTCGGCGACGTCCAGGTCGTCGGCGACGGCGAGCCCCGTGGCGTCCACGAAGCCGGCGTCCCGGGCGATGCCCGCGCCGTGCGCCGCAGTGCGTTCGGCGGTCTCGTACAGCTCCTTGTCGACCTCGGCCGCGGTGCGCAGGTCCAGGATCGTCGGCGGCATCTCCAGGCCGATGACCGGCAGCGTCGAGGTGTCGAAGCGCCGCCCGGCCTCCCAGACCGTGACGACGAGCGCCCGCTGCGGCCCGAGCAACGGCGCGGCGGCGCGCACGGCCCGAGCTGCTGCGGCGGAGCCGTCGAACCCGAAGATGACCGGTGCGGCTGTCGTCATCTTCCCCACCGTACCGACAGATCCGCCATCGGCAGGATGAGCCGCGGGTGGTCCGGGCTCAGTGGCCGAGCCACCGCCGCAGCAGCTCACCGGTCGGCTCGCCGGGACGACGGCGGTAGTCTGCGCAGCTGTGCCCGACGAGACACTGCTGCTGCTGGCCCGCAACCCGGCGCTGCCCGCGGGCGCCGTCCACGACCTGCTCGCCGCGCTCGCTCACCCCCGGACCGTCTTGACCGACAGCTTCGGGTCCGCGGCGATCGACGACTCCGAGTAGCGGCAGTCGCGCAGCTGCTTGCGGGAGTACAGCTGCGTCTGGTCGGCGTAGTGCGGCGAGGCGGGGTCGGCGGACTGGCCGAAGGTGAGGATGCAACGCGCCGACGGGCCCGATGACGTGTACGCGAGCGTCAGCAGGAAGCTGGTGCCGTAGTTCACCACGTAGCCGCGGTCGGTCAGGTCGCTGCCGGGCACGAACGTCCCCGGGTTCATGAACGGCTCCCGGGACGAGCCGGGGAACGGTTCGTACTGTGCCATGTTGGCGATGCCGACGTTCTCCGTCGAGCCCGGCACCGGGATGCGCTGGCCGGCCTTCACCGTGTACTGCACCGACTGCAGTGCCACGTTCAGCGGCAGGCCCACGGCCCGCAGCCGCAGCATCGCCCGGGCCAGGCCGGTGAGCAGCGGCGCCGGGTCAGCGGGTGCGCCGCGCGGGGTGCGTCCCGGGTCCGCGGGGTTGAACGGCACGCCGAACAGCGGACCGGCCACGGTGAGCGCGTCGGGGTACTGGGCGAGGACCGCCCCGATCGTCTCGCGCCACAGCACCGCGCCGCGGCTCGGCAGCTCGAACAGCCGGTCCCAGCCGGCCAGGGCCGTGCAGCCGGCGCTGATGTCGACCGGCGTGCCGTCGACGTCCACCGGCCGGGTGCCCCGCGCGCGGCAGGCCGTGACCACGTACCCGGCGAGTTCGGCGGCGGTCAGCGAGTCACCGGACAGGATCGCGGTGCCGAGCCCGGTCAGGTCGAACTTCGCCGTGCCGCTGATCAGCCGCAGGTTCTGCCGGGAGCGCGCCGACAGCGGCGTACCCTCGAGGCCCTGCAACGGGGAGAACCCGGTCAGGAACCGGTTCTGGTTCGGCACCCAGTGGCTGTCGTTGGCGTTGAACACGTAGTCGCGGCGCTGCAATTGCGGCTGCCGGGCGAAGGGGATCAGCCCGGGCGAGCGCGCCCCCGGCTGCACCACCCACGCGTTGGCGCTGTCGCTGCCGTTGAGCGCGCCGAGCGGATGCGCCGCCCACTCCGCGATCGACGCGGCGGACAGGTTCGGCGTCGGCGAGGAGTCCGTGTACCAGGCGTTGCCCGCGGAGTCGGTCGCGATCGTGTTGACCCACGGGATGCCCTGGTCGCGGCCGATCGAGGCGCGCAGCCCCGACACGTCCGTGGCGCGGGCCATGTTGAGCCACACCCGCAGGAGCCGATCGTTGTCGATGTTGGCGTCGCGGTACGTGTACGCCGTCTCGGTGCCCCAGCCGAACGCCGGGTCGATGGCGGACAGGTCCAGCACCGGGCCGTACCGCGTGGACCACATGGTGCGGGTGACGGGCTGCAGCACGCCGCCCTGGTTGACCTGGATCGTCACCTGCTTGGCGGTCATCGGCTCGGGCCGGCCGTCGACCAGGTACGTGGTCGGCGCGCCCGGGACGAGGTCGACGGAGTAGAACGTGAACCGCGACCCCTCCGCGATCGTGTGCGTCCAGGCGACCTTGTCCGTGAACCCGATCTGCACGCCGGGCAGGCCGCCGAGGCTGGCGCCGTACACGTTGAGGTTGCCGGGCACGGTCAGCTGCGACTCCCAGAAGCGCAGCTCGCCCTCCCACGGGAAGTGCGGGTTGCCGACGAGCATGCCCCGCCCGGTCTGGGACTTGTCCGCGCCGAACGCCCACCCGTTGCTGGACAGGGCCCGCTGCTCCTGCAGCCCGCGCAGCCCGTCGGTGGTGACGGTGGCGCCGATCGGCAACGTGCCCTGCGCGCCGGACGGCGGCGCGGCCATGGCGATCGGGGCGAGCAGGGCGTCGCCGCTGGCCAGGAGCGCGATGTTGCGCTGGTACGCGAGCACGTCGACCGCCGTGATCGGCCCGATCCACGGCTGGCCGGCGCACCAGCCGGGCACCCGGGCCGCGCCGGTGGCCGCCAGGAACGCGTTGTAGCCGCGCACGTAGCCGTTGAGCACGTCGCGCTCCTCGGGCTGCAGGCGGGTCAGCTGGTCGCGGGCGCGGTCGACCAGGCCGAGGGACTGGTACGCGAAGTCGGTGGCCAGGTTGACGCCGTCGGGTCCGGGGCCGAACCACCGGGACCGTTCGCTGCGGACCTTGACGATCTGGTCGGCGAGGTCGCAGAAGCGGTCCTCGGCATAGGCCCACGCCTGCCCGAACGCGGCGTTGCCGACGCTGGTGGCCAGCACGTGCGGCACCCCGTAGCTGGTCCGCCTGATCACCGCGGCGTAGCCGCCGGAGGCGACGGCGCCGCTGGACCCGGCGTGGGCCGCGCCGGCCGGCGCGACGGCGACCACGGGCGTGAGCAGGGCGGCTACCGACAACAGCGTGACGATCCGACGGGCGCGAGGCACGGCTCCTCCGAAGTGACGCAGCGGACTGATGGCGGTTCGAATCCTTAGTCGCATTCACCATGTGCAAGAAGGCGCGTTGCAATGACCAATTCGGCTGTGACGCATCAGCGGGCGCGACACCGAGCCGGGCGCAACCTCGCGAGGTCACCATATTGCACTCAGTGACCTTTGTACTACCGTCAATGCACTGTCAATCGAAAATGATTGATCAACTGGCGTTACGAGTGGCCGCCGGCCGGCGCAACGCCCAGCCACCGGGCGAACCGGTCGGCCTCCGCCGCGGGCTCCACCGCCAGTACTCGGCGTCGCCGGGGTCCGCCGCCCGCACCCGCGCCAGGTGGTCGGCGGTGTGCACGGCGCAGCACACGGTCATCGCGCCGTCGTCGGAGTACAGGGCGTAGCCGCAGGAGTCGCCCGGCGCCAGGTCGGCGACGTTGCCCGAGCCGCACGCAGCACCGCCCGGCGCGGCCAGCCGGCGTCGACGACCACCGGCGGGGTCATACCTGGGGACTCAGTCGTCGAGCTCGACGCCCTTGACCTTCGCGAGGGCGATGATCTTCCGCGCCTGCCCGGCGTCGCTGGCCACGACGGCGATGAGCTTGCCCAGCGCCTCCAGCGCGCCGCGGTCGGTGCCGTAGGCGCAGAACATGCCGGCCTCGGGGTCGTAGGAGAACCGGCCCTCCAGCGCCGGCGCCTCGGTGCTGACCAGCAGCCGCGCGACCGCCGCCCAGAAATACCCGTTGGGCTCGTGCCCGAGATCCTCCGCGACGGCATCGACGTCGGTCGTGCCCGCGTTGAGCAGCAGCGAGTACTTGCCCGGCGACGTCTCGATCAGCTTCGGCGCGGTCATGCAGGGAGCTTGGCAGCCATCACCTCCGGACACCAAATCGCCTGACCAAATCGCCTGATCAAATCGCCCCGTTTCAGAACAGCTCGGCGAGCATCCCGGCGGCGCGGGCGGCGCCGTCGGCGGGCACCGGGCGGTAGGCGACCGGGCGGCCGATCTCCTCGACGATCGCCGTGGCGAGCGCGTCGGGGGTCAGGGTGTCGTAGTCCATCCGGCGGCCGGCGCCGTGCCGGCGCAGCCGGTGGGTGACGTGGAACTGCTGCTCGAAGTGGTTGCGCAGCGGCACGTAGATGAAGGGGCGGCCGGCCGCGGTCAGCTCCATGCAGGTGGTCAGGCCGCCCTGCACCACGGCGAGGTCGCACGCGGCGAGGTGCCGGTCCAGCGACGGCACGAACGGCAGGACCTCCAGGCCCGCGGGGGCGCGCACCGTCGACGGGTCGATGCGGGGCCCCGCGACCAGGATCATCCGCAGGCCGGGGACCCGCCGAGCGGCCTCGGGAAACGCGGCGGCGACCAGCCGGAGCAGGTGGCCGCCGACGCCCGACCCGCCGACGGTGACGACACAGACGCGCTCGTCGTCGCGGTACCCGAGCGCCGCGCGCAGCGCCTCCCGCGCGCCGGCGTCGGTGGTGGTCGCGTCGCCGGTCACGTACCCGGCGAAGTCGTAGTGCTCCGCGGTCCAGTCGCGGATGCGGGGCAGGCCGGGGCCGAACCGCTCGTCCACCACGTCGTCCGGGTCGCCGACGAAGATCGACCTGTCGCGCAGCCGCGGGTACCGGGCGATGTGGCCGATCATCTCGGCGTTGTAGTCCGCGGCGACCAGTGCCTCCCGCTCCCCGCCGTCCGGCATCGGCAGGAAGCCGACGAAGTCGGTGAGCCAGGCGTACGCGGACCGCTTCAGCTCGGGGTTCTCGTGCAGGAAGTGGTCGACGTCCCAGGCCTCGTCACCGACGACGAGGTCGTAGCGCTCGTGCGTGAGCAGGTCGTGGAAGACCATGAAGTTGGCGACGAGGATCTCGTCCATGCGGCGCAGCGCCTCGAAACAGTGCAGGTCGTGCTCGCCGGACTCGCTCTCCACGTGCGCGGACTCGTTGGCCAGCAGCCGGCTCGCGGGGTGGACCCGCTCGCCCGCGCCGGCGAGCATGCGGGTGACGGGGTCCTGGGTGAGCCAGTCGATCTGGACGCCGGGCCGCAGCTCGCGCAGCCGCGCGGCGATGGCGAGGTCGCGGCGGGCGTGCCCGAGGCCGATCGGGGAGGACAGGTAGAGCACCCGCGGCGGCCCGGACTGCCAGCGGCGCCACACCCGGCGCGCCGGAGAGGGCGGGCGGAACCGCTCGGCGAACCCGCGCACCAGCAGGTTGACCTGGACCGGGTCGCGGGCGATCGGGATGTGCCCGCCGCCGTCGATGACGACCAGCTCGCCGCCGGTGAGCTCGGCGAGCGCCTCGCTGCGCGCCTGCGGCACGACCCGGTCGGCGCTGCCGTGCAGGATGAGTACCGGGCCGGTCAGCCGGGCGCACCATGACTCGAGCGTCTCCCGGTCTGGCCGGTCGGCCTGGCTCTCGACGTCCAGGACGGCGCCGGTGGTCTCCAGGGCCCAGCGCACGCCGTCCTCGACCTGCTTCGTCGAGTGCGGCTCGCTGAAGCACTGGCCCATGAAGAACCAGGCGAAGTCCTCGTGGTGGGCGTGCCAGTAGCGGCGGTTGTACTTGCGCCAGTGGTCCGCCGGGTCGGTGCCCAGCCGTGGCACCGCGGACGGCGGCAGGTCCGGTGCGGGCCGGTCGTCGAGCCCGCCGGAGGCGGCCCGGGCCTGGCTCGGCGGGGTGAGCGCGATCGAGGCGCCGATCGCGACCGTGCCGTGCACCCGGGAGGGTTGCTCGGCGGCGAGCTCGAGCGCCCAGTTGACCGCGCGCGACAGCGCGACGAGCACGGCGCGGTCGGTGCCGGTCGCGTCGAGCACGGCCAGGGCGTAGGCGACCTGGGCCGCCTGCCCGTAGGCCGGCGGGGTGCGCGGCCGGTCGGAGCGGCCGTTGCCGGGTCCGTCGTAGGTGACGACCCGGAAGTGCCGGGCGAGGTACGGCAGCTGCAGCTTCCAGATCCGCTTGTGGACGAGGGTCCACGTCGGCAGCAGCAGGATGGTGGGGCCGCCGTCCCCGTGCACCTCGTAGTGGATCTTCACGCCGTCGTGCTCGACGAAGCCCTCGGCGTCCGCCTGCCGCGCCCGCATCGTCCCCGCCCTCCCGTCAGCGCACCGGGCGGGGCACGAAGCGCGGGACCCGCCGCAGGTAGTCCTCGTACGGCTCGCCGAGCTGCGCCCGCAGGTCGTGCTCCTCCAGCCGTACCCCCACCATGATGTAGCCGGTGCCGGCCACGGCGAAGAGCAGCCGGCCCACGCTGAGGTCGGGTGCGGCCCAGAAGGCGATCAGGAAGCCGACCATCAGGGGGTGGCGGACCAGCCGGTACAGCAGCGGCTCCCGGAAACCGGGCTCCGTGTAGCGGCGGTCGAGCGCCCGGTCCAGGACCTGCCGCAGGCCGAAGAGGTCGAAGTGCCCGACGGCGAACGTGCTGACGACCAGCACGACCCAGCCGAGCACGTAGAGGGCCCACAGCACACCACGGGCCCAGGCCGGGCCGACCGACCACAGCATGGTGGGCAGCGGCTGCCACTGCCACAGCAGCAGCACGACCGCGGCGGTGGAGGCCAGCACGTACGTGCTGCGCTCGACGGCCGGCGGCACGAACCGGGTCCACCACCGCTTGAACCACGGCCGCGCCATGACGCTGTGCTGCGCCGCGAAGAGCGTCAGCAGCGCCGCGTCGACGACGAGGGCCCGCCACGCCGGGCCGGTCGCGCCGTCGTCGATGCCCTTGGGCACGCCGACGCCGGCGAGGAACCCGATCGTGTAGAGCAGCGCCACGACGAAGGCCAGATAGGCCGCCGCGCCGTAGCCGAGGACGAACGCCTTGCGAACCATGTGCGTCACACCTCCCTTTGTTCGGTCGACCGACCGATGTTCGGGACGCTAACATTCGGTCGACCGACCGAACAAGCACCGATCGGGCAGCCGACAGAAGGAGGACGACGGTGACCACCGCCGTGCGCATCATCGAGGCCGCCCGGGCGTGCCTGCTCGCCGACGGCTACGCCGCGCTGTCCACCCGCCGGGTCGCGGAGCAGGCCGGCGTGCCGCTGAGCCAGATCCACTACCACTTCGGCGGCAAGCAGGGCGTCATCCTTGCCCTGCTCGACCACGAGAACCAGCAGCTCGTGCAGCGCCAGGTCCGCATGTACGGCGCGGACACGCCGCTCTGGAAGCGCTACGAGCAGGCGTGCGACTTCCTCGACGACGACCTCGCCTCGGGCTACGTGCGGGTACTGCAGGAGATGATCGCGGCCGGCTGGTCCGACCCGCAGGTGGCCGCGCGGGTGACCACCATGCTGGAGGCCTGGTTCGTGGTGCTGGTCCAGGTCGCCACCGAGGCGGAGGAGCGCTTCGGCTCGCTCGGCCCGATGCGCCCGGCCGACGTCGCGGGCCTCATCGGCCTGTCGTTCCTCGGCGGCGAGGCCGTCATCCTGCTCGGCGGCGAGGAATGGGTCCCGCGGGTCCGCGGCTGGCTGCGCAGCGTCGGCGACCTGATCCGCCATTTCGAGGAGCGCTGACCGTCCCTCAGCGGCGGCTGACCGGTGACCGCGCTGGTCCTGGTGCCGCTCGCGCTGGGAGTGCTCGCCGGCTGTCTGGCCGGGCTGACGGCGGCTGCCGCTTCGCGTCGTCGCCGCGGCGGCGGCTGTCCGCGAGCCGTCACGTGACGCGGGTGACCGTGTCGCGATCCTGACGCAGAGCGACAAACCGGTGGCACGAACGTCGATGCTGTCGCCGTGCCGTTCTCCCGCCTCTCCCGCGCCATGGGCGCGCTGCTGATCATTGCCGCGATCACCACGACCGGCGCCACCCCCGCCGGTGCCGAGCCGGTCCGCGCTCCCCAGTGCCCCGAGACCCGGGCACAGCTCGCCGGGCAGCACATTACCTCGCTCGAGGGCCTGCCCGACCTCACCTGCGCCGACCTGCACGACGCGGTGCTGGACGGCCTCGACCTCGGCCAGGAGGACCTGTCCGGCGTCGATGCGCACGGCGCCTCGTTCCGCAACGCCGACCTGGTCCAGGCCACCCTCACCGGCGCGAACCTGCGCGGCGCCCACTTCGACGGCGCCGACCTCTCCCAGGCCGAGCTCGACACCACCGACGCCCGCGACGCAACGTTCACCGAAGCCGACCTCAGCCAGGCCGACCTGACCGGCGCGGACCTGCGCGGCGCCGACTTCACCGGCGCCTCGCTCACCCAGGCCGACCTCGTGCGGGCCGACCTGCGCGGCGCGCGGACCGTCTTCACCGAGGCCATCCAGGCCGACACCGCCGACGCCAAGGTCGACGTCCTCGACCCGCGTACGTTCCAGGCCAGCCTGATCGCCATCCTCGTCGGCCTGGCCCTGCTGGTGAAGTCCCTCATCGACGTCGTCCGCGGCAACACCCCCGGCGACAGGGCCCTCAACCGCGGCCTGACCCGCCTGGGGATCTACGCCGTGGTCAACGTGATGCTCTGGGTCATGGCCGGCATGCTCCTGCCGCTGATGTACATCGTCGTGCTCTACCCGCTGCTCATCGGCGCGCTGCTGGTCTACCTGTCCGGCGCCGTGCGCGGCTACCGCCCGGCCCGCTTCGGCGGCCACGACCCCGCCCCGTTCCAGGTCGGCTCCAGCCGCCGCTGACCACCCGCGCGGCGCGCTGACCCGTCAGGACCAGGTAAGTGCGGCGCGGCGCTGCCAGTACACCTCGGGGGCCTCGGCCTCGGGGAGCGGCGCCTCGTCGCGCACGTCCAGCGCCCGCAGGTTCGCCGCGAGCTGGGCCGTGGTCGCGGCGCCGGACAGCACGACGCTCACCCACGGCCGGCGCAGTGCGGCGGCGATGACGGCCGCGTCCCGGTCGGCGAGGCGCCCGTTGGCCAGGGACTCCTTGACGATGACGGCGCGGCCGTCGGCGTGCGCCTCGGCGAGGGCGGGGCCGGCCGACGGCTCCAGGGGATTCCAGGTCGCCTGCACGGTGCGGAACAGCGGCGCGCCGTCGACCTCGACGCGCAGCGCGGCGCGGATGGCGTCGGCCTGCCGCGGCCCGCTGGTGGACAGCCCGACGGTGACGCCGCGGGCGGCCAGGTCCGCGAGGCGGCGGTGCAGCACCCGGTCGGTCAGTGCGGTGCTCTCCGGTGTCACGGAGTGGATCTGGTACAGGTCGAGCCGGTCACCGAACAGCTCCAGCGTCTCGGCGAGCTGCCGGTCGAACGTCGCCACACCGTGGTCCTTGGTCTCGTGCACCGGCGCGTCGACCCGCCAGCCGGCCGTGTAGGTATACCCCCACTTGGACCCGACGACGACGTCCCGGCGCTGCCCGAGCCAGCCGGCGAGGAACTCCTCCGCCAGCCCGTACGAGCGGGCCACGTCGACGTAGCGCACCCCGGCGGCGTAGGCGGCGTCGAGCAGCTCGTGGCTGCGCGCCCGCAGCGCGCCGGCCGACCGGTCCTCGGGCAGGTCGCGCCCGCGCCCCAGGTTGATGTACCCGGGCCGCCCGACCGCGGCGAGCCCGAGGCCGACGCGCCGCACGGGCACGCCGAGGTCCAGCCGGTCGAATCCCATACCCGGGATCCTAGGCGCGCCGGCGACGGCGGATCAGGCCGTACCCGGCGACGGCGGCCGCGGTGAGGGCGACCGCGGCGAGCGCGAGCACGGTCGGCCAGATCGAGTACCCGGCGCCGGTGCTGGAAGCGGCCGGGGCCGCGGCGGCCGCCGAGGACGGCGGGGCCTGGCGGTGCAGCTCGGCCGCCTCCTCCGGGGTGACGAGGTGGCCGACGGAGGTGCCGGCGGGCAGCGCGAACCCCCAGTCGAGCAGCATCGTGCCCTGCTTCCAGGCGCGGGCCGGCACGATCTCGGCGCCCATGACGGTGACCACGAGGCGGCGGCCGCCGCGCTGGGCGGCGCCGACGTACGTGTGCCGGGCCTCGTCGGTGAAGCCGGTCTTGCCGCCGATGGCGCCCTCGTAGCTGGTGAGCAGCTTGTTCTCGTTCTGGATCTGGAAGCCCCTGGGGTCCTTCGGCGGCTGCGCCGGCCATTGGAAGGTCAGGGTGGTGTCGTACTTGAGGAAGTCGGGCCGGGCGAAGTCGGCGCGGGCGATGAGGGCCAGGTCGTAGGCGCTGGTCAGCTGGTCGGGGGCGTCCAGGCCGGACGGGGTGACGGCGTGGGTGTCGTCGGCGCCGAGGCGGCGGGCCTCGGCGTTCATCGCGGCGATGGTCGCGGCCACCCCGCCGTCGCCGCCGGCCACCCGGGCCAGGGCGTTGGCGGTGTCGTTGCCGGACTGCAGCAGCAGCCCGAGCCACAGCGTGGAGACGGGGTACTTACCACCGACGATCATGCCGACGGCGGAGCTGTCCTTGGGCAGCGCGAGGTCCTCGGCGGTGGCCTCCACGACCAGCGCCGGGTCGAGCTTCGGCAGGGCGGTCGCGGCGAGCAGCAGCTTCTGCACGCTGGCCGGCCGGCGGCGCAGGTGCGGCGCGCAGGCACCGAGGACCTCGCCGCTGTCGAGGTCGGCGACGACCCACGACATGGCCGACAGCGTGGGCGGCGCCGCGGTCCCGGTGGCCACGGCCAGGCCGGTCGTGCCGAGCTGCCCGCCGCCGACCACGGGGGCGGCGGGGTCCCGCACCGGTGACGGCGGCGTCGGCGGGACGGTGGGGATCGTCGTGTACGGGCACGGCACCGCCGCTCCCGCACCGCCGCCGGACGACGTCACGGCCGGTGCGCCGCCGGACGGGCCCGCTCCCGCACCACCGCCGGACGGGCTGACGACCGGCGCCGGCAACGCCAGCAGTCCCGCGCTCAGCACCGCCGCCACCAGTTCCGTCGCTCCCATGGCGGGGAGCGTAACGTCCGCCCCGGCCGCCGGCACCGCGGACGGCGCGACCACCCCCAGCACGGACGGCGCGACCAACCTCAGCACGGACGGCGCGACCAACCTCAGCACGGACGGCGCGACCAACCTCAGCACGGACAGCGCGACCAACCTCAGCACGGATGGCGCGATCACCCTCAGCCGGCCGCCGGTAGCATGACGGCCGTGATCAGCAACGTGGCCGGCGCCGGGGTCCGGGTCGGGATCGGGGTGTTCGTGTTCCGCGGCGGCAGGTTCCTCATGGGGTGCCGCCGTGGCGCGCACGGCGCCGGCACGTGGTCGGTGCCCGGCGGTCACCTCGAGTTCGGCGAGTCGTTCGAGGACACCGCGGTCCGCGAGGTCGCCGAGGAGACCGGCGTGCAGATCGGCAACGTCCGCTTCGGCGCCGTCACCAACGACGTCTTCACCGGCGAGGGCCGGCACTACGTCACCGTCTGGATGCTCAGCGACCACGTCGCCGGCGAGCCGGTGGTCCTCGAGCCCGACAAGTGCACCGGCCTCGCCTGGCACGACTTCGACGATCTCCCCGAGCCGCTCTTCCTGCCGTGGCGGCAGCTGGTGCGGTCACCGCACTTCGACGCGATCCGCCGGGAGCTCAGCGCTGCACGGTGACGGCCACCGGGCCGACCCGCAGGACGCCGTCGTCCAGCGGCTCGCACCGTACGCCGCCCTTGCCGCGCAGCGCCTTCCACGCGCCGGGGCCGACGGTGACGTCCATCCACGCGCACGGGTGCGCCGCCCGCCGGACCCGCAGCCGGACCGGGCCGTCGCCGGAGTCCAGCGCGAGGACCGCCCCGGCGAGGTCGTCGACCGCGAGGCCGGCCACCATGATGTTGCGCCGGACCTCGGCCAGCCCTGCGCCCTCGGGCAGCAACTCGCGCGCGATGATCGTCACGCTGGCCTGCCGGTGCGCCTCCTTGCCGAAGTACCGGTCGCCGACGACGCCCAGTCCGGCCCTGATCCGGATCTCGTCGACGAGTTCACCCGGCGGCGCCGGAAGCGGGCCGTCGGCGGGGCGCCCGACGTACCGGTGCGACGGCGAGGCGAGCAGCTGCACGATCTCCGGCATGCCCAGCAGTCTGCCACCGCCCCGGTGCACGCCGGCTGGAGCCGCTGCCGCACCGGCGCGGACCGTAGAATGCCGGCGTGACGACGGTCGCTCGAACGGCGGCGGCGAGCCTGCCGAACACGCCCGGCGTGTACCGGTTCCGCGACGAACGCGGCCGGGTGCTCTACATCGGCCGCGCCACCGAGCTGCGGCACCGGGTCGGCTCCTACTGGACGAGCCTGCGCGGCCGGCGCCACCTGTCCAGGATGGTCGCGCAGATCGTCCAGGTCGAGGCGGTCGCCTGCGACTCCGTCCACGAGGCGGCGTGGCTGGAGCGCAACCTGCTGGAGCGTTCGAAGCCACGCTGGAACCGGGTCCGCGGCGGGCTGGAGGTCCCGATCTACCTGCGGGTGGACCGGCGGGGCGTGCCCCGGCTGGTGGTCGACCACGGCCCGTTCGGCGCCGACTGCGGGCCCGACGTCTTCGGCCCGTACCTCGGCGGCACCAAGGCGCGGCTGGCCGTCGCCGGACTGGGCCGGGTGCTGCCGCTCGGGTACACCGACGAACGGCTCACCGGCGCCGCACGGGACATGGCCCGCATCCGCGGCGTCGACGCGGCCGACCGCGACACGCTGCTGGCCGCGACGGTCGCGGTGCTGCAGCGCCGCCCGGACGCCGTCGACGCCGTGCAGCGGCAGCTCGTCGAGCAGCGCGACCGGGCGTCGGCGGGCCTCGCCTTCGAGCTCGCCGAGCGCATCCAGCAGGAGATCGAGGCGATCGACTGGCTCGTCGCGGAGCAGAAGGCGACCGTGCCCACCGATCCTGACAGCGACGTGTACGGCTGGGCCGGCGGCCTCCTCGTCCGCTTCGAGGTGCGGGGCGGGCGGCTGGCCACCTGGACGCAGCGGGCCTGCCGGCAGGCCGACGCGCGGCGGTACCTGGAGCGGACCCCGCAGCACTGGCGGGCGTTCGCGGACCGCAGCGCCGAGCTGTCGAGCCGGCTGCACGCCGCGCACCACGTCGCCGCCTGAACCTTCGTCGTTGCAATCGCCGCCTGAACCACCATCTGTATCGGGGGAACGGAGTGTCGATCATGGATGACCGGGCGCAACGGGTGCTCGCCGGCCTGCACGAGTTCTACGCCGCGCCGCCGCCCGGCGCGGCGGATGCCGGTGGACCGGACGGCGGCACCGAGGGTGCGCTGCGCCTCTTCCACGAGGTCGCCGCGAGCGTCCCCGCCTACCGGTCGTTCCTGCGCGAGCACGGCGTCGACCCGGCGGCGGTGGTGTCGGCGGACGCGTTCGCGGGTGTACCGCTGCTGACGAAGGCCACCTATCACCGCCGGTACCCGCTGCCGCAGCTCTGCCGCGGCGGGCTGCTGGACGCCGCCGAGACGGTCGCGGTGTCGTCCGGCTCGTCCGGGGAGCCGACGGTGTGGCCGCGCTCGGTGCTGGACGAGCTGGTCGTCGCCCGCCGGTTCGAGCAGGCGCTGGTCGGCAGCTTCCGGGCCGACCGGCGGCGGACCCTGGTCGTGGTCTGCTTCGCGCTGGGCTCGTGGGTCGGCGGCATGTACACCGCCGCCGCCTGCCGGCACCTGGCCGCGAAGGGGTACCCGATCACGGTGGCCACGCCCGGCAACAACCTCGACGAGATCCTGCGCGTCGTACAGGAGCTGGGGCCGCACTTCGAGCAGGTGGTCCTGGCCGGCTACCCGCCGTTCGTGAAGAACGTCGTCGACGCCGGCCGGCAGCGCGGCGTGGACTGGCCGCGGCACAGCATCCGGCTGCTGCTGGCCGGCGAGGTGTTCAGCGAGGAGTGGCGCACGCTGGTCGGCTCCCGCGCCGGGATGAGCGATCCGCTGGCGGACTCCGTGTCGCTGTACGGCACCGCCGACGCCGGCGTCCTGGGCACCGAGACACCGCTGAGCGTCGCGATCCGGCGCTTCCTCGCCGGGCGCCCCGACGCCGCCCGCGAGCTGTTCGGTGACCCGCGGCTGCCGACGCTCGTGCAGTACGACCCGGCTACCCGGTACTTCGAGACGCACGACGGCACCCTGCTGTTCACCGGCGACGGCGGTATCCCGCTGGTCCGCTACCACATCGCCGACGAGGGCGGGCTGCTGCCGTACGACGCGATGCTGGCGTTCTGCCGCGAGCTGGGCTTCGACCCGGCGGCCGGCCTGGACACCGCCGCGGCCCCGCGCCTGCCGTTCGTGTGGGTGTTCGGCCGGTCGCTCTTCACGGTCTCGTACTTCGGCGCCAACATCTACCCGGAGAACGTGACGGTGGCGCTGGAGCGGGCCGGGGTCAGCGACTGGGTGACGGGCAAGTTCGTCCTGCAGGTCGTGTCCGGCGACGACGAGGAGCGCCACCTGTCGGTGGTGGCCGAGCTCGCCCCCGGCGCCGCTGCTGATGACCCGGCCCGGGCCGACCTGCTGGCCGGCGCGATCCGCGAGGAGCTGCTACGGCTCAACAGCGAGTTCGCCAACTACGTGCCGGCCGCGTACCAGACCCCACGGGTCGAGCTGCGCCCCACCGGCGACCCGGAGTACTTCCCGCCGCAGGTCAAGCACCGCTACACCCGCCCGGACCGCTGAGCGTCGCCGGTCTGCCGCGGGCCGGTCCACCGCGGGCCGGTCCACCGCCGGCCGGTCCACCGCCGGCCGGTCCACCGCCGGCCGGTCCACCGCCGGCCGGTCCACCGCCGGCCGGTCCACCGCCGGCCGGTCCACCGCCGGCCG